>CAZUVW010000019.1:0-24251 GCA_964623875.1 uncultured Gaiellales bacterium
GTCGAGCGCCGACGCATCGTCGTCGGCTCCGTGCTCGCGGCGGTGCTCGTGCTCGCTGTCGCGGTCGGGGTGCTCGTCGCGCGGGGCGGAGACGAGACGTCCGCGACCGCGGTCTCCGAGCCGGTCACGACCACATCCGAGCAGACGGAGACCGGCACGTCCGCCGCGCCGACCACCACCACCCCGGCAGACACGGCGAGTCCGCCCGCCACGACCGCCCCCTCGGACGCCGAGACGACCCCGACGACCACGCCCCCGACACCGGACACCTCGGCGTTCGTCCTGCCCGAAGGGACGAAGCTCCGGCTCGGCGAGGATGCCGACCCCGAGGTGACCGCCGACCTCCAGCGGGCGCTGACGAGCGCCGGGTACGACCCCGGCCCGATCGACGGCACGTACGGCCCGCAGACCGTGGCCGCCGTGGTGGCCTTCCAGCAGGCGAACGACCTCGCGGCCGACGGTGTCGTCGGTCCGGCCACGGCGGCCGCGTTGAACGACGTGCTCGCGGCGGGCTGACGGCCCGCTGGCGAGCGAGACGATGGACCGCGCCTCCTGAAGGCTCCGCCGACCGCCCACGATCGTGACGGCCTGGACGCCAGCGTCGTCTGCTTCTGAAGCAGGCGGCGGTGAGCTGAGCGCGGCTCCCCTAGGATGGTGCGCATGACGTCGCGCCCCGCCCTTCGCCCGCCGCCCGCCGTGGGTCTCCGCGGGTGAGCGACGTGGTCGAGCGCAGCGCGAGCGGGAGCGAGGGCTCCGGCAATCCGAGGCTCGCGCTCCTGCTGGCGATGGCGATGTTCGTGCTGGTCGTGGACACGTCGTTGATGAACGTGTCGATCTCCGCGGTGGTCGAGGATCTCGACACGACCGTGAGCAGCGTGCAGGCGGCGATCGCGCTCGAGGCGCTGGTGTGCATCCGCCGTTCCCGACGACTTCCCGGTCCGACTCCCGCAGGGCAAGGAGATCCTCGGCCGTGGCGGCGCGGTGATCGTGGAGCCGTCGGAGGGCAACGTGATCGCCGGCCCGCTGTACGGCGAGGAGGGGATCCTGATCGCGGACTGCGACCTGCGGATCGGGCTGCGCGCCAAGCGGCTCTTCGACGTCGTCGGGCACTACGGACGGGAGGACGTGCTGCTTCCGCGTCTCCACGCATCCCCGCCCGAGACCGACCAGGCGCACGAGATCGGCCGACCGGATCGCCCCTGATCGCCCCAGCCCGGACGCGGTGGCAGAGTGCGAAGTGGGCGTACGGCGATGCAGGATACTGCGGGCTGTGCAGTCGCCCGACGCCGTCCGACGCCTCACGAGCCTCCCGGCGGAGCGCATCGGGCTGACCGACCGTGCGGTGCTGCGGCGATGAGCGTGGGCGCGAGCTCCGATCTGGCCGTTGCGCTGGCAGAGGCGCTCGGCGACCCGACTCGCGTGACGGACGGCGCGTCGGAGCTCGACCTCCACGCGAGCGACATCACCTTCCACCGGCCGCACCGGCCCGATCTGGTCGTGTACGCGACCTCGACCGCCGACGTGTCGGCGGTGCTCGCGATCGCGGCCGAGCGCACCGTGCCGGTGACGCCCTTCGGCGCGGGCTCGAGCCTCGAGGGCCACGTCATCCCGGTCGCAGGCGGGATCAGCCTCGACCTGACCCGGATGGACAGGATCCTCGCCGTCTCGCCGGAGGACCTGACGGCAACGGTGCAGGCCGGCGTGACGCGGGGGGCGCTCGAGCGGGCCGCGGGGGAGCACGGGCTGTTCTTCCCGGTCGACCCCGGGGCCGACGCGACGCTCGGTGGGATGGCGGCGACGAACGCGGCCGGGACGACGACCGTGCGCTACGGGAAGATGCGAGCCAACGTCCTCGCGCTCGAGGCGGTGCTGCCCGGCGGTGACGTGATCCGCGCCGGCAGTCGCGCGCCGAAGACCTCCGCCGGGTACGACCTGCTCGGGCTCCTCGTCGGCTCGGAGGGAACGCTCGCGGTGATCACGGAGCTGACGCTGCGGCTCCACGGGATCCCTGAGCACGCAGCCGTCGCACGCCTCGCCTTCCCCGACGTCGAGGCGGCGTGCCGCGCGGCGAGCGCGATCGTCGCGGCCGGCGCGGGCGTCACGCGGGTCGAGCTCCTCGACGGCTGGACGATCGGAGCGATCAACGCCTACCGGGGCACGGCGTTCCCGCAGGTGCCCTCGCTCTTCGTCGAGGCGGCCGGGAGCGAGGGCACGGTCGCCTCGGACCTCGAGCTCGTCCGGGCGATCGCCGAGGCCGAGGGCGCCGTCGACGTCGTCCACGAGCGCGACCCGACCGCGCGGGCCGCGCTGTGGGCGGCCCGGCACGCCTCCGCGTACGCGTCCGCTGCCGCCGCGCCGGGTCGCAGCTCGCGCTCCACCGACATCTGCGTCCCCCTGAGCCAGCTCGCGGCGGCCGTCGGCTTCGCCCGAGCGGAGGTCGAGCGCCGCGGGCTGATCGCCGGGATCGTCGGCCATGCCGGTGACGGCAACGTCCACCTCAGCCTCCACGTCGACCCCGACGACCCGTCCGAGGTGCGCTCCTCCGACGAGCTGATCGAGCTGCTCGTCAGCGACGCGCTCGCCCGCGGGGGCACGTGCACCGGGGAGCACGGCGTCGGTCTGGGGAAGGTCCACGCGCTCGAGCAGGAGCACGGCGACCTCGTCGGCCTGATGCGCGGCGTCAAGCAGGTGTTCGACCCGCTCGGGATCATGAACCCCGGCAAGGTCCTCCGCCGCGACGCAGGCGCCGGGGGCGTCCGGACGTCGGCTCCGGCGGGGTGAGGCGCCCTTGCTACGCTCGCCGGACGTGCATCAGGTCCTCGTCCTGAACGCGAGCTACGAGCCCCTCAACGTCTGCACGGTGCGCCGTGCGCACGTGCTCGTCGGGAAGGGGCGGGCGGAGGTCGTCGAGCGGCACGCAGAGCCGCTGCGCACGGCCACGACGGCCTATCCGCGCCCCCAGGTGATCCGCCTGACGGCCTACGTCCGCGTGCCCCGGGCGGTGAAGCGGCGCATCTCCCGTCGCGCGCTCTTCGCCCGAGACGGGTGGCGCTGCGTCTACTGCGGCACGAGCGGTGGCCGGCTCACCCTCGACCACGTCGTGCCGCGCTCGCGTGGCGGCGCGTCCGTCTGGGAGAACGTGGTGACGGCCTGTGCGCCGTGCAACCTCCGCAAGGGGAACCGGCTGCTCGAGGAGGCGAGGATGTCGCTGCCACGGCCGCCGCGGGCCCCGGCGCCGGTGCTCTTCATCCGCCTCGCGACACAGCGCGTGCCCGACACGTGGCGCACGTACCTCTCGCCGTTCGAGACCGAGACGACGGCGGTCACGACCGCGGCTGCCTAGCCTGCTCCCTGTCGCCCGGGGGCGGCCCGGCTGCCCGCGGGTGGCGGGTCGTCGGGGCTGGCTCGGCTCGCACGCCGAGGACGCTCGTGGCTCAGAGCCGCGAGCCCTGGCAGCGCCACGCGGGTCGGCCTCCGCGCCGCCCGTCCGCTCAGCCCCAGCGGCCGGCGCGGTGGACGTGGCCCGGAAGGTCGTGCCCGAGCACGGTCGAGAGCCAACGGGCCGTCCCGATCAGCGCGTCGAGGTCCACGCCCGTCTCGATCCCCTCCCGCTCGAGCAGGTAGACGACGTCCTCGGTCGCGACGTTGCCCTGCGCCCCGGGGGCGAACGGGCAGCCGCCCACGCCGCCCACCGACGCGTCGATCACCGTCGCGCCCGCGCCGACCGCGGCGAGCACCCCGGCGGCCGCCGTCCCACGCGTGTCGTGGAGGTGGACGCCGACCGTCTCGCGGAGCGTGCGGACGCACCGCTCGACCTGCCGCGCGACCTCTGTCGGGCCTGCGACGCCGATCGTGTCGGCGAGCACGATCGCGTCGGCGAACGTCGAGGCACGACCGGCGAGGTCGTACACGCTGCCGGGGTCGACCCGGCCCTCGTACGGACATCCGAACGCGCAGCTGAGCACCACGGTCACCGGGCGGCCGTCGCCCCGTGCGCGACGGCCGACGGCCTCGGCCGCGCGCAGACCCTCCTCGACGGACGACCCGGCGTTCGCCTGCTGGAACCGCTCCGTGACGCCGAAGGTCACGTGCACTGCCCCAAGCGTCGTGGCGGCGAGCCGCTCGTAGCCGCGCTCGTTGAGGACGAGGCCGGCGAACGTCGTTCCTGGCGAGGCGCTCAGCGCGGCGGCGACCTCCTCCGCGCCGGCCATCGCGGGCACGAGCTCGTCGCGCACGAAGCTCGCGGCCTCGACGCTCGGGGCTCCAGCGGCGGCGAGGCGGTTCGCGAGCTCGGCGCGAGTCGCCGGCGGCAGCGGCGGCTCCGACTGCAGGCCGTCACGCGGTGCGACGTCGCAGATGCGCACCGGGAGGGGCGTCCGCTTCCTCACACGGGCATCGTCGCATGCCGGCACCTGCTCGGCGCTGCCTCAGGCGGCGACCGTCTCCCAGCCCTCGTCGCGGTCGGCCCGGTACGAGCCGATCACGCGGATCCGGGCCGTCTCGTCGTGCATGTCGCGCAGTGCCGAGGTGAACGCCGGATCGAGTGGATGGGCTCCGAGCACGCAGTCGAAGCGGTAGTCGAACGGCCGCGTCGGGATGGGGCGTGAGACGAGCTGCACCATGTCGATGCCGCGCTTCGCCAGCGGCTCGATCGCCGCGTGGAGCGCCCCGGGCTTGTGGAGGGTCTCGAAGGTCAGGGCCGTCCGCCATTCTCCGTGGCGGCGGTCGAGTCGCGTGTAGGGAGCGAGCGCCGCGAACCGCGTGTACGCGCGATGGTCGCCGACGTCGTCCGCGAGCACCACGAGCCCGTACATGCGCGCCGCACGCAGGCTCGCGATCGCGACGACCGTCGGGTCGCCGAGGTCCGCGACCGCCGCGGCGGCGTCGCCCGTCGTCGCCGCCACCATGGCGGCCGCGCCCGGCAGCGACGCCAGCAGGCTGCGGCACTGGTCGAGTGCCATCGGGTGCGACCGGATCTCGCGGATCTCCCCGAGCGGGAGCTCGCGCGTGCCGACGAGGCAGTGGCGGATCGGCAGGATCGCCTCGGCCACGATGGACAGGGCAGAGTCGTAGAGCAGGTCGTGCGTCTCGGTCACGGGGCCGGCGAGCGAGCTCTCGATCGGGAGCACCCCGTAGGTGCACGCCCGCGAGGTGACGGCGGCGACGACGTCGGCGAACGACGGCTGGGCGACGAGTCGTGCCGCGGGGAAGAGCCGGTCGCAGGCGGCGGCGGAGTGCGCGCCCTCGCGGCCGGGGTAGGCGACGGTGTTCTCGTTGGGGGTCATGCGTGCCTTTCGGATCGGACGTCCGCCCGGCTCGTTCTGCTAGCCGGCGCGGGGCGGGAAGCGGGTGCGCCGGCTAGCGTCGAAAGGCGAAGTCGAAGGAGAACGCGCAGAGCGGGCGGCAGGTGCGGGCGGTCTCCATGGAGCGCGAAGGGTAGGCGAGCCTCGGCCCTCGCGCAACCGCCTCCTCGCCCCGAGGGCCCGACCGGTGTCAGACACCCGATCTTGTCAAGGGGGTTTCGTGCCGAGTTCGTGCCAATTCGTCCACAGGTCGCAGCTCGCATGGTCGCTGGGATGTGCCCCTCGTGCAGGTCGTCGATCGTCCCTCGCGCAGTCATGGCCGCAGCAGCCGACTTGACAGCGTTCGGTGTCAGGCACCAGGTGGGCGCACCAGGTGGGGGTGGGGCACCGGGTCGGCGCTTGCCGAGCGGCATCCTGGGTGCGCGGGCGCCTCGTGGGGTCGCCGGCCGGGGTCCGCTGCCGCCGTGGCGTCGAGGTCAGGCGCCGAGCGCGCGGAGCACCGCGTCGCCCATCGCCGCCGTGGTCGCCGCCCCGCCGAGGTCCGGCGTGGGCACCTCGACGACGGCCCGGTCGACAGCGCGCTCGAGCGCCGTCGCATCGTCCGGTCTGCTCAGCCCGTGACGGAGCATCAGCGCGACCGAGCGCAGCATCGCGGCGGGGTTCGCGATCCCCTGGCCCGCGATCTGCGGCGCCGAGCCGTGCACCGGCTCGAAGATCCCCGGCCCGTGCTGCCCGAGCGAGGCAGACGCGGCGAGCCCGAGCCCCCCGGTCACCGCCGCGGCGATGTCGGAGAGGATGTCGCCGAAGGTGTTCTCGGTCACGACGACGTCGATCGACTGCGGGTCGGTGACGATCGTCATCGCGAAGGAGTCCACGAGCGCGTGGTCGAGCGGCACGTCCGGGTAGACCTCGGCGCCCAGCTCGCTGACCACGTCCCGCCACAGGCGCGAGGTGTGCAGCACGTTGACCTTGTCGACCGACGTCAGCCGCCCCCCTCTGGCGCGCGCGATCTCGAACGCGACGCGCGCGATCCGCTCGACCTCCGGCCGCGTGTACTCGCACGTGTCGAACCACGTGCCGTCCTCTCTCACGCCCTTGGCGCCGAAGTAGAGGCCGCCCACGAGCTCGCGCACGATGAGCAGGTCGATCCCCGCGGCGCGGGCCGGGCGGAGATTCGCGAACACGTCGAGCTCCTTGCGCAGGCCGAGCAGCCCCTGCTCGGGCCGCACCGCCTGTCCCTCCAGCTCGGGCAGCCCGACCGCGGCGAGCAGCACGGCGTCGGCCTCGCGGCAGGCGGCGAGCGTCTCGTCGGGGAGTGGCGTGCCCTGGGCGAGGATGGCGTTGCCACCGAACGCGTGCGAGGAGTGCGCGATCCCGAGCGCGTCCAGCACCCGGATCGCCTGCGCGGCGACCTCGGGCCCGATCCCGTCCCCGGGGAGGACGGCGACGCTCACCGCTGCGCCTCTCCTGGCACTTCTTCGCTCTCCGAAGAAGTGCCAGAACGCGCTTCGTACGACGCGATGGCTGCTTCGTGCTGCAGCGTCAGCGCGATGTCGTCCAGCCCGTGCAGCAGCCGATGGCGCGTGGACGGGTCGATCGCGAACGGCACCTCGCGCCCGTCCGGGGTCTCGACGACCTGCCGCTCGAGGTCGACGGTCACGTCCGAGCCGGTGTCGAGGTCGACCGACTCCATCAGCCGCTTCACCTCGTCGTCCGGCAGCTCGACGATCACCAGCCCGTTCTTCGCCGCGTTCGTGCGGAAGATGTCGCCGAAGGACGGGGCGATGACGACCTCGAACCCGTAGTCCGACAGCGCCCACGCGGCGTGCTCGCGCGAGGAGCCGCAGCCGAAGTTGCGCCCCGTGACGAGCACCTTCGCGCCCGCGAACTCGGGCCGGTTGAGCTCGAAGCCGCTGATCGGCTCGCCGTCCGGGCCGTAGCGCCAGTCGAAGAAGAGGGCGTCCTCGAAGCCGGTGCGGCGGATGCTCTTGAGGAACTGCTTGGGGATGATCTGGTCGGTGTCGACGTCGGAGCGGTCGAGCACCGCGACGCGCGCCGTCAGGCTCCGGAACGCCTTCACGCCAGGAGCTCCCGCACGTCCACGAAGTGCCCGGCGATCGCGGCTGCCGCCGCCATCTCCGGTGAGACGAGGTGCGTGCGGCCGCCGCGGCCCTGACGTCCCTCGAAGTTGCGGTTCGACGTCGAGGCACAGCGCTCGCCCGGCTGGAGCACGTCGGGGTTCATCCCCAGGCACATCGAGCAGCCCGCCCTGCGCCAGTCGAAGCCTGCCTCCGTGAACACGCGGTCGAGCCCCGCCGCCTCCGCCGCGGCGCGCACCGTGGCGGAGCCCGGCACGACCATCGCCTTCACGCCGGCCGCGACGCGCTTGCCCTCGACGACCGCCGCGGCCGCGCGCAGGTCCTCGATGCGCGAGTTGGTGCACGAGCCGAGGAAGACGCGGTCGATGCGGATGTCCGTGATCGGGGTGCCCGCCCGCAGGGCCATGTACTGGAGCGCGCGCTCGGCGGCCGCGCGGTCGTCCGGGTCGTCGAAGGACGCCGGGTCCGGGACGGCCCCTGTGACGGGCGCCACCATCCCGGGGGTCGTGCCCCACGTGACCTGCGGCACGAGCGTCGCGACGTCGATCACGTGGTGCGCGTCGTACGCCGCGCCGGGGTCGGTCGGCAGCGAGCGCCAGCGCGCGACGGCCTCGTCCCACGCCTCGCCCTGCGGTGCGCGTGGCCTGCCCTCCAGGTAGGCGAAGGTCGTCTCGTCGGGCGCGATCATGCCCGCCTTCGCGCCCCACTCGATCGACATGTTGCAGATCGTCATCCGCCCCTCCATCGAGAGCGCGCGGACGGCGTCTCCGCCGTACTCGACGATGTGCCCCGCTCCGCCGCCGGTGCCGAGTCGACCGATCGTGCCGAGGATCATGTCCTTCGCGCTGACGCCGGCGGGGCGCTCGCCGGTGAGCTCCACGAGCATGGTCTTCGGACGGCGTTGCGGGAGGGTCTGCGTCGCGAGCACGTGCTCGACCTCGGAGGTGCCGATCCCGAAGGCGAGCGCGCCGAACGCGCCGTGGGTGGCGGTGTGGGAGTCGCCGCAGACGATCGTCATCCCGGGCTGCGTGAGGCCGAGCTCGGGTCCGATCACGTGGACGATCCCCTCGGAGCCCGAGCCGGTCGCATGGAGCTCGATCCCGAACTCCGCGCAGTTCGCACGCAACGCGTCGAGCTGCGCGCGCGCCATCTCGTCGGTGACGGGCCCCTCGGTCGTCGGGACGTTGTGATCCATCGTCGCGACCGTCCGCTCGGGCCGGCGCACCGTGCGCCCCGCGAGCCGCAGGCCCTCGAACGCCTGGGGCGAGGTCACCTCGTGGACGAGGTGCAGATCGACGTACAGCAGGTCGGGCTCGCCCTCCTCGGCGCGCACGACGTGGGCCTCCCAGACCTTCTCGGCAAGCGTCCGCGGCATGCGGCCATGGTACGCAGAGCGTCCCGCTCCGAGACAGACCTGTCTGAAGTGGCGTCTTGCTAACTACAAAAGTGGCGCTTATCCTGGGGAGGTGGCAACCGCTGCAACCCACCTCGAGGTCGGCATCCGCGAGCTCCGCGACGGACTGAGCCGGTACCTCACGCTCGTCGAGGAGGGCGCCGAGATCACGGTCACCGATCGTGGCCGGCCGGTCGCCCGGATCACCGGTCGTGAGACGGCGCTCGACCGCCTCGTCGCCGCCGGCGCCGTTCGTGCTCCGCGCCGACCGAAGTCGCCGTCGTCCGCGCTCCCCCGGTTCCCGGTCAGAGGCTCGGTGAGCGAGCTGGTCTCGGAGCAGCGCCGCTGAGCGCGTACTTCGACACCTCAGCACTCCTCAAGCTCGTTCTCGACGAACCCGGAGCTCCGGAGGCACGGGCCGCTTGGGATGCCGCGGCCCGCCCGTTGACCAGCCGGCTCGCCTACCCCGAGGCGCGCGCCGGCCTCGCGCTCGCGAGCCGCACGGGTCGGCTGCCCCGCGGTGAGGTCGGCCCACGGCGTGCGATCGACCGCATCTACGATGAGCTCGAGGTCGTCGACCTCAGCGACGAGGTGGCCCGCGTCGCCGGCGGGCTCGCCGCGCGCCGATCACTTCGAGGTGCCGACGCGGTGCACCTCGCGTCTGCGCTCGCCGCGCTCGAGCCTGGTGCCCTGCTCGTCACCTGGGACACGTCGCTCGCCGACGCCGCGACCGCCGAGGGCCTTGCCGTGCTCGCCTGAGTCGATCAGGCGGTCGCGAGCACCTCGTCGAGGAACGCGTCGGCGTCCGCGGTGATGTGCACCGGCGCGTAGGTGTGCGCCACGGGGCCGGGAGTCTTGAGCCCGTCCCCGGTCACGAGCAGCACGACGCGATCGTCGCGTCCGACCTCGCCCGCCGTGATCGCCGCGCGCAGGGCGCCGAGGGTGACGCCGGTCGCGGTCTCGCCGAACACCCCGGTCGTGCGCGCGAGCAGGGCCATGTTCTCGCCGATCTCGTGCTCCGCGACGGCATGGATCGACCCGTCGGTCGCCCGCGCGGTCGCGACCGCGAACTCGCCGTCGGCCGGGCTGCCGATGGCGAGCGATCGTGCGATCGACGACGGGCGCACGGGCTGGACCGGACACCCCTCGCGGAACGCCGTCGCCACCGGCTGGCACCCCTCGGCCTGTCCGCCGATCTGTCGGGGAGCGCTGCCGTCGAGCAGGTCGAGGGCCGCCAGCTCCGCGAAGCCCTGGCCGACCTTGTGGAAGAGCGCACCCGAGGCGATCGGGATCGCGACGACGTCCGGCGCCTGCCAGCCGAGCTGCTCGGCCAGCTCGTAGGCGATCGTCTTCGACCCCTCGGCGTAGTACGAGCGGAGGTTGACGTTGACGAAGCCCCACGGGAGCTCGAAGGCGAGCTCCACCGAGAGCCGCGAGCAGTGGTCGTAGTGCCCGTCGACGGCGTAGAGCGTCGGGCCGTAGGCGGCAGCCGCCTGCAGCTTCTCGGGCTCGAGGTCGGCCGGGACGAACACCGCGGCCCGCATGCCCTCGGCGGCTGCCCGGGCGGCGACCGCGCCGGCGAGGTTGCCGGTGGACGAGCACGAGAGCGTCTCGAGCCCGAGCTCCTGCGCCTTGCGGGCCGCCACCGCCACGACGCGGTCCTTGAACGAGTGGGTGGGGTTCGCCGTGTCGAGCTTCAGCCACAGCTCGGCCACGCCGAGCTCCTCGGCGAGGCGGGGTGCCGGGACGAGCGGCGTCCAGCCGGGCGCGAGGCGCGGCCGCGCCGGTGCGATCACGGGGAGCAGGTCGGCGTAGCGCCAGAGCGACGCCGGCCCGGCGGCGAGGCGCTCGCGCGTGACCCGGGCGCGCACGAGATCCCAGTCGTAGACCGGGTCGAGCGGACCGAAGCAGCGGGAGCAGGCTCCAACCGCCTCGAGCGGGTGCTCGGTCGCGCAGGCGCGACAGGAAAGGGAGAGTGCGGGCATGGGATCGTCCTCCTCGTGGTCGCTCGACATCCGTCCGGGTTTGGCACCGTGGCCCCTATCGGGGCGGGTTGCCGAGGCGTCACAGGGCCGGTCCCTCAGCCTCTCTCGATGTGGAGCGAGCCGGAGCCCGCGCCGCCGCCGATCGTAGCGGATCGCGCCGCGATCGTCGTCGTGGGGGCTCCCGTCGGATCTACGCGGACTCGAACCGCGAGAGCGTCACGGCCCCCTGCGACGCGGACGAGACGAGCGTCGCGTAGGTCGCGAGCACGCCCCGGCGGTAGCGCGGCTCCGGCTCCGTCCATTCCTCCATCCGCTGGACGAGCTCCTCCGCGGAGAGCTCGACGTTCAGCTCGTGCCGGTCGACGTCCACCACGACGATGTCCCCCTCGCGCAGCGCGGCGATCGGTCCTCCGCGTGCCGCCTCGGGGGAGACGTGCCCGACCATGAACCCGTGCGTCGCCCCGGAGAACCGGCCGTCGGTGACGAGCGCGACGGAGTCGGAGAGCCCTTCGCCCACGATCGCGCCCGTGACGTGGAGCATCTCGCGCATGCCCGGCCCGCCCACCGGCCCCTCGTAGCGGATCACGACCACGTCGCCCGCCACGATCCCCCCGGCCTTGACGGCTGCGAAGCACTCCTCCTCCGAGTCGAACACGCGCGCCGGGCCGCGGTGCACCGTCCGGTCGTGCCCGGCGAGCTTGACGGCGCAGCCCTCCGGCGCGAGGTTCCCGTAGAGCACGGCCACCCCGCCCCGCGCCTTGAGCGGCGTCTCGATCGGCACGACGACGGTCTGCCCCTCGGTCTCGACCGCGGCGTCGGCGATCTCGCCCATCGTCCGCCCGTCGACCGTGCGCGCTCCTTCGTGCAGGAGGCCGGCCTTCTTCAGCTCTCGTGCGACCAGCGCGACGCCGCCGGCCGCGTACATGTCGTTCGCGTGCCAGCGGCCCCACGGCTTCATGTCCGCCACGATCGGCGTCCGCGCGGAGACGCGCTCGAAGTCGTCGATGGTGAAGTCGATCCCGAAGTCGCGCGCGATCGCGACGAGGTGGAGCACACCGTTCGTCGAGCCGCCGGTGGCGGCCACGGAGGCCACGGCGTTCTCGAAGGACTCCTTCGTGACGAAGGAGCGAGGGGTGACGTCGTCCCGGACGAGCTGCACCGCCAGGCGCCCGATCTCGTAGGCGGCCTCCTCCTTCGCGCGGTGCATCGCCGGGATCCCGTTCGTCCCGAGCGGCGAGAGGCCGAGGAAGTCGAGGATGGTCGACATCGTGTTGGCGGTGAACTGGCCGCCGCACGCGCCTGCACCCGGACACGCCGTCGACTCGAGCTCGTGCAGGTCGGCGTCGGAGAGCTTCCCGGCCGCGTGCGCGCCGATCCCCTCGTACACGTCGCCGATCGACACCTCGCGCCCGCGGTACACGCCGGGCGCGATCGAGCCCGTGTAGAAGGCGACCGCCGGGATGTCGAGCCTCCCGATCGCCATCGCGGCCCCGGGGTTCGTCTTGTCGCACGCGCACAGCTGCACGAGCCCGTCGAACAGATGCCCGCGGCAGACGAGCTCGATCGAGTCGGCGATCACCTCGCGCGACACGAGCGAGGCGCGCATGCCGGCGGTCCCCATCGAGACGCCGTCGGAGACCGCGATCGTGTTGAACTCCATCGGCGTGCCGCCCGCGTCGCGGATCCCGCGCTTGACGTGCACCGCGAGGTCGCGCTGGTTGAGGTTGCACGGCATCGTCTCGATCCAGGTGGTGCCGACGCCGACGATCGGCTTTGCGAGATCCTCGTCGGTGAAGCCGGTGCCCTTCAGCATCGCGCGGGCCCCGGCGCGATCGGGGCCGTCGGTGAGCGCGGCGCTGTGCCGCTTCGCGGGGTCGGACGGGGTGTCGTACGGCGTCGTCACGCTGGACCTCTCTCGATCGGGTTGGCGGGGTTCCGGCACCACTCGCTGAACGAGCCGGGGTACATCCTGACGCGTTGGTGGCCGGCGAGCACGAGTCGCTGGACGACCACGCACGCGCTGACGCCCGAGCCGCAGTAGACGACCAGCTCGGCGTCCTCGGGGAGATCGTCGGGGAGGGGCTCCTCGAAGGGCACGTTGCGCGCCCCGGGGATCCGGCCGGCGACCGGATCGAGGGGCTCGGCGTCCCCGCGCCAGCGCTCGGGCGCACGCGCATCCAGGAGGACGAGGGAGGGATCGCCGAGCCGCTCGCGGAGCTCGTCCATGGAGACGACGTCGTCGCTGCGCGGCCGTCGGACGAGCGGACGACCCCGCTCCGCGACGGACGCCCTCGTGGCTGCGCCGGTCGCGAGTGGGCCGGCGTAGGCGCGCAGGTCGAGGGTCCCGGCGGCGTCGTGGCCGAGATGGCGGAGGAGCCACCAGCAGCGCGCCGCCCAGCCGCTGCCGTCGTCGAGCGCGAGCGCGAAGGAGTCGGCGTCGAGCCCTGCCCGGCGGAACGTCTCTGCGAGACGCTCCGGCTCGGGAAGCGGATGGCGTCCTCCGACCGAAGGGTCGTGCGCCTCGGCGCTGAGATCCTCCTCGGGATCGAGGTGGACGGCGCCGGGCACGTGCCCGGCCGCGAAGGCGTCCGCCGGGCGGCAGTCGAGCAGGAGCGCTCTCAGAGCGCCCCCCGTCGCGCGACGCCCAGCTCGAGGACGTCGTGGTCTGCGAAGCGCACTCGCAGCTCGGCCGCGCACGCGGACGGGTCGTCGGCCCACACGATCACGGTCGGCCCGGAGCCCGACAGCGTCGCCCCGCGCGCGCCGCGCGGAAGCGCGGCGCGGATCTGGTCGAGCGGCGCCGAGGGCCGGTACGGCTCGTGCAGCCTGTCGCTGAGCGACGCGACGAAGAGCTCGGGATCGTCGCGCAGGATCGCCGCGGCGAGCAGCGCGGAGCGGGCGGCGGTGTGGGCCGCGTCGGCGTGGGAGACGCTGGCGGGCAGCGTGCCCCGCGATGCCGTCGTCGACTGGCGCGTCCGGGGCACGAGCGCGACCGGCGCGAGCGGCGGGGCGTCGGCGATGCGGACGAGCTGCTCGTCCCAGGCGAGCGTGACACCGCCCACGAGAGCGGCGGCGAGGTTGTCCCCGTGATCCTCGAGGGTGAGCCCGGCGCGCAGCAGCTCGGCCGGATCGGCCGTCGGGGCGGCGGCGACGAGCCCGAGGGCGATCGCCGCAGCCGAGGAGCCGAGGCCTCGCTCGAGGGGGATGCGGTTGTGGAACCGGAACCGCTTCCCTGCTGGATCGGCGAGCAGGGCATAGGCCTGCACCGCGAGGTTGGTCTCGTCCTCGGGGAGCTCCCCCGCCCCCTCTCCCTCGACGAGCACCCCTTCCCCCTCGCTCACCTCGAGCTCGTTCCACAGGTCGAGCGCCACCGCCGCGCAGTCGAACGCCGGCCCGAGGTTCGCGGAGGTGGCGGGAGCCCGGACGATCATCCCGCTCTTCTAGCGCTTCGGCGCAGCCGAAGCGCTCGCGATCGCGTCGGGGTCGGCCTCCACCTCGATCGCCGGCGGCGCGTGGGCTGCGGCGATCTCGGCGTCCTTCAGCCCGTGGCCCGTGACCGTGACGACCACGCGCTCACCCTCGACGGCCCCCCGGCGCAGCGCGGCGATCCCGGCCGCCGACGACGGCTCGCAGAAGAGGCCCTCGGTCGCGGCCAGCAGGCGCCAGGCGGCGAGGATCTCCTCGTCGGGCAGGGTGACGACGTGGGCACCTGCCTCGGCGACTGCCCGGGCGTGGGCGGGCTCGCCGATCCGGATTGCCGAGGCGACCGTGTGACGCCGGTCGGCCGCCTCCGCCGACACGATCGGCACCGCGATGCCGAGCTCGCGCTGCGCCTGCGCGTAGGAGGACGTGTTGCCACCGCCGCCGTAGGGGATCACGAACGCGTCGGGCACGGAGCCGAGCTCCTCGACGATCTCGAAGACCGCGGTCTTCTGGCCCTCGCGACGGAACGGGTTGAGCGAGTTGACGAGCTGGTGCGTCCCCCGACGCGCGAGCTCCCGCGCCGCGTCGAGCGCCTGGTCGAAGTCGCCGCGCACCTCGAGCACCGCGGCGCCGAGCATCCGCGTCTGCGCGACCTTCGCGCCGGCCACCGCACCTGCCGGGCTGAGCACGACCGCGCGGATGCCCGCGCGGGCGGCGTACGCGGCAGCCGAGGCGGCTGTGTTCCCGGTCGACGCGCAGATCACCGCCTCGGCACCCTGCTCCACCGCCTTCGAGACCGCGACCGTCATCCCGCGATCCTTGTACGAGCCCGTCGGGTTGGACGCCTCCCACTTCAGCCAGAGCTCGCGCACGCCGAGCTCGGCTCCGAGCCGGGGGGCGCGCAGGAGTGGCGTCGAGCCCTCCCCCAGAGAGACGACCGGCGTCGCGTCGGACACCGGCAGCCGGTCGCGAAACCGCTCGATCAACGCGACGGTCACGCGCCGACTCCATCTGGCACGTCTCGGCGCAGCCGGGATGTGCCTATGCCCACCCCAGCCCCTCCACACCTCGATCGGAGACCACCGGGATCGCGCTCGCGCCTCCCCGGGACTCGGACAGCGCCCGGATCGCGTCGAGCGCGTCGGCGACGCTGCCGGCGCTCGCCTCGTGGGTGATCACGTGGAGGACGGCGCAGTCGTCGCCCGGTCGCTGGACGAGCCGCGCCACGGAGACCTCGTGCGCGGCGAACTCCTGCGCGATCCGGGCGAGCACGCCGGCGCGATCCTCGACCTCGAGGCGCAGGTACCAGTTCGAGGCGAGCTCGCCGGGGGGCATCCGTTCGAGCGATCGCCACACGGGGTCGTTCTGGAGGAAGCCGGTTCCCGTCGTGCCGATCACGGAGACCATGTCCGCGACGACCGCCGACGCCGTCTCGATCCCCCCGGCGCCGGGGCCCTCGAGCGTGATCTCGCGGATCGCGTCACCCTGCAGCATGACCGCGTTGAACGCGCCCTCGACCGCGGCCAGCGGATGGTGCGCGTCGACGAAGGCCGGCCCGACGCGGACGTCGACCCGATCGCCCGCGAGCGTCGCTCGGCCGAGGAGCTTGAGGCGCATGTCGAGCGCACGCGAGGCCGTCACGTGCTCCTCGGTGACGCTCTCGATCCCCTCGACCTCCACCCACTCGATCGGGACGCGCGTGCCGAACGCGACGGTCGCCAGGATGGCCGTCTTCGCCGCCGCGTCGATCCCGCCCACGTCGTCCGTGGGGTCGGCCTCGGCGTACCCGAGCCGCTGCGCCTCGGCGAGGGCGTCCGCGTACGACCGACCCTCCTCCATCGCCGAGAGGATGAAGTTCGTCGTCCCGTTGACGATCCCGAGCACGCGGTGCACGTTCGTCACCACGAGCGACTCGCGCAGCACCTTGATCACCGGGATCGCCGCGCAGACGGACGCCTCGAAGCGCAGCTGGACGCCGTGCTCGGATGCCACGCCGAACAGCTCCGGGCCACGGCGTGCGACGAGCTGCTTGTTCGCGGTGACGACCGAGCGGCCCGACCGCAGGAGCGAGAGCACGAGCTCCCCGGCCGGCTCGACGCCGCCCATCACCTCGGCCACCACGCGGACCTCCGGGTCGTCGAGGATCGCCGCGGGATCGGTCGTCAGCACGCCGGCCCGCGCGGAGAAGCCACGCGGCTTCCCGTCGTCGCGCACGAGCGCGCGCACGACGCGCAGTCGATGCCCGGTCGCGCGCTCGATCTCGTCGCCCTGCTCCTCGAGCAGTCGGTGCACCGCCGACCCGACGGTGCCGTACCCGAGCAGCGCGACGGGGACGTCAACCGATGCCATGTCCCTGCGCTTCTAGGGTTCCTGATGCCGCAGGCATCAGGAACCCTCGCGGTGCATCAGCGCGCGGAGCTCCTTGCCGACCGCCTCGAGCTCCGTGCCCTCGGCCTCGGCGCGCAGCCGCTTCAGCTCGACCTCGCCCGCGTCCATGTCGGCGATCCATCGCTTCGCGAACGCGCCGGAGCGGATGTCGTCGAGGATGCCCTGCATCGACTCGCGCACGTGGTCGTCGATCACGCGCGGCCCGCTGACGTAGTCGCCGAACTCGGCCGTGTCGGAGATCGACCAGCGCATGTGCTGCAGGCCGCCCTCCCAGATCAGGTCGACGATCAGCTTCAGCTCGTGCAGGCACTCGTAGTAGGCGACCTCGGGCTTGTAGCCCGCAGCGACGAGCGTCTCGAACCCGGCCCTGATCAGCTCGGCGGTGCCGCCGCAGAGCACGGCCTGCTCGCCGAAGAGATCCGTCTCGGTCTCCTCCTGGAAGGTCGTCTCGAGGATCCCGGCCCGCCCGGCGCCGATGCCCGTCGCGTACGCGAGCGCCGTCTCCCGCGCCGTGCCGCTCGCGTCCTGGTGCACGGCGATCAGCGCCGGCGTCCCGTACCCCTCCGTGAACAGGCGCCGGACGACGTGGCCGGGCCCCTTCGGCGCGACCATGATCACGTCGTGGCCGGCGGCCGGCGCAACCCGCTCGTAGAGCACGTTGAACCCGTGCGCGAACAGCACGGTGGCGCCGTCGGCGAGGCTCGGCTCGACCCACTCGCGGTACACCTGTGGCTGCACCTGGTCCGGCAGCAGCATCGACACGAGCTGGGCGCCCGCGACTGCGTCGGCGACCGTGCGCACCTCCAGTCCCGCGGCCTCCGCGTCGCCCCAGGAGGTCGAGCCCTCGCGCAGCCCCACGACCACCTGCACGCCGGAGTCGCGCAGGTTGAGGGCGTGCGCATGGCCCTGACTGCCGTAGCCCACCACCGCCACCGTGCCGGAGAGCAGCGAGAGGTCGCCACCCGAGAGGATCGTCGCCATCGGAGTCCCTTTCGAATCAGGGGTGGGAAACCGCCCCACCCGAACATGCCTGTGCCTCGTGGTCGAGCCCGAGGTATATCGCGCCCAGCGCTCGCCCGCGCCGAGTGCCCATCCGAGGGGTCTCTCGCAGAGAGACCCCTAGTTGATCGCCGCCAGCCGTCGTCCCGCGGGGCGCGTGGACGCCCGGGCAAGGCCGATCCGGCCCGTGCGGACGCTCTCCAGGATCCCGTGCGGGCGGCAGAGCTCGTGGAACGCGTCGAGCTCGTCGGGCGTGCCGACGAGCTCGAACACGACCGCGTCCGGGCCGACGTCGAGCGCGCGGCCCCTGAACGCCTCGGCCGTGGTGATCAGCTCGGCCCGCTTGTCGGGGACGACGCTCACCTTGATCACCATCAGCTCTCGCTCGACCGACTCGCCGGGCACGAGCTCCGTCACCCGCAGCACGTTGACGAGCTTGTGGATCTGCTTCTCGATCTGCTCGAGCGAGTGCTCGGAGCAGTCCACCCGCATGGTGATCTTCGAGATGCCGGGTCGCTCGGTCGGGCCGACCGCGAGCGACTCGATGTTGAAGCCGCGGCGCGCGAACATGGTCGTGATGCGGGTGAGCGCGCCCGGCTTGTCCTCGACCGTGACGGAGATCGTGTGCCTCATGACGCCTCCGCCTCGACGGGCTCGGTGTACTCGATCATGTCGAGCGCGGCGGCCCCGGCCGGGATCATGGGGAAGCACTGCTCGGCGGGATCGACGCGCAGATCGACGACCACCGTTCGGTCGAGCGCCAGCGCCTCCTCGAGCGCCCCGCGCACGGCGTCGGGCTCGGTCACGACCATCCCGACGCCGCCGTAGGCCTCCGCGAGCTTCGCGTAGTCGGGCACGCTGTCGGTCAGGTGGACGTGCGAGCGGCGTCCGTCGAAGAACATGTCCTGCCACTGCGTGACCATCCCCAGGTACCCGTTGTTGACGAGGACGACGACGATCGGCAGGTCCTCGACCGCTGCCGTGACGAGCTCCTGAGCCGTCATCTGGAAGCACCCGTCGCCGTCGACGCACACGACCTTCGCCTCCGGGCGGGCCGCCTTCGCGCCGATCGCGGCCGGGATCCCGTACCCCATCGTCCCGAGCCCGCCCGAGCTGATGAACGTCCGGGGCCGCTCCGGCAGGAGGTACTGCATCGCCCACATCTGGTGCTGGCCGACGCCCGTCGTGAAGATCACGTCCTCGCCCGCCGTCAGCTCCTGCAGCGTCTCCATCACGGCCTGCGGCTTGATGAAGCCCTGCTCGGAGCCGTAGCGCAGCGGGAACTCGTCGCGCAGGGCCTCGATCCGGCGCAGCCACGCCTCGGGCGGCGGCGCCCCCTCGGCGCGGTGCCGGGCCACCTCGTCCGCCAGCGCTGCGAGCGCGGGCTTGAGCGGCCCGACGACCGGCACGTCGGCGGCGCGCAGCTTCGAGATCTCGGCCGCGTCGATGTCGAGGTGCACGACCGTCGCCCCCGGGGCGAAAGCCGAGAGCTTGCCGGTGACGCGGTCGTCGAACCGCGAGCCCACGGCGACGAGGACGTCGCAGGTGTTCATCGCGATGTTCGACCACTTCGCGCCGTGCATCCCGGGCCAGCCCATGAACAGCTCGTGCGTCTCGGGGAAGGCGGACTTGCCCATGAGCGTGGTCACGACCGGCAGTCGGCCGACCTCGGCCAGCCGGCGCAGCTCGTCGCAGGCGTCGGCGTTGAGCGTCCCGCCGCCGACGTAGAGCACCGGCTTCTCCGCGCGCGCGAGCACCTCGCCCGCTTGGCGGATCTGCAGCGGGTGCACCTTGCGTGGCGGCTTCCAGCCGGGGAGGTCGACGCCGTCGGGCCAGGCGAAGTCGAGCTCCGCCTCCTGGACGTCTCGCGGCACGTCGACGAGCACGGGGCCGCAGCGACCGGTGCGGGCGACGTGGAAGGCGGCCTTCATCACGGACGGGATCTCGCGCGCCTCCTGGACGAGCCAGGAGTGCTTGACGATCGGCATCGTGACCCCGGTGATGTCGCACTCCTGGAAGGCGTCCGTGCCGATCAGCGTGGAGCGCACCTGACCCGTGATGCAGACGAGCGGGGTCGAGTCCATCCACGCGTCGGCGATCGGCGTGACGAGGTTCGTCGCGCCGGGGCCCGAGGTCGCGATCGTCACCCCGACCCGACCCGACGCGCGCGCATAGCCCTCCGCCATGTGCCCGGCCCCCTGCTCGTGGCGGGCCAGCACGTGGCGTACGCTCGTGCCCCGCGCCATCGCGTCGTAGGTCGGCATGATCGCCCCGCCCGGGATCCCGAAGATCACGTCCACGCCCTCGGCCTCGAGCGAGCGGAGGATGGCGTCGGCGCCACGCATCCTCATCGGTGCACCCCCAGCGCGAACTCGGTGTCGCGTCGCGCGCTCGGCAACAGCCCGAGGACGGCGTCGACGAGCTCCCGGGTCGTGACCACCACACCGGGGGCGTCGGCGCGACCGGCAGGCCGCGGGCGGGCCAGCGCGACGCGCAGGCTCTCCTCGAGCGCGTCGCTCGCCGCCCGGCGGCCGAGCCCCTCGCCGAGGAGCAGGGCGGTGGCGAGCAGCATCTCGCTCGGGTCGACGACGCCGTGGCCGGCGTCTGCATGTCCCGTCCCGTGGGTCGGTCGGAACAGACCGGGCCCCGTCGCACCGAGCTCGCCGCGTGCGAACAGACACGGCCCATCGGCGCGCGGCGCCTCGGCCACCGCCTCGCCGAGGACGCCCTCGGCCACGACCACCCCCGGGCGGCCGGCCGCGAGCGACCGCAGCGCGTCGGCGAGCGGGACGTGCTCGACGTGGACGCCGGCGTGGCTCTCCGCGTGCCGCTCGACCCGCTCGCGCCAGCCGGAGCCGACGGAGACGGAGACGAGCCGGCCCGCGTCCAGCCGCGCGGCGGCGAACGCGCGCGCGACCGCCAGGTCGTCCGCCGCGTCGTGCAGCGGCCAGAAGACGGTCGTCGCGCCGTCTGCGTGCAGGGCGCGGACGACGGCGACTGCGAGATCGAGCTCGGCGCGCACGCCCGCGAGCGCCGGCGCGTCGCCACCGGCGACGAGCACGGCGTCGGCGTCGCGGGTCGCCCGTCGCGTGGCCGCCGGTAGCGGGTGGCCAGAGCGGGCGACGGCCTCGGTGTCGTAGGGCGGGTGGATCTCGTCCACCCGGAACCCGTGATGGCGTGCGAGCTCGGCGAGCGCCCGGCTCGCGGCGGCCGTCACCTCGGGGCCGATCCCGTGCCCGGCGAGGCAGGTGACGACGTACGCGCGGCCGCGTGCCGTCCGGGTCGAGGAGTGGCTGTGGCTGGTGATCGTGGAGTGTGTCGGGGTCACGCTGGTGTGCTCCTTCCGTCGCCCGCAGGCGCTCGGGTGGCGTCGTGTCGGTCGGCGTGTGCGCCCTGCCGTGCGGCGCGTGAGCGTCGTCGTCCCCCTCAGCGGGGGATGACGAGAATCAGCTCGATGCCGACGCCGGTCGCGACCGCGGGCGGCGGTACGAGCTCGGGGACCGATACGGCGCGTCGGAGCATCTTGCCTCGCAGAGTGCCCGACCGCAGCCGGGGTGTCAACCGGGAGGCGGTGAGCGTCCGGTGAAGCTCCTTGCCGCCCGCAGCGCGTTTCTTTAGGATCGATAGCGATGTCGCCGTCGACGATCGCCGGGATCGGCAAAGTCACCGCCGCGAGCGCTCCGTTCGCGATCGTCGCGCGCAGCGCGCGCTAGCCGGCCTCCTCCCGCCCCGCCGGACTAGCCACACACCGGCGGGAGATCGTCCGCATCCGACCCCCGAGCGAGAAAGGCCAGCCGCCCGACCATGACCCGCACCCTGCACGACCCCCGCGTCGAGCGCGACGCGTGCGGCATCGGACTCGTCGCCGATGCCAGGGGGCGCGCCTCGCGCGAGGTGCTCGACCGGGCCCTCGCGGGTCTCGGGGCGGTCTCCCATCGCGGTGCCTACGCCTCCGACGGCGTCACGGGCGACGGCGCCGGGCTGCTGCTGCCGCTGTCCGAGGCGCTCACAGGGGTGCGTGGCGGCGGGGTCGCGATGTGCTTCCTCCGCGAGCCCTGGTTGAAGAACGTCGTCGAGGAGGCGTGCCGCGCCGAGGGGCTCGAGCCCGCCGGCTGGCGCGAGGTCCCGCACGACGTCGCCGCTCTCGGCTCGACGGCCACGGCGAGCATGCCGAGGATCGCGCAGCTCCTCCTGGCCCCGTCCGACGCTGTGGACGCGGAGCTCCGCGCGCATCGCGCCCGTCGTCGGGCCGAGACGGTTCCCGGCGTGTACGTCGCCTCGCTCTCCTTCCGCACGGTGACGTACAAGGCGCTCTGCGCGGCGACCCAGCTCGCCTCGTTCTACCCCGATCTCTCCGACCCGGCGTGGGCGGTGTCGTGGGCGATCTTCCACCAGCGCTTCTCGACCAACACCGAGCCGAGCTGGGAGCGGGCACAGCCCTTCCGGCTGCTCTGCCACAACGGCGAGATCAACACGATCGAGGGCAACGCCGCCTGGATGGAGGCGCGCGAGCGGGCCCGTGGTGTCGAGCAGGGCCTGGCGCCCGCGCTCGACCGCAGCGGCTCGGACTCGGCCCTGCTCGACAACGCGCTCGAGCTCGTCGTGCGCTCGGGGGTCGACGTGCGCGAGGCCGTGACGATGCTCGTCCCGCCCGCCTGGCAGAACGACCCGCGCGTGGACGACCAGGAGCGCGCCATGCACCGCTACCACGCGATGCTCGTCGAGCCGTGGGACGGGCCTGCGGGGCTGGTCTTCACCGATGGCGTCGTCTGTGGCGCGGCGCTCGACCGGAACGGCCTGCGCCCGCTGCGGGTCGCCGTCTCGAGCGACGGGGTCGTCACGGTCGCCTCCGAGGCCGGCGCGATCCCGCTGTCCGAGGGGTCGACGGTGCGGCGCGGCAGGCTCGGGCCCGGTCAGCTGCTCTCGATCGATCCCGACCGCGGCCTGCTGTTCGACGGCGAGCTGAAGCGCGAGCTCGCACGGCGCCGGCCCTACGCGGACTGGGTCGAGGAGACCGTCACCGCCCGTGTCCAGGGCTCTCCCGTCGCGACTCCCGAGGGGGGCCTCGGCCCACGTCACGTCCTGCACGGCTACACGCGGGAGGAGCTGAACCTCATGCTCCGCCCGATCGCGCAGACGGGTCACGACCCCACCTACTCGATGGGCGACGACGCGCCGATCGCGCCGCTCGCCGGGCGGGGGCGGCCCCTCGCCTCGTACTTCCGGCAGCGGTTCGCCCAGGTCACCAATCCCGCCATCGACCACTACCGCGAGCGCGCCGTGATGTCGATCGCGACCCTCGTCGGCCCTCGCGCGCCGCTCGACTCGGCCGGGCCGCTGGCGCCGCTCGACGTGCTCCCGTCGTTCCTCGTCACGCCGGCCGGGCTCGACGGACTGGAGCCGTTGCGCGTCGAGGCGACCTTCGGCCCCGACGAGGCGCTCGGGCCCGCGGTCGACCGGGTCGCGGACGCGTGCGCGGACCACGTCGCCGCCGGCGCGACCCGCATCTGCCTCACGGACGTCGGGGCGGGAGGCGACCGGGCCCCGATCCCCTCGTTGCTCGCCGTCGCGGCGACGCACGATCGCCTCGTCGAGCGGGGGCTGCGCACCTCCTGCGCGCTGCTCGTCGAGAGCGACGAGCCGCGGGACACGCACATGGTCGCGACGCTCCTCGGGTACGGCGCCGACGTGATCTGCCCGCGCCTCGCGTTGGAGACGGTCGCGCACCTCGCCGCGATCGACAAGGTCGGGGGCGACCGACCGTCGCCCGAGGAGGCGCAGCGTCGACTGCTCACGGCGCTCGAGGACGGCGTGCTCAAGGTGATGTCGAAGATGGGGATCGCCGACGTGGCGAGCTACCGCGGCGCGCGGCTGTTCGACGCAGTCGGTCTCGACCGGCGGCTCTGCCGACGGTTCTTCGGCGGGACGCCGTCGGCGATCGGCGGCATCGGTCTCGACCGGCTGGAGCAGGACGCACGGGCCAGGCTCGCCGCGTGTGCAGCGGAGAAGCCGGAGCTCGAGAACCCCGGCTTCTACAAGTTCCGCAAGGGTGGGGAGCCGCACGCGACCGATCCCGAGGTCGTCGCCGCGCTCCAGGAGGCAGTCGGCGCGGCCCACGCGCTCGTCAAGGCGGTGAAGGGCGAGAAGCTCGACCTGTACGAGCGCTTCGCAGCGCTGGTCAACGAGCGGACGCCGATCGAGCCCCGTGACCTGCTCGAGCTCGTGCCGGCGCCCGAGCCGGTGCCGGTGGACGAGGTCGAGCCCGTGGAGTCGATCGTCAAGCGCTTCTCGGGCGGGGCGATGTCGCACGGCGCCCTCTCCGCCGAGGCCCACGAGACGATCGCGATCGCGTTCAACCGTCTCGGCGGCCGCTCGAACTGCGGCGAGGGAGGCGAGGATCCGGCGCGCTACCGCGACGAGCGGAACTCGCGCATCAAGCAGATCGCGTCGGGTCGGTTCGGTGTGACCGCCGAGTACGCCGCGTCGGCCGACGAGCTCCAGATCAAGGTCGCCCAGGGCTCCAAGCCGGGGGAGGGAGGCCAGATCCCGGCGCACAAGGTGACCGAGGAGATCGCACGGCTCCGAGGAACCCAGCCCGGCGTCTCGCTCATCTCGCCGCCGCCGCACCACGACATCTACTCGATCGAGGACCTCGCGCAGC
>CAZUVW010000020.1:0-23994 GCA_964623875.1 uncultured Gaiellales bacterium
CCCCGACGCCGTAGAAGGCGATGTAGCCGAGGTCGAGCAGGCCGCCCCAGCCGACCACGACGTTGAGCCCCAGCGCGAGCAGCATGTAGAGCACCGTGTCGAACGCGACGCGCCGGACGTAGCCGCTCTCGAACCCGAGCGGCACCAGCGCGGCGACGGCGACGAACAGCGTCAGCCACGCCCACCACGGCACCGTCGCGAGCCGTTCCTGCACGACGCCGAGCACGCCCGACCTGCCCTCGCGGTTCTCCCCGTGCCGCGCGACCCACTCGTCGCGACCGACCGCCGGGCTCGTCGGCCCCTGGGACTCGGATGCCTCACGCGCCCCCGGGGTCGGCTGGCTCAGGCTGTTCTCGTCCCAGGGGTCTCGGCGGTCGAAGTCGCCCATCTCAGACCTTCTTGATGTCGGCCTTGCCGAGCAGGCCGGTGGGCCGGAAGATCATGAACGCGATCAGGATCCCGAACACGATCAGGTCGGACCACCGCGTGGTGATGTACCCCTGGGTGTACGACTCGGCGAAGCCGAGGATCAGCCCGCCCGCCATCGCACCCGGGATCGAGCCGATCCCGCCGATCACGGCCGCGGTGAAGCCCTTCAGACCGGCGATGAAGCCCATCGTCACCGCGGCGGGCGCGCGGAGCGAGAACATCACGCCGGCCGCGCCGGCGAGCGCTCCCGCGAGGACGAACGCGAACACGATCACGCGGTCGATGTCGATCCCCATCATCGCGGCGGCGTCCCGATCGTAGGAGGTCGCGCGCATCGCCTTGCCGATCCGGGTGCGCGTGACGAGCAGCCAGAGCACGACCATCAGGAGGAAGGCGGAGACGATGATGATGATCCGGATCAGCGGCACCCGGACGTTGCCGATGTCGAAGCCCTTGAAGAAGAGGTCGCCGTTCGCCATCGAGAACGCCTCGTAGTCGCGGAACTCGGCGCCGAACATGAGCTGCATCGAGTACACGAGGAAGAACGAGACGCCGAGCGCGGAGATCAGCGGCGCGATGCGCGGCGCGTCGCGGAGCGGCCGGTAGGCGAAGCGCTCGATCGTCACGCCGAGGACGGCGCAGCCGGCCATCGCGGCGAGCACGACCAATGGGAGCACGAGGTAGATCGAGAAGACCGGGTCGGTGGCGCCGCCGAGCAGCTGGAGCACGCCGAAGCCGATGAACGCACCGACCATGAACACGTCCCCGTGGGCGAAGTTCAGGAGCTTGAGGATCCCGTAGACGAGCGTGTAGCCCAGCGCGATCAACGCGTAGACGCTCCCGAGCGTCAGGCCGTTGAGCGTGAGCTGGATGAAGTCGTCCATGGAGCCCGGGAGTCTACGAGACGAAGAGCGGCCCGGCCGTGAGGCCGGGCCGCTCGTTGCACTGCTCGATGTCGGGCTAGCTGACGACCTTGTACGACCCGTTGGACTGGATCTCGAAGATCGTGAAGCCCTTGTTGAGCGGGTCGTTCGTCTTCGTCGAGAAGCGGAAGGAGCCGCCGAGCAGCCACTTGGCGATCCGCACGCCCTTCACCTGCTTGAGGACGTCGGCCCGGACGACCGACGCCTTCTTCGCGCACGCCTTCTTGATCGCCTCGAGCGCGACCTGCACCGCGCCGTAGGCCGGCGGTCCGAACGAGCCGAGCGTCTGGCCCGGGTTGTCCGCCTTCCAGGCGGCGATCAGGGCGGCGTTGCCGACCACCTGATCGAGCGGCGGAGCGAAGTTGGACACGAACGAGCCCGGGACCTTGAACTTGTCGGGATCGTTGGCTCCGTCACCGCCGAACACCTTCGCCCGCTTGCCCTGCTCGATCAGCTGCTGTGCGAAGGTCTGCACCTTCGGCGGCTGCTGCCACGGCGTGAAGACGACGTCGGTGTCGCCCGGGATCTTCGTCACGATCGAGGAGAAGTCGCTCTGCTCGGTCGAGACCGACTCGCGGATCGTCGTGACGCCCCGGGCCTTCAGCACGGCCTCGGCGGCGTTCGCCAGGCCGACGGAGTACGGCTCGCGGGCGTCGATCAGGACGACCTTCTTCGCTTTCAGCTTGTCGACCATGAACCGCGCGACCGTCGGCCCCTGCACGGAGTCGTCGGGCACCACGCGGAAGAAGGCAGGCGTGCCCTCCTTGTTGTTGCCCTTGGTCAGGGACACGCGGGTCGCCGACGGGGAGATGTGCGCCATCTTCGCGTCGAAGAACGTCTTGCTCGTCGCCGCGACGGCGCCGGAGGTCGCCGGACCGATGATCGCGACGACGCCCTTGTCGGCGACGTACTTCTGCGCCAGCGACGAGGCGAGCGCCGTGTCGAGCTGGGTGTCGCCCTGGAGCAGCTGCACCTTCAGCCCGAGCGCAGGAGCGAGGCGCTTGACGGCCAGCTTCGCCCAGGAGAGCTGCTCCTGACCGAGGAAGCCCGCATCGCCCGTGAGGGGCGTCATGAGCGCGAGCTTGAACGTGCCCTTGCAGCTGACGGCCGAGGCCGCAGTCGCCGACGAGCCGGCGCCGGCGCTCGAGGCGAGCGCGGCCGACGCGAGCACCGCGAGCGACAGCGCGATCCGTCCTCGTTTCCTCATACGGTGGTCCTCCTTGGTGGGTGGTTCCCGTTGTGACGTGTGGGACAGGGCGAAGTTGCCGCACGGGTCCGAGAGCCGCCTCCCGTGCGATCGCGGCATCGTCGCAGAGCGCTCCTGACATGTCAAAGCCTGGTGAACCACCCTCCTCGGGAGACGCCACTACCATCCACGCGCATGACCGCGGTCGTCGAGGCGCACGAGCTCCGTCGCACCTATCGGACGACGACCGGCACGGTGCGTCGTCGCGCGCTCGAGGTCGAGGCGGTGCGCGGCGTCAGCTTCGAGATCGCCGAGGGGGAGCTGTTCGGGCTCCTCGGGCCGAACGGCGCCGGCAAGACGACGACGATCAAGATGCTGATCACGCTGCTCATCCCCACCTCGGGCTCGGCTCGCGTGCTCGGACGGGACGTCGTCGACGACGCGACCTGGGTGCGCGAGCGGATCGGCTACGTCTTCGGCGGCGATCGCGGCCTGTACGAGCGCCTCTCCGCCTGGGACAACCTGCGCTACTTCGCCGACCTGTACGCCGTCGACCCGCGCCGCCAGCGCGCGCGGATCGAGGAGCTGCTCGAGCTCGTCGGGCTCAGGGGGCGCGAGAGGGAGCGGGTCGAGGGCTACTCGCGCGGCATGCGCCAGCGGCTGCACATCGCGCGCGGTCTGCTCCACGACCCCGCGGTCGTCTTCCTCGACGAGCCGACCATCGGCGTCGACCCCGTCGGGGCCCGGGAGCTGCGCTCGACGATCGCGGGGCTGAAGGCGGCCGGCAAGACGGTGCTCCTGACGACGCACTACATGTTCGAGGCCGACGCGCTGTGCGACCGCATCGCCGTGGTCGCGAAGGGCCGGGTGGTGGCCGAGGGCACGCCGCGCGACCTCAAGGAGCGGGTCGCCGAGGGAACCGTGGTCGAGATCGAGGTCTACGGCATCGAGGCCGCGACGGTGGACGGGCTGCGGTCGATCGCCGGCGTCACCGCGGTGGCCGTCGAGGACCGCGACCAGGCGCAGGTCGTGGTCGTCCAGGCGGCGAGCGGGCAGGAGCCGACGCAGGAGCTGCTCGCACGCCTCGACGACGTCTCGGTCGGCCGGGTGACCACCCGGGAGCCCACGCTCGAGGACGCGTACGTGGCGCTCGTGACCGAGCAGCCGGTCGGGGACGACGGGTAGCGCCGTCGGACGCCTCCGGGCTCCGCATCCCTCCGCCGAGCGGCTGCGCTGCGCGAGAATCCGACGATGGGCCTCGAGCTGCGCGTGGTCGCGGATCCGGCTGCCGCCGCCGACGCGGTCGCGCAGCTGCTCGTCGAAGCGGTCCGGAGCGGCACGTCGATCGCCGTCTCCGGCGGATCGAGCCCGCGGGCCGCCTACGAGCAGGCAGCCGCGACGGAGCCCGACTGGAGCCGCGCCAGCCTGTGGCTCGCGGACGAGCGCTGCGTGCCGCCGGACGATCCTCTCTCGAACCAGCGACTCGTGCGGGAGACGATCCTCGACCGCGTGGCGGTGCAGCCACGCTGGCACGAGATCACGACGCACGTGGGGGCCGAGGGCGCGGCCGATCGCTACGAGACGCTGTTGCGGACGGAGGGCGTGCCGCAGGTCGTCCTGCTCGGCGTAGGGACGGACGGCCACACGGCCTCCCTGTTCCCCGGCATGCCGGCGCTGCGCGAGCGCACTCGCTTCGCCGTGGCGACCGACGCCGGCATGCACCCGTTCGTGCCGCGGATCACGCTCACGCTCCCTGCGATCGCGGCGTGCGAGCACCTCGTCTTCCTCGTGACCGGCCGGGAGAAGGCCGAGCAGGTTCGCCGCGCCTTCGCGTGCGACCCGTCGGACGCGACGCCGGCGAGCCTCGCCCGGTCGAGCGCCGGGGTCACGACGGTGGTGCTCGACGAGGCGGCGGCAGCGCGCCTGTGACGCCGTCCCCTTGCGCTGACGGCGGCGGGCGGCGATCCTTGGCCGGTGGGCGACCGGCAGGACAGGCGAGTGGTCAACGTGCATGCGACGCCGTTCCGGGCGTACGACATGGAGGGGCCGGTACAGCCGGACATCTCGTGGCTGCCGATCAGCTGGGACGAGGCGACGGGCCAGGGCTCGTACCTGATGCGCATGCAGCCCGGCGCTGTGACGATCGAGCACGAGCACGGCGGGTTCGAGGAGTTCCTCGTGCTCGAGGGGACGCTGACCGACAGCGACGGCACGGTCTTTCGCGCGGGCGACTTCGTCAGCTACCGCGGCGGCACCCACCACTCCTGGACCGACGACGGCTGCCTGATCGCCGTCTTCGAGTGGCAGCCGTGAGCCGTCTCCGGCGCGGGTAGCCGCGCCGGCGGGGACGACGTCGATCGCCGCCGGCGTCGTCCGGGCAGAGGCCGCGCTCGCGCCAGGCGAGCGCCGCCACGTCGTCCGCGACAGCCGCTTCGGTGTCAGACACCCTTCGCTGTCAAGTCGTCCCTCTCGGACGGTGGCCGCGGTGGACGCCACCGGCGACGCTTCGGTGGGACACGACGGGCTGTTGCACGCGCCACCAGCGTTCACGCGAGGCGCGAATCCCTGCCGGCATGCCGATCGCAGCCTGTGGAACGATTGGTACGAAGTCGGCACGAATCCCTCTTGACAGGATCCGGTGTCTGACACCGGGGCGGCACCGGGGCGGCTGCGGGGACCGTGGCGATACCGTGTCGCCGTGCACGCGCGCCTCTTCTGGGTCGGCTGGCTGTTCCACCTGAAGAACCTCATGCACTCCCTGTTCTTCGTGCTCGTCAGCGTGCTCCAGCCGGTGATCTTCGCGTCGATCGCGTTCTTCATGGTCGAGAGCGGGAACGAGTCGGGCACGCTGCTGTACGTCGCGCTGGGCGCCGGTCTGATGGGGATCTGGTCGGCGACCCTCTTCGGCTCGGGCGGCGCGATCCAGTGGCAGCGGTGGCAGGGGACGCTCGAGCTGCTCGTCGGCGCACCGCCCCCCTTCATCGCCTCGCTCCTCCCGCTGACCGTCGCCACCTCGACGATCGGCATCTACTCCGTGGTCGCGACGCTCGCCTGGGGATGGCTCTTCTTCGGCGTCCCGCTCGACTTCGCACACCCCGCCCAGCTCGCGGTCGCGCTGCCGGCGACCGTGCTGAGCCTCGGCATGCTCGGTCTGCTCCTCGCCTCCACCTTCGTGCTGTACCGGCATGCGAGCGCGTTCTCCAACCTGCTCGAGTACCCCGTCTGGCTCGCCACCGGCCTGCTCGTCCCGCTGTCGCTGCTCCCGGCCTGGGTGACGCCGATCTCGTGGCTGCTGGCGCCCACGTGGGGGATGCGGGCGATCAGGGAAGCGGCCTTCGGGGGCAGTGCCTGGGCCGAGATCGCCGCCTGCCTCGCGCTGGGCCTCGCCTACCTCGCGCTCGGCGCGGTCGCCCTGCGCAACTTCGAGCGGCTCGCACGAGCCCGGGCGACGCTCTCCCTGACGTGAGCGCGCTCCGGGTCTTCTTCGTGGGCGGAGCGATCTCGTATCGCGCCTTGTTCAACTGGATCTCCCCCGGGATGTACCTGACGACCATGCTCGGCAGCCCGCTCTTCCAGATCCTGTTCTTCACGTACCTCGGGCGCTACGCCGGCTCGCAGGACGACGCGTTCTTCATCGTCGGCAACGCGATCCAGGTCGCGGCGATGTCCGGGATCTACGGCATGACGATGGGGATCGCGAACGAGCGCCAGTTCGGCACACTGCAGCCGCTGCTCGCGACGCCCGCCAACCGGCTCGCGATCTTCGCCGGCCGCGCGCTGCCGTTCGTGCTGAACGGCCTGGTCGTGTCGGCGTTCGGCTTCGCCGTCTCCTGGCTACTGCTCGACTTCCGGCCGGCAGAGGGCAGCGTGCCCGCGCTCGCCGTCGCGGTGCTGATCACGACCTGCTCGTGCGTCGCCCTCGGGATGCTGATCGGGTCGATCGGACTGCGCGCACGTGACGTCTTCTTCGGCGCGAACCTCGTCTACTTCCTCATGCTGCTCGTCTGCGGCGTGAACGTCGCGAACGAGGATCTCCCCGCCTGGCTCGGGGCGATCGGTCGCGCGCTGCCGTTGACGCACGGGATCGAGGCGGCACGGGAGATCGCTGCCGGCGCGACGCTCGCCGACGTGAGCGGGCTGCTCACGACCGAGGCGTTGATCGGGGTCGCCTACGCGTCCGTCGCGTACGGGCTGTTTCGGCTGTTCGAGCTCGAAGGGCGTCGGCGAGCGTCGCTCGAGACGTTCTGACGGCACGCCGGCCGGGCTACTCGAGCGCGACCAGCGCGACGCCCCCCACCACCAGTGCCGCGCCAGTGGCCCGGAGCGGCCCCACCCGCTCGCCGAGCACGACCGCTGCCATGGCGGTTGCGATCAGGACGCTCGTCTCGCGGACGGCGGCGACCGCCGCGGCGTCCGCGCGCGCGAGCGCGGCGAGCACCAGCGCGTAGGCGACGAAGGACAGCACTCCCGCACCGACCGGAGTGGCACGGAGGGCGCGACGGAGCCGTGCCCTCCCCGCGTCGAAGGAGGCGACGACCCCGAGGTACGCCAGCGCGGCGGGAGCCATCCCCAGCTCGAGGTACACGACCGGGTCGGCATACCGGATCCCGCGCTTGTCGACGAGCGTGTACGCAGCGATCACCGCGGCGATCGTCAGCGCCACGGCGAGGCCGACCCCGTCCCGCCTCCCGCCGAGCCCGCGCACGAGGATCACCCCCAGCCCGACGAGGCAGACACCGAGGGCCTGACCCGCGCTCGCCCCCGTTCCGAGCACGACCGCCCCGACGACGAGCACGAGCACTGGCGCGACGCCGCGGGCGATCGGGTAGACGAAGGAGACCTCGGCGCGGCCGTAGGCGACGGCGAGCAGGCCGAAGTACGTGAGCTGGAGGAGCGCCGTGACCGCGACATACGGCCATACGCGAGGGTCTGCGTCCCAGCGCACGGCCGCGACGGGCGCGAACGCGATCACCGAGGCGGTCATCGCCACGGCCGTCGCCGCGTGGACGTCGCGCTCTCGCGCGAGCAGCACGTTCCACAGCGCATGGAGGAACGCCGACCCGAGCGCGAGCAGGAGAGCGTCGACCGGCACCGGTCGCGAGCCTAGTACCTTGCCCCTCGATGGTCAGCGCCCGCGCGATCGCGTTCGACTTCAACGGCACGCTCTCGCACGACGAGCCCGTCCTGCTCGCGATCTACCAGCAGCTCTTCGCGGAGCAGGGGCGCCCGCTGACCGAGACGGAGTATCTCGACACCCTCGCGGGCACCACCGAGGAGGCGATCGTCGGTGGGTGGCTCGGCGTCGAGGGCGACGAGCTCGAGCGGCTCGTCGCGGAGCGGATCGAGCGATATCGCGCGGTGGCGGACGGCTCGACCGTCTCGGAGGCGACCCGCGCCGCCGTTCGCCACGCCGCCGAGCGCGTGCCGCTGGCGCTGGTGTCCGGCGCGTACCGCCGCGAGATCGAGCCGGTCGTCGCAGCGGCGGGCCTGCTGGGCTGCTTCCGGGCGATCGTCGCGGCGGACGACGTCGTTCACGGCAAGCCACACCCCGAGGGCTATCTCCTGGCGTCGTCCCTGCTCGGCCCGGGGCTCGACGCGGCGTCGATCGTCGCCTTCGAGGACACGGAGGCCGGAATCGCCTCGGCGAAGGCCGCCGGACTGCGCTGCATCGGCGTGCGCGGCACGCTGCCGGACGAGCGCCTCCGTGCCGCCGACCTGCTCGTCGACCGGATCGACGTCGACCTGATCCGTGGCCTCGTGGGCTAGCCGTGACGGCGCTGCTCGCGATCGACCAGGGTACGACCGGCACGACCCGTCTCGTCTGGCAGGACCGGCGCACCGCGGAGCGCTGCGCCGCGCTGCCGCGCGACCTCGTCCGTGAGCGGACCGGGCTCGGAGCGGCGGCGCTCGCCGGCCTCGGCACCGGTGTGTGTTCCGGCCTCGACGAGCTCCGCACGCTGGCCCGCCCGGGGGCGCGCTACGAGCCGACGATGGCTCCCGACGAGGTCGCACGGCGGCGAGCCGACTGGCGGGACGCAGTGCGGCGTGCCACTCTCCGGCAGGGGCAGCCGACGTGACCTGGGTGATCGCTCACCGCGGCGCCTCGGCCGACGAGGTCGAGAACACGTTGCCCGCGTTCGAACGGGCGATCGCCGACGGAGCCGACTACCTCGAGCTCGACGTGCAGGCCTCGGCCGACGGCGCGCTCGTCGTGTTCCACGACCTCGACCTCGACCGCCTCACCCCGCTCCGCGGCCCGCTGCGCCTGCGTCCGCTCGCCGAGCTCCGCGAGGTGGGGATCGCGACCCTCGAGGAGGTCGTCGAGACGACGCGCGGCCGAGTCGGGCTGATGGTGGAGCTGAAGCGCGCGCACCTCTACCGTCGTCACGCGATCGTGGCACGGACGGTCGCGCTCCTCGGCCCGACGGACGTCGTGCTCTCGTTCGAGCGGCGCGCCCTGCTGGAGGCGCTGCGCTGCGCTCCCTCGCTCAGGGTGCTGCAGCACGTCGGCTACGGCGTCTCGATCCGCGCCGCCGCCGGGTACGCATGGGCCGTGGGCTTCCACGACCCCCGTGTGACACGGCGAGGGCTCGCGCGCGCCGTCGGTCTGGGTCTGCGCACGACCGTCTACACGGTCAACGACGCCGCTCGGATGCGCGCGCTGGCCGCGCTCGGCGTCGACGGGATCTTCAGCGATCGGCCGGCGCTGCTGCGGGAGTGCGTCAGTCGAGGCTGAGGAGCTTCGCGCTCGCCGCGGGGAACCCGACGCGCACCCGTGCGCCGACCGGCATCGCGGCGGCGCGCTCGCCGGAGAGGTCGGCCGTCCATTCGCTGGTGCCGGCGAGCACGCGCAGACGCGTGACGGAGCCGAGGAACGTGTGCGACACGACCTCTCCGGTCACGCCCTCGTCGCCGACCGCGGCCTCGACGGACACCGTCTCCGGACGGACGAGCAGCAGGACGTGCTCACCTGGCGTCCGGCCCCGTGCGGCCCCGACCGACAGACGGACGCCCGCTACCTCGACCGCTCCGTCCACCGCGTCCACGACGGTCGACTCGATCCGGTTCATCGTGCCGACGAACTCCGCGACGAAGGGTGTCGCCGGTGCTCCGTAGATGTCCGCCGGCGTCCCGATCTGCTCGATCTTGCCCCTCGAGAGGACGGCCACCCGATCCGAGATCGAGAGCGCCTCCTCCTGGTCGTGCGTGACGTAGATCGTCGTGATCCCGAGCCGGGTCTGGATGCGCCGGATCTCCTCGCGCAGCTGCACGCGCACCTTGGCGTCGAGCGCGGACAGCGGCTCGTCGAGGAGCAGCAGCCGCGGCTCGATCGCGAGGGCGCGCGCGAGCGCGACGCGCTGCTGCATGCCGCCCGAGAGCTGGTGCGGGTACCGGTCGGCCGCGTCGCCGAGCCCCACGAGCTCGAGCAGCTCGCGCGCTCGCTCCCGCCGGTCGCCGCGACCCTGGCGTCTGACACGGAGGCCGAACTCGACGTTGCGGGCGGCGGTCATGTTCGGGAAGAGGCTGTAGGCCTGGAAGACCATCCCGATGTCGCGGCGGTTCGGCGGCACGCCGGTGAGATCCTTGCCGTCGACGAGCACCTGCCCGGAGGTCGCGCGGTCGAAGCCGGCGATCAGCCGGAGCGCGGTCGTCTTGCCGCAGCCGGACGGGCCGAGGAACGAGACGAACTCGCCGCTCGGGATCTCGAGGTCGATCCCGGCCAGCGCGACGACCTCGCCGAAGCGCCGGTGGAGCTGACGGAGCTCGACGCCCGCCATCGCTAGCGCGCTCCTCCGACCTGCGCCTGGCCCCGACCGCGCCCGACGCCGAGCAGGGCGAGCATCGCGGCCCACGTGATCAGGAACGCGACGATCGTGAGCGCCGCGGCCGCGTACGCCTGGTTCTGGCTCACGTACTGGATGTGCACGGGGAAGGTCTTGAACTGCGCCAGGCTGGCGATGGTGAACTCGCCCATCACGATCGCGAGCGTCAGGAACGAGCCGGCGAGCGCGGCGGCCTTGATGTTCGGGAGGATCACACGCCAGAGCGTCGTCGGCCATCCCGCGCCGAGGCTCTGCGAGGCCTCCGTGAGGGTGTGGACGTCGATCGCCCGGAACCCGGTGTCGAGCGAGAAGTACATGTACGGGAAGGCGAGGATGACGTAGGCGGCCGCCAGGAAGCCGTAGGGCTCGGCGTAGAACCAGCTCGGCGTGCCGCGGTAGACGTCGAGCAGGCCGACGACGAGGATGATCGGCGCGACGACGAACGGCACGAGCGCGAGGAAGCCGATCAGCGGCCGCAGCCTCGGCACCTTGAGGTGCACCCAGTAGACCGTCGGCACGAGCAGGACGAGCGTGAAGAGGATCGTCTCGACCGCGATCACGAAGCTCAGGCGGATCGTCTTCCAGAACTCCGGGTCGTCGAACACCACGCCGTAGTTGGCGAAGGTGCAGCACTTGGCCGTCTGGTCGTCCTTGAGGCTGAAGAGGAAGGTCGCGACCAGCGGCACGAGGAAGTAGGCGGCGCCGACGAGCAGCCAGACGACGGCCGACGGCGCGATGAAGCGACGCGGCGTCATCGCATCCACCTCGAGGTCACGCGCTGGAGCGGGATGTACACGAGCATCATCAGCCCGAGCACGACGAACATCCCGAACGCGAGCGCCTGTCCGAGGTGCGGGTCGTCGAGCACGTCGCCGGAGAGGAAGAAGCCGATCACGATCGGCACGAGGCTGACACCACCGCCGGTGAGCCCGTACGCGGTCGCGTAGGCGGCGAACGAGTTGCCGAAGAGCAGCACCATCGCGCTGAGCAGCGAGGGGAACAGGATCGGCAAGCCGACGTGCCGCCAGAACTGCCACGAGCTCGCGCCGAGACTGGAGGCTGCCTCCCGCCACTCGCGCCGTAGCCCGTCGATCGCCGGCGCGATCACGAGGATCATCAGCGGGATCTGGAAGTAGAGGTAGACGATGATGATGCCGGTCTCCGAGAAGAGCGAGAACGGCGTGTCGGAGCCGGGGGGCGTCCACCCGTAGAGGTCGAAGCCGAGGGCGTCCTGCAGGAGCTGCGTGACGATCCCGATCGTGCCGAGCGTGGCGATGAACGCGAACGCGAGCGGGATGCCCGCGAAGTTCGCCGCCACCCCCGAGAACGTCGTCAGCACGCTGCGCACAGGGCGGGGCGTGCCGTCCCGGATCGCCGAGTACGCGATCAGCACCCCGAGCAGTCCCCCGAGGACGGCCGTGACGAGGCTCACCTCGATGCTGTTGCGGAACGCCGTCCGGTACGGCTCGTCGAAGAGGGCCGTCACGTTGTCGAGCGTCCAGCCACCGTCCTTCGACTGGAACGCGCCGACGAGCACGTTCCCGGCCGGGAGGAACAGGAACGCGAACGCGTACGCGAGGAACGGGACGACCCCGAGCCACGCGAGCGAGGCCCGACGCTCCCGGCCCGCCGAGGCGGGCCGGGAGGAAGGGACATCGGGTGCGCCGGTGACGCTCAGGGTCTTACGAGCCGACCTTCTTCGGCCATTCGGTCGCAACCAGCGCTCGTGCCCTCGTGAGCTGACCGACGCTGGCGAACTTCACCTTCGAGTAGAGGGCCGCGGAGGGAAGAGCGTCGAGCAGGGGCTTCGGCACCACCTTGCGGGCGACCATGTCCGTGAAGAGAGCAGGATGCGAGAACCCCTTCAGCCAGAGCAGCTGCCCCTGGTCGGAGTAGAGGAACTCCTGCCAGAGCCGGGCCGCCCAGGGATGCGGAGCGGTGGCGTTGATCGCCTGGCAGTAGTACGCGCCGTAGACGGCGTCCGACGGGACGACGGCCCGGATCTTCGCCGCCGGGAAGTTCTTGGCGTAGGCGAGGTTGAGGTAGTCCCAGTCGATCGTGATCGGCGTCTGGCCCGAGGCGATCGTCTGCGGCGTCGCCTGCACCGGGATGAAGTTGCCGACGCTCTTCAGCTGCGCGAAGAAGTCGATCCCGGGGCCGATGTCGTTGAGCGACCCCCCGTTCGCGATGGACGCGGAGAACACGCCGGCGACCGCCGAGCCCGACGAGAGCGGGCTGCCGTTGAGTGCGACCTTGTTCCGGTACTCGGGCTTGAGCAGGTCCTTCCAGCTGCGGGGGACGTTGCTCACGACCGAGGTGTTCACGCCGAACGACGTGACGCCCCAGTAGTCGCCGACCCAGAAGCCACGGCCGTCCTTCATCGCCCGCGGCACCTTGGCGAAGTTCGTCGTGAAGTACTTGGCGTACAGGCCCTCGTTCGCCCCTGCGATCGCGAAGGAGGGACCGACGTCCAGCACGTCCGGGGCGCGCGGATCCCCCTTCAGGGAGCGGACCGCCTGGTTCTCCTGCGCGGAGGAGGCGTCGGGGTCCGCGCTCGTGATCGGGATCCCGAACTTCTTCGAGAACGTGCTGATGATCTCGCCGTAGTTCGCCCAGTCGGGCGGCAGGGCGATGACGTTGAGGCGTCCTTCCTTCTTCGCCTCCTTGACGAACTCCGACAGCTTGAGCGTCCTGCCCCGCAGCGGCGGGTCGGCCAGCGCCTTCTGGCGCGCCGCCAGCGCGGCGGGGGAGAGCGACAGGACGGTCAGACCGGCACCGGCGACGGCGCCGCGCCGCAGGAGCGTGCGACGACTGAGCTGCTCCTCGTCGAGCCTGCGCAGGAACTCGTATTCCTGCTCCTGATATTCCTCCATCTGACTCCTCCAACCGGTCGCGGGCACACGATCCTTCGTCCGAGGTTCTACAGAGCAACAATTGTCGAAGTGGTGTACATCCGGAGACGTGCTCGGTCCGTTCGCCAGCGACGGGGTCTGGCTGCGCTGCGCGCTGCACGCGCACACGACCGCCTCCGACGGGGACCTCTCTCCCGACGCCCTCGTCGCGCACTACGCTCGGGCCGGCTACGACGCGCTTGCCGTGACCGACCACTGGAAGGTCACGAGCCCCGCCGCGCCCGACGGGATGCTCGTCCTGCCCGGTGTCGAGCTGAACTGCGTCCTGCCCGGGGCACGCGACGGGCACGTGCTGGGGCTCGGCGTCACGGCCGACGAGGAGGAGCTGCGCGAGCTCGCCAGCGGCTACCCCGAGCTCGAGGAGACCGGCGAGTGGATCGTCGCGCACGGGGGTGTCGCGTACCTCGCGCACCCGTACTGGACGGGCGTCACCGCCGGGACGCTCGAGCTGCCGCCCTCCGTGGCCGGGCTCGAGGTCTACAACGCCGGGTGCGAGCTCGAGATCGGGCGCGGCCTCTCGACGGTGCACTGGGACGAGCTCGCCGAGTCGGGGCGGCTCTGCCCCGGCCTCGCGACGGACGACTCGCACCACCCAGGGTTCGACTCCGACCTCGCGTGGACGTGGGTGCGCGCCACGGAGCGGACGCCCGACGCGGTGCTGGCCGCCCTGCGCGACGGCCTGCTCTACGGCTCGACGGGCCCGACGATCCGCGACCTCCGCCGCGAGGGCGACACGATCGTGGTCACGTGCAGCCCGTGCCGCTCCGTCACGCTCGTGTCCGGCAAGACGATGGGCGCGGCGGTGCACGCCGGCAGGCTCGGCTACGCGAATGCCGGCACGATCGCGGCGCGCGACGACGACGGGCTCGTCACCACGGCGCGTCTCGAGATCCCTCCCGCTGCCCGCCATGTCAGGATCGAGGCGACCGACGCGCGCGGAAGGAAGGCGTGGGCGAGCCCGATCGCGGTCTGAGCAGAGCGCGAGCGCTCGAGGAGCTGGACGAGCGGGACTTCGACCTGCTCGTGATCGGCGCCGGGATCGTCGGCGCCGGGATCGCCGCGCATGCCGCCCGCGCCGGAGCCGCCGTCGCGCTGCTCGACGCCGGCGACGTCGGCGGCGGCACCTCGAGCGCCTCGTCGAAGCTCGTCCACGGGGGCCTGCGCTACCTCCGCCTCGGCGACGTGCGCCTCGTCCGGGAGGCGCATCACGAGCGACGCATCCTCACGGACACGGTCGCCCCCCACCTCGTGCACCGACTCCCCTTCCTCCTGCCCCTCTACTGGGACGGCCCCTTCCGGCCGTGGTTCGTCCAGAGCGGGATCGTCGTCTACTCGGCGCTCGCCCGCTCACGCCTGAGCTGGCTCGTCCCGCCCGGCCGTGCGCGCGGGATGGTGCCGGACCTGCGCACGGAGGGACTCCGCTCGTGCGCGCTCTACGCCGACGCCTGGACGAACGACGCCCGGCTGTGCCTGGAGAACGTGCTGGCCGCGGCGGAGGCGGGGGCCACGGTCGCCCATCACGCGCCGGTCGTCGCGCTGCGTCGCGCCGGAGGGCGCGTCTGCGGCGCGGAGGTGAGCCTCGACGGCGAGGACGTGTCGGTCGACGCGCGCGTCGTGATCAACGCCTCGGGGCCGTTCGTCGACCTCGTGCGCCGTCTGGAGGACGAGCACGCGGGGACGTCGGTGCGCCTGAGCAAGGGCGCGCACGTGCTCGTGGACGGCGGCGAGGGCTGGAGCGCAGCGCTGACCCTGCCACAGGACGACGTCCGCGTGACCTTCGCCGTCCCCTGGTACGACATGCTGCTGCTCGGGACGACCGACACCGAGTACGAGGGCGATCCTGCGGAGGTGACCGCGACGGCCGAGGACGTCGCCCAGGTGCTCGGCGAGGCGGCCGTGGCGTTGCCCGGGGAGCTGCTCGCGCCGGAGCGGGTCCGGTCGTCGTTCGCCGGCCTCCGCGTGCTCCCGGTCGGCGACGGGAGCTCGGCGACCGCTCGTCGCGAGACCGTCTTCTCGTTCGGGTCGGGCGGCATGCTCAGCGTCGCGGGCGGGAAGCTGACGACGTACCGGCGGATCGCGCTCGACGCGCTCGCCCGGGTCGCAGCGGACCTCGGGCCCATCCGGATCGACCGCGCGCCGTGGCCGCTCCCCGGCGCGGTCGGCCTCCCCGAGGACGCGCCTCTGCCCGCCGAGCTCTCGCCGGCCGTCCGGGGGCACCTCCTCCACCTCTACGGCAGCCGGGCCGCCGCCGTGCTCGCGCCGGCGCGCGACGACCCGTCCCTGCTCGAGCCGCTCCACCCCGACGGCCCCGACATCGCCGCCCAGGCGCTCTACGCCGCGACGCACGAGCTCGCGTGCACACCGGCCGACGTGCTGCAGCGTCGGACGACCGTCGCGTGGCGCGGCCTCGACGACCCGGCCACGACGGCGCGCGTGGCGGCCTTGCTGGAGCGCGCGACGGCCACCTCGGTCCCGTAGGGGCGGGGCTTGCCCCGCCCGGCCTTCCGCACCCGTGTGCGTGGCGCCGGGCCGGGCCGGGCGAGCCCGGCCCCTACGCCGTCAGCTCGGCTGCGAGGTCGTCGAACACGGCGACGAAGTGATCGACGTCGTCCTCGGTGTGGGTCACCGAGAGCGTCCACTCCTCTTCGCGCCCGGGGGTCATGAAGATGCCGCGGTTCAGGTTCCACAGCCAGGCGAGCTCGCACACCTCGGCGTCCTGGTGCGCCTTGAAGGACTCGTAGTCGGTGATCTTCTCGGGCGAGAACGTCACGCAGCCCTTGGAGCCGACGCCGATCGCGTACCCCGGCAGCGCGTACTTGTCCACGATGCCCTGGCAGCCGGCGACGATCCGGTCGTTGAGCCGGTCGAGGTGCGCATACGCGTCGGGCGTCAGCACCTCCTCGAGGTTCGCGCGTGCGGCGGCCATGGCCAGTGGGTTGCCGTTGTACGTGCCGACCTGCACCACGCGCCCGTCCCGAACGACCTCCATCACCTCCTCGGTGCCGCCGATGGCGCCGGTCGGCAGCCCGCCGCCGAGCGCCTTCGCGAGGGTCACGAGGTCGGGGGTGACGCCGAACCGCTCGGTCGCGCCACCGGCGGCGATGCAGAGCCCCGTCTTCACCTCGTCGAAGATGAGGACGATGCCGCGGTCGCGCGTGAGCGCGCGGACGTCCTCCAGGTAGCCGGGCTCCGGCAGCACCACGCCGAGGTTCATCAACGCGGCCTCCATGATCAGGCAGGCGGGCTTGCGCCCCTCCCGCTCGAGGCGGTCGAGCCGCGACTCCATCGCGTCGATGTCGTTGAACGGCACCGCGATCGTCAGGTCGGTGACCGCCTTCGGCACGCCCTCCCCGTACGGGATCGAGGCGTAGTCGTTCCGGTCGCCGATCTTGTCGTACGGGACGCCCAGGGAGACCATCACGCCGTCGTGGTGCCCGTGGTAGGAGCCGAAGATCTTCACGATCGTGTCGCGCCCCGTGAAGCCCCGCGCGATGCGGATCGCGTCCATCGTCGACTCCGAGCCCGAGTTCGTGAAGCGCCACTGCGGCAGTCCCCAGCGCCGGGCGAGCTCCTCGGCGACCACGATCGCATCCTCGGTCGGGACGGCGAAGTGGGTTCCGTGCCGCAGCCGGTCCGTCACCGCGGCGGTGATCGCGGGATGCCCGTGGCCCTGCACCATCGAGCCGAAGCCGTTGTGGAAGTCGATCCGCCTCGTCCCGTCGACGTCCCAGACGTAGGCGCCCTCGCCCCGCTCGAAGTAGATCGGCCACGGCTCGCGAAGCTGGTACGAGGACGCGACGCCCGCCGAGAGCACGGCGTTGGCGCGCTCGAACATTGCCCGCGAGGCGCCCGTCGAGTCGTCGAGCCGCTGCTGCTCGCGCGCGGTGAGCTCGGCGATGCGGGCACGATCGAGAGTGACGACGGGGCGCTGGGCCATGGGATCTCCTTGGAGTCTGACTGGGCGGTCAGGACAAGTCTGACGATTTCCGCGAACGCGTGCGCAGCGCGGCCTCGCAATGCGAGGCGCCTCCGGGCGTCATCGTGCGGAGTGGCCCGACGGCTGGGCCACGCCGTCCCTAGGATCGTCTGCGTGGAGACGGGACTGGAGGGGCACGGCGTGCTCGTCACCGGCGCGTCGGGCGGGATCGGCGCCGCGTGCGCGCGCGCCTTCGCCGCCGAGGGCGCTCGGGTGCTCGTGCACTACCACCGCGGCGAGGAGCGGGCGCGAGCCGTCGCGGTCGAGCTCGGCGGCGCTCCCGTCGCCCAGGCGGACCTCACCCGGGAGGACGACGTCGACCGGTTGTTCGCGGAGGCCCGCGACGCGCTCGGGGCGATCGACGTGTGCGCAGCGGTGGCGGGCGTCTGGCCGAGAGCCGACGAGCCGGTCTGGGAGCTCTCGCTCGAGCGCTGGAACGAGACGGTCGCGCAGAACCTGACCGCGACCTTCCTCACGGCGCGCGGGTTCCTGCGGGAGGTGGCTCGCACGGGCCACGGCTCGCTGGTGCTCGTCGGCTCGACCGCGGGCGTCTTCGGCGAGGCCGGGCATGCGGACTACGCGGCGGCGAAGGCAGCCCTCCAGGGCGGTCTGCTCCTGTCGCTGAAGAACGAGATCACCCGGATCGCTCCGCTCGGGAGGGTGAACGCCGTCGCCCCCGGCTGGACGGTGTCGCCGATGACCCGCGGCCTGGTCGACGACGAGACGGTGGCCCGCATCTCGCGCACGATGGCGCTCCGGAAGGTCGCGCACCCCGAGGACGTCGCCGCCCAGGTCGTCGCGCTCGCGTCCGACCGGGTCTCCGGCCACGTCAGCGGCCAGCTCGTGGTCGTCGCCGGGGGGATGGAGGGGCGGATGGTGCACGGCTCCTGAGCCGCCGGGCTCGCCCCGCGCGGCCGGGACGGAGGCTCGGTGCTGGAGGGTCACCCGCGGTGAAGCGAGGCCGCTCCCACGAGTCAACCCCGGACGAGCGATGGAATCAACCAGCTGGTGGGTGCATGATCTGGCCATCCAGTCGTCAGCGCCGGTGCGGCGGACGCGATGACGGGCGATAGATCTCCCTCCTGGGAGGTGCGCATGCGAAGCGGGGCCACTGTGGCGGCGGCCCCGCTTCCTTTGTTCCGCAGGCAGGGATCCCCCGCCTGCGGCGGGGGCAGATCCCTGAAGCTTCGTGGGGATGAGGAGCGCTGGTGGGCGCTCGGGCGGCTGCGCCGCCCTCGGGGCCGCGAGACCACCCCGAGCTCCAGCCCGTCGTGGGGGGCCGGGCTTGCCCGGCCCGGGGCCTGCGCGTCGCTTGGGCGCTGGGGCGACGATCGCGGCTGTGATCGCTCAAGTGGTGAACGGGCCGTGCCGATGGGAGGACCACCTCCTGGTCGGGAGCTGACGGCAATCACTCGCGGCGGGAGCGCTCGAGAAGGGGGCGGCGATGGCCGCCCCTTCTCATGCCGCAGGCAGGAATCCACCGAGTGGATTCCTGCGCGGGGATCCCCGGGTCCGGCTGCGCCGGACGCGGGGCAGGATCGAGGGGCCGAGGAGCACCGGCTGGCGCTCGCCCGGCTGCGCCAGTCTCGAGAAACCACCGCCTGCACGTCTCTGTGCGCTTCTGGCGCCACGGACGGAACGGGGCGAACCCGGGAGCCTGCTCCACGCAGGAATTACTGTGCTTTCGTGAACCGCTTCCTCGAGCGACTGCGCACGGGCCCGCCGCTCGTCGCCGACGGCGGGATGGGAGCGCTGATCGCGGCGACCGCCCCCGGGCTGCGCTGCCCGGAGGAGGCCAACGTGCGCGCGCCCGAGAGCGTGGTGGCGGTGCACGCGAGCTACATCGCCGCCGGCGCGGATCTGATCGAGACGAACACCTTCGGCGCGACCCGCCGGAAGCTCGCCCGCCTGATGCTCGAGGACGACCACGAGCGGATCGTGTCGGCGGGGGTGCGCCTCGCGCGCGAGGCGCGCGAGGTCGCGGGGCGCGAGGTGCTCGTCGCCGGCTCGATCGGGCCGCTCGGAGAGGCGGAGACCTTCGATCCCTCCGAGAACGGCCCGCTGTACGCCGAGACCGCGCAGATCCTCGAGGGGCGCGGCGTCGACCTCTTCTTCGTGGAGACGTTCTTCGACGTCGAGGAGCTCGTCGTGGCCGTCGAGGCGGTTCGCACGGTGTCGTCGCTGCCGATCGTCGCCATGCTCACGTTCGACGAGGACGCGGAGACGACGGGCGGCGTCGGCGCGACTGCCGCGGCCGAGCGCTTGGCACGGCTCGACGTGGCCGCGATCGGCACGAACCACGGGGCGGGGCCGAGCAGCGCGCTCGCCGTGCTCACCCGCATGCGCGACGCCGGCCTGCCGCTCGCGGCGTTGCCGAACGTGGGCCTCGCGAGCCTCGTCGGGGGTCGCGTGGTCTTCCCTCACGCGTCCACGGACTACTTCGCCGAGTTCGCGGCCCAGGCGACCGCGCTCGGCGCGCGCATCATCGGCGGCTGCTGTGGCACCACCCCGGCGCAGATCGCCGCAGTCCGTGCGTCCGTGGACGAGGGCCGGGTGCCGTTCGCCGTGTTCGAGCCCGGCGACGACGTGCTCGCGCCACCGTCGCCGGGCGTGGAGGAGGAGACCGCCCTCGCCCGCGCGCTCCGGGCCGGCGAGTGGGTCGTCAGCGTGGAGCTTGACCCGCCGAAGGGCGGCTCGCTCGACGGTCTCGTGGCAGCGACCCGCAGGCTGCACGACGCCGGGGTGGCGTTCGTCGACGTCAACGACAACCCGATGGCGCGGGCGCGCATGAACGCGCTGATGGCGTCCGCGACGCTCCAGCGGCGGACGGGAGTGGAGGCCATCCCGCACGTGACGCCGCGCGACGCGACGGTGATGGGGCTCGAGGGGCTGCTGCTCGGGGCGCACGCCGAGGGCGTGCGCAACCTGCTCGCGGTGACGGGAGACCCTCCCAACGTCGGCGACTACCCCGGCTCGCACGGCGTGTACGAGCTCGACTCCATCGGCCTCGTCGAGGTCGTCTCGGCGCTCAACCGCGGGGTGGACTACACGGGCAAGGCGCTCGACGCGCCGACCTCGTTTCACTGCGGCGTCGCCGTCAACCCGACCGCGGACGACCTCGACGTCGAGCTCGACCGCTTCCGCCGCAAAGTGGCGGCCGGCGCGCGATTCGCCATGACCCAGGCCCTGTTCGAGCTCGACTCGCTCGACCGCTTCGGCGAGCGGCTCGGAGGCTGGCCCGTGCCGGTGCTGCTCGGCGTCTGGCCGCTGCGCAGCCTGGCGCTTGCGCTCCGTCTCCACAACGAGGTGCCGGGGATCTCCGTGCCCGACGCGGTGCTGACCCGCCTCGACGACGCCGGCCCCGACGCGCCGCGGGTCGGCCTCGAGCTCGCCCGGGCGCTCGTCGACGAGGCCCGCGGCCGCGTGGCCGGGATCTACGTCATCCCACCGTTCAAGCAGCCCGAAGCCGCGCTCGACCTCCTCTCTCCCCCGTAGGGGCGAGGCCTGCCTCGCCCGCCCCTCCGCGCGAGGGTGCCGTGCGCGGGCCGGGCACGCCCGGCCCCTACGACGCGAGCGACCGCCACCGGCTCCGGCTCCGTGGGGGCGAGGCCCGCCTCGCCCGCCGTTCCCCCGCCAGCCGCTACCGCTCGACGCAGGGCGTGTCGAGTGCCGGGCCGACGTCGGCGAGGGCCTCGCGCACGAGGTCGTTCGGCACGCCGTACCCGTCGTCGGACGCGCGTCGACGGGCGAACACCGTCGTCGCGACGCGGCCGTCGGCCCCGACGACGGGCCCGCCGGAGGCTCCCCCCTCGACCGCTCCCCGGAACACCACGAGCTCCCGCGCGAGCCGCACGCGGCCGAACGCGTCGCGGGAGGGCACGGTCGCCGTCGTCCCGAGGCGGGCCGGCAGTGCCGTGAACGGGCCGTTGCCCGGGAAGCCGAGCGCCGCCGCCGGTGCTCCCGAGACGACCTCGCCGAAGCGCAGCGCCGGCACGCGGAGACCCGGGACACGGACGACGGCGACGTCGTTCGCCGCGTCGAACGCCACCACGCGACCGCTGCGCGCGCGCCCGTCGCCACGATCGACGAGTGGCGCGTCGACGCCCGCGACGACGTGGGCGTTCGTGACCACGAGGCCGCGGGCGGCGACCCAGCCCGACCCCTCGATCCCGAGCCCGCACGCGACCCCGCGGATCCGCACGACACTGGCCCGGGCCGCGCGCACCTGGGGATCGCGCAGGATCGCCGGGCTCGGCTCCTCGACGCCCGACGAGGGCCCGACGATCGTCAGGAACGGATCGATCCGACCGAGCGCGTCCACGACCTCGCCGGGCTCGACCGCCTCGGTCAGCTCCGACACCACGCGCGACTCCTGCGCCGTGCGGCGCAGCTCGTCTGCACCCGGCGCGTAGAGCAGCGCCACGCCGACGACCCACATCGCGACCAGGCCGGAGGCGATCCCGAGGAAGAGGCCGCCGCCGGCGTCGAGCACGCGCAGCGGCGGGATCAGCCACAGCGAGCGGCGCGCCCAGCTCCCGACCCGCCCCCCGAGCCACTGCCCGAGCACCCCGCCTGCCGCAGCTGCTCCGAGGGTGACGAGCGGGATCGCGCGCGCCCCCTCACCCAGGAGCTCCGGCGCGATGCGGGCGCCCATGATCGCGCCGCCGACGAGCCCCAGCAGCGAGAGCACGCCCGCGACGAGCCCACGACGCAGACCCGAGACCGCCGCGAGGGCGACGACCACGATCGCGACCCAGTCGAGCCAGTTCATCCCTCCCAGTACGCGCTCGCCTTCCGCGCGCCTGCTTGCGGGGCCGCCGCTATGATCCCTCGGCTCACGGGGGCGTAGTTCAGTTGGTTAGAACGCCGGCCTGTCACGCCGGAGGTCGCGGGTTCGAGTCCCGTCGCTCCCGTTCAAAGCACCCTGCAGGCTGGCCCCGTCGTCTCCCGGGCTGGGCGCAAGCGGCCGATGCGCTCGAGCCGTTGACAGCTCAGGACACTCGTTAGAGGTCCACAGAGGCCATCCCGGCCTCGTCGTAGCGTTCGCCGACGGGCGCAGGCAGCTCGGCGTCGATGCGCGCCAGGTCGTCCGTCGTCAGCTCGACCTCGACCGAGGCGGCGTTCTGCTCGAGGTAGGTGCGGCGCTTGGTGCCGGGGATGGGAACGAGATCGCCGCCCTGCGCCAGGATCCAGGCGATCGCCAGCTGCGCGGGCGTGACGCCCTTCTCCCCGGCGATCTCCTCGACCTTCGAGGCGACCGCGCGATTCGCCTCGAGGTTCTCGACCGTGAAGCGGGGAACGCCACGCCGCCAGTCGTTCTCGTCGAGCTCGTCGGGCGAGCTGAAGCGGCCCGCGAGAAACCCGCGTCCGAGCGGCGAGTAGGCGACGAAGCCGATCCCGAGCTCCCTGCAGGTCGGCAGGATCTGCGCCTCCGGGTCGCGGCTCCAGAGCGAGTACTCGGTCTGCACCGCGGTGATCGGGTGGATCGCGTTCGCTCGACGGATCGTCTCCGGGCCCGCCTCGCACAGGCCGATGTGACGGACCTTCCCCTCTGCGACGAGCTCGGCCAGTGCGCCGACCGTCTCCTCGATCGGGACGTTCGGGTCGACCCGGTGCTGGAAGTAGAGGTCGACGTAGTCGGTTCCCAGCCGCTCGAGCGAGCCGTTGATCGAGCGGCGCACGTGCTCGGCCGAGCCGTCCCTCGGCCCGACGCTGCGCATGTCGCCCGGGACGGCGGCGTCCAGCCGGCTGCTGAACTTCGTCGCGATCACGTACTCGTCGCGGTGGCCCTTGATCGCACGGCCGACGAGCAGCTCGTTCGTCAGTGGCCCGTAGACCTGGGCCGTGTCGAGGAAGTCGATGCCGAGCTCCCGGGCGCGCTGGATCGTCCGCACCCCTTCCGCCTCGTCCGCAGAGCCGTAGAAGGCGGACATGCCCATGCACCCGAGCCCGAGGGCGGAGACCTCCAGGTCCCGTAGCTTGCGGCGGCTCATTTGCACCTTGATCTCTCCTCGTAGGACGTCGAGGGCACTCTAGGTCAAGGCGGCCGGAGGAGTGGTGATCGCCACTCGGGGAGCGACGCCCGTCGCCCAGCTGCGGGTTCGTGCCGGCGGACGCGTGATCGAGCTACCCCACCAGCAGCGGCGCGAGCTCGCGCGGGCGGAGCGCGAAGACCGCATGGTCGGAGGCGAGCTCCACGGGCTCGACGCCCAGGCGCGCCGCCATCTCACGTTGGGTCGCCGGCGACAGGATGGAGTCCTCCGTGCACAGGACGTAGGTGCAGGGCACGTCGGGGAGCGCGCGGCCGGGCCAGGGCTGCTCCATCGCGGCCCAGCCCTGGGGGCGCTGCGTGGCCTGGAGGAAAGCGAGGTACGCCTGCCGCTCCTCCGGCGGCGCCACCGAGGCCAGCAGCTCGAGGTCGAACGACCGGCAGCCGTCGCCGTCGTCGCGTGAGACCGACAGGATCAGCGCGCGCGTCTCGTCACCGGCGAGCTCGACGACCGAGCGGCCTGACCCCGGGACGAACGCCGTCACGTACACGAGCCGATCGACGCGGGTCAGCTCGGGCACGAGCGAGATCGTCGCGCCCCCCGCCGAGTGTCCGACGACCACCACCGGCCCCTCGATCCCGGCCATCGCCTCGACCACCGTGCGGGCGTAGTCCTCGAGCATGGCCGCAGGGTCCATGCTCGGCAGGTCGACGCCGATCGCGCGGTGACCGAGCGCCTCGAGCTCGGGGATCAGC
>CAZUVW010000021.1:0-23566 GCA_964623875.1 uncultured Gaiellales bacterium
GGTGCCGGATCCGTGTTATGACGTACACAACGATTCGGCGGCGATGGAACCGGATCGGGCGAGGCTCCAAGCCACACGTTCAGCAGCGGCGGTACCTACGACGTCACGCTCACCGTGACCGACGCGGAGAGCCTGACCGACGACCTGACCGAGAGAATCGACGTCGCGAGCTGCCCATCCGACCTGGAGACCCTTGGGTTCACGCCGCTCGCGGTCCGGGTCCTCGTGACCGCACGGGTGACTCTCACGGTCAGGGTGCGCAACGCGGTGGGTGGCGGGGTGCGGAACGTCCGGATCGAGGCGCAGGACAGCTGCGGCGGGCCCATCTACGTCTCCGAGCCGACGAACCGGGACGGCTACGTGACGCTCGAGATGTCCGCAGAGGTTCCCTCGACGGTCGTGGCGCGCCCGCTGCTCTCAGGTCGCTTCCAGCCCGAGCTCCGAGCATACGAGCTCGATGCAGGGACGGAGGTGTTCTCCGCCAGCGCTGACTTCTCGACTCCGGAGAGCTGCTTCTACCGGCCGGTCACCGTCCTCGGCACCGAGTCAGCGGAGTCGATCGATCTCTACGATGGCGACGTTCTCTCGGCGCTTGGCGGCGACGATGCAGTCGGTCTCGCAGACCTGGGCGGGGACACCGTCTCGTGCGGCGGCGAGGGCAACGACACGTTCTTCGCAGGCGTTGACGCGGCCGGCGTCACGTGGGTCGACGGTGGATCGGGCCACGACACAGTCCACGGTGGCGCGGGTGACGATCTGCTCACGGGTGGCCCGGGGGTCGACACGATCGGAGGTGGCGTCGACGCCGACACGATCGCAGGCGGCTCCGACGCGGACATCCTCGCTGGCGGCGACGATCGCGACGTGATCCGTGGCGACGGTGGCCGGGACACGATCACCGGCGGTGACGGCTCCGATGAGCTGTACGGAGGGAATGAGCTCGATGAGATCTCGGGCGAGGCGGGCAACGACGGCATCTGGGGCGAAGCCGGGAACGACACGCTCACGGGCGGTGCCGGTGCCGACGCCGTCGCGGGTGGCGACGGCCCTGACCGCATCTCGGGAGGCGACGGGAGCGACCTGATCAATGGCGAGGGAGAGTCGGATCTTCTCCTCGGCGACGCCGGTGACGACGGCCTGCTCGGCGGAGAGGGCAACGACGTGATCGAGGGTGGCGCTGGCTGTGACGGTGCGCGGGGCGAGGCCGGTGACGACACGATCGGTGGGGGCGATGGGGCAGACGCGCCGTCAGAACTCGGAGGCTGTTCGACGGGCGGTCTCGACGGCGGCTTCGGGAACGACACGATCACCGGTGGCTCCGGCCGAGACCAGCTGCTCGGTCGCGCTGGTTGTGACGCGCTCTCGGGTGACGACGCGGCCGACACGATCGACGCGGGGACTGACGACGACGGGCCCTCCGGCACGACCACCGCGTGCAGCTCTGCCGGCACCTTCGGTGGACCCGGAGCCGACACGGTCTTCGGCGGGCCGGGAGCGGATCGAATCGAAGGCGGCGCCGGCAGCGACGTGCTCTGGGGTGACTCCGACGCTGGCCTCGGGGCGACAGCCGGTGGCCCCGACACGATCGACGGCGGCCCGGGTGGAGACACGATCCGTGGCGGAGACGAGCCGGAGCTGCCCGGATGCGGCACGGCGGACAGCATCGACGGACGCGAGGGCCGGGACACGATCGAGGGCGGTGACGGAGGCGACACGATCCTGGCCGGAGACGGCAACGACACGGCACGAGGCGACGACGGCTGCGACAAGGTCTACGGCGGTGACGGCCGGGACGTCATCTACGGGGGCGACAACCCGGACGGCACCCTCGAGCTCCTGTTCGGGGAGGGCGACATGGACGCGATCTTCGGAGGGGTCGGCCGCGACGGCATCCGCGGCGGTGAAGGGCGGGACACGATCAACGGCGAGGCCGACGACGACATCATCGACGGCGGGGTGCTCGGCTTGCGCACGGTCTCCCTGAAGGACAAGGAGGCGGGCAAGGTCGACGCCGACGAGGTGATCACCTTCCTCGACGTGATCTTCGGCCGCGTCAACGACGTCGACTCCATCGACGGCGGGATCGACAACGGCGGCGGTGGCGACCGCTGTGCCAGACGGGTCGACTCCTCGGGGAGGGCTGACTCCGTCACCAACTGCGAGACGGTGTCCGACCCGGGCCCGAACGTCGTCTGGGCGGAGCTCGCCTACTGAGCGGTGTGCCCTCACGCGGGACAGGCCTTCGGTGACGGACAGCCGTCCCCGAGGGTCTGTCCCTAGCCAAAGCCGCCGCCACCGCCGCCGCCGCCGCCCCCACCGCCTCCGGAGAACCCGCCGCCGCCCCCGCCTGAGCCCGAGGACGGCGGGGCGAGCGCGGAGCCGAAGCCGGAGGCGAGGTCGCCGATCGACATCGCGCTCGCGCCGGAGCCGAGGTCGCCGGTGGGGGAGATCCAGTAGATCGAGCTCGCGGTGGCGAGCGCCTCGGGCATCGCCAGGTGCGCGGCCTGCAGGACGCGCTCGGCGATCCCGAAGGCGATGCCGTACACGAGCAGCCGCTCCCACAGGTCGAGCGTGGCGGGGGGTGCCTCCTGGAGGCGGGGGAAGTCCTGCAGGTAGCGGCGGAACGCCTCCCAGCGCTCGGCTTCGACGTTGGCCTCGCGCGAGCGCCGGCGCCAGAGGCGGCGGCGCGAGAGCGCGATCACGAGCACGGCGCCGTTGACGGCGGCCGCGATCGCGAGCGCGACGAGCACGACGTCGCTCCAGCGCGGGTACACCGAGCGCCAGCCGTCGATCGCCCGCCACATGAGCAGCGCAGCGATCCCGCCGAAGAAGGCGACTCCGAGCGCCAGCGGGACGGCCCCGACCGAGCGGAACCAGCGTCGGCCCTCGGCCTCGTCGGCCACCGCGCCCTTGAACCCCTGGAACCGCTTGCTCATCTCCTCGCGCTCGTCCTCGATCTCGTCGCGGAAGCGCGACAGCCGCTCCGGCCCGTCCGAGAGGACGTCGTCGACGACCCGGGCCACCGACCGCTCCCAGGCGGCCAGCTCGACCGGCGTGCCCTTGTCGAGCTCGAGGTCGGCGATCCGCTCGGTGCGCAGCCCCGCCCAGATGCTGCGCTCGGTCGTCACGGGTCGCGCCGTGTAGTGACCGCGCCGGATGAGGTCGAACAGCGTCGCCGTGAACTCGAACGAGCCCGCCTCGCCCCCCTGGCGGAGGAGCGTCGGCACGAGCGCGGGAGCGGTGTCCGTCGGCGGCTCTTGCTCGTACTCGCGGTCGTAGCCCGTCTCGACCTCGCGCCCGAACAGCCAGAAGACCACGAGCGAGACGAGGATCGCCGGGAGCGTCCCGATCGCGAGGAGGATGAGCGCGCTGCGGAACGGGTGGGCCAGGGCGTCGTCGATCCGGTCGCGGTCGCGCTCGTAGGCGGCCGCGTCCGCGAGCTCCTCGGCGGTGATCGTCTGCAGCCCGTTCCCCTCCTCGACCTGCATCCCGGCGGTCGAGGTGAACGCCGAGCGCGGGTAGAGCGCGCGCAGCTCGACGTACTGGCGCGGCGGGACGTCGAGCGCGCGGAGCACCGCGCGCGGCCCCGCCAGCGTCACGTCGCCGCGCACCCAGACCGGGTGGCCCCAGGCCTTGACGACGTTCGCGGGCCCGTTCATCGCTGCGGTGAGCTGTCCAAGGGACTGCTCCCACTCGTCGCCCCACACCTTGAGGTTCACGTCCACGACGTCGTCGTAGGCGACCGCCAGCCCGCTCAGCCGGTAGCGGAGCGTGAACGTCCGCGTCTCGTTCGAGGCCTGGAAGCGCCAGACGATCCGCACGCGATCGCCCCTGCGCTCGACGCCATACGTCCCGGCGGGGCCCCCGGGCTCGAGCTGCGTCGGGGCGCCGGGCGCGAACGGCCGGCCGTCCTCGAGCACTCCGATGCCGTCGATCGTCTCGCCGGAGCGCAGCGGGATGTCGCGGAAGCCGTAGGTGAACGAGCCCGAGAACGCGACCGTGATCTGCTCGGCCACGGACAGGCGTCCGTCGGTGCCGACCTGCACCGACACGTCGCTGGAGACCAGCTGGTACGACTGCGCCTGCGCCGGCGCGGCGACGACGAGGGCAGCCAGCAGCGCGAGGAGCAGGGGGAGCGCCCGCAGGAGGACGCGGCGCCGCTCCTGCCGGTCGCTCACGGGCTCAGGTGGCCGGCTGCTCGGGCGAGAAGTCGACCTGCGGGGCGCCCCGCTCCGCCTCGTCGGTCTCGAAGAACTCGCGCTTGGTGAAGCCGAAGGGCCCTGCGAGCACCACGCCGGGGAAGGTCTGGATCGCGTTGTTGAACGTCAGCACGGTGTCGTTGTAGACCTGCCGCGAGACGGCGATCCTGTTCTCGGTCTCGCCGAGCTCGGTCTGCAGCTGGCGGAAGTTCTCGTCGGCCTGGAGCTCCGGGTAGGCCTCGGCGACGGCGAACAGCCGGCCGAGCGCCTGACCGAGGATGCCCTCGGCGGCTGCGGTCTCCGCGGGGGTCTTCGCGGCCTGTGCGTTGGCTCTGGCCTGGGTGACGGCCTCGAACGTGCCGCGCTCGTGCTCGGCGTACCCCTTGACCGTCTCCACGAGGTTCGGGATCAGGTCCCAGCGCCGCTTGAGCTGCACCTCGATCTGCGCCCACGCGTTGTCCACGCGGTTGCGCAGCCGGACGAAGCGGTTGTAGAGGGTGACGAGCAGGACCGCGATCAGCCCGAGCACCACGAGCAGGACGATCAGCCAGACCACGACCGCGATCCTATGCGGGCTCGCCCGCCGCGTCCAGAGGACGGGCACGCCGGCAGTGCCAGATCATGTCCTCCTCGCCCGTGTAGGGGCGCCGGTCGAACCAGCCGTGCAGCGCCTCCACCTCGAGCCCCGCCTCGGCGATCAGGCCGCGCCACTCGGTGGGCGAGAGCCAGTGGAGCGTGAACGCGGCGGCCGCCTCGCCGCTGCGCACCGACAGGGTGAGCGTCCGGCTCGCCTCGTCCCAGTCGGCGCGCTCGAAGATGCCCGGCTCCCGCTCGATCCAGCGGCCGTGGGTCTCCTCGATGTCCTCGCGACTCGGCGCGAAGACGTCGAACACGAGCCGCCCGTCCGGGCCGAGCAGCGCCGCGGCGGCGCGCAGGGCGCGAAGCTTCTCCCGCTCGTCCGCGAGGTGGAGGAGCGTACGGAACGGGATGATCACGAGCGGCACGGGGCCCTCGACCGGCGGCTCGCGCAGGTCGCCCTGGCGGAGCTCGACCCGGTCGAGCACGCCCTCGCGCTCGGCGTACGCGCGGGCGGCGGCGAGCATGCCGGTCGACTGGTCGACGCCGATCACGTCGACTCCCGCACGCGCGATCGGGACGGCGATCCGCCCCGTGCCGACCGCGAGCTCGACGACGGGCCCGCCCGAGCGGACGGCCTCTGCGACGTAGTACTCGACGTCCTCGACGACCGAGGCGCTCCACGGGTCGTAGATCCCCGCGATCGAGTCGTAGAGCGCCTCGCTCACGCGGGTCTCCGCGCGACGGCGACGAGCTCGCGCGCCTCGCTGTCGTAGCGACGGCGGTCGAACCAGCCGTACCGCGCCTCCAGCTCGAGCCCGGAGACGTCGAGCAGCGCGTCCCACTCCGACGGCGCGACCCAGTGCAGCGAGATGCTCGCGCCCCCCTCGAGGGTGACGTCGATGCGGCAGTCGGTCGGGTCGTAGTCGATGCGGTGACGAGCGCCGTGCCGGTCGCTCCACGTGCCGTCGAGCTCCGCCGCCACGTGGGGATCGAACACGAAGGCGTTCCAGGCGAAGCGGCCACCGGGTCGCAGTGAGGCCGCCACGCGCTCGAAGACGAGGCGGCGGTCGGCCCAGCTCGCCAGGTGCAGGAGCGAGCGGAACGGGCAGTAGACGAGCGCAGCCGGCTCGTCGAGCCCGAGGTCGCGCATGTCCTGCAGGCGGAGGTCGAGCTCGACGTCCGCGTCCGCGGCGGCGGCGCGGGCGCGGTCGAGCATCGCCGGCGACTCGTCGATCCCGATCACCGGCCGGCCGATCGCCTGGGCGACGGGGATCGCGACCCGGCCCGTCCCGCACGCGAGCTCCACGACGGGGCCGTCGGCCTGCCGCGCGAGCTCGACGTAGAACGGGACGTCCTCGGTCATCTCGGACGCCCAGGCGTCGTAGATCGGCGCAAAGGCGTCGTACGCGCTCATCGCGTGATTCAACCATCGCCCCGGGGGTTCCGGGTACGCTCGCAAGCCGATGGACGTCCAGGGCTTCGAGCAGGAGGCGCTCGCCGCCGCGGCGGCCGCGGCGACGACCGCCGAGATCGAGGCTGCGCGCGTCGAGTACCTGGGCCGCAAGAGCCCCCTGAAGCTCGCGCTGCGCGAGGTGCGCGACCGGGAGACGGGCATGGCGCTCAACGCCGTGCGCGTCCGCGTCGAGGAGGCGATCGACGCGCGCGCCGCCGCGCTCGCCCGGGAGGAGCTCGATCGGCGGCTGCGCGAGGAGGTCGTCGACGTCACGCTCCCGACGGACGCCTACCGGCGCGGCCACCTGCACCTGATCACGCAGATCCGCCGTGAGGTGGAGGACGTCTTCCTCGGGCTCGGCTACCGGATCGTGGACGGCAGGGAGGTCGAGACCACGAGGTACAACTTCGACGCGCTCGCGTTCCCCGCGGGCCATCCCGCCCGCTCGCCCCTGGCGACGCTGTTCCTCGACGACGAGACCGTGCTGCGCACGGAGACGTCGCCGTCGCAGATCCGCACGATGGAGCTCGGCCAGCCACCGATCTACATCGCGACCCTCGGTCGCGTCTACCGCCGCGACACTCCCGACGCCACGCACTCGCCGATCTTCCACCAGGTCGAGGGCCTCGCCGTCGACGAGGGGATCACGCTGGCCGACCTGATCGGGACGCTCGACTTCCTGCTCAAGCAGCTGTTCGGCGAAGAGCGGCGCACCGAGTTCCGGACGCACTACTTCCCCTTCACCGAGCCGTCGATCGAGGCGTACGTCTCGTGCCACGTGTGCGACGGCGCCGGCTGCGGCGTCTGCCGCCACTCCGGCTGGATCGAGGTCGGCGGGGCGGGGATGGTCGATCCGGCGCTGTTCGAGTTCGTCGGCTACGACCCCGAGCGGGTCTCCGGCTTCGCGTTCGGCTGGGGGCTCGAGCGGATCGCGATGCTGCGCCACGAGTTCCCCGACCTGCGCGAGCTGTGGCGCAACGACCTGCGGTTCGCGAGGCAGTTCTAGATGGAGCGTTGCGAGGGACGGATCCGTGGGCGAGGGGCGGGTGCCGGGCGTGCCGCCCGGCACCTAGGACCGGGCGCGATCGGGGAGGACGACGCGTGCGGGCGCCGCTGTCGTGGCTGCGCGACCACGTGCGCGTCGACGCGTCGCCGCACGAGATCGCGCGCCGGCTGTCGATCTCGGCGCTCGAGGTCGAGCGGGTGATCGACGCCGGCGTCCCCGACGTCGGCGGCAACCTCGGCCACTTCGTGGTGGGCCGCGTGCTCGAGGCCGCCAAGCACCCGAACGCGGACAAGCTCCAGCTCTGCCAGGTCGACGTCGGCAACCCCGACCCCCAGCAGATCGTGTGCGGCGCGTGGAACTTCGGAGCGGGTGCCACGGTCGCCGTCGGTCTGCCCGGCGCGCTGCTGCCGGGCTTCCCCGCTGCGCTCGACGAGCGGCAGCTGCGCGGGAAGTGGTCGCGCGGGATGATCCTCGCCGAGGACGAGGTCGGCCTCGGCACCGACCACTCGGGGATCATGCTCCTGCCGGACGGGCTCGAGCCCGGCACGCCGCTCGGCGAGGTGCTCCCGCTCGCCGATCACGTCCTCGACGTCACTCCCACGATGAACCGCGTCGATCTCCTCTCGATCGCGGGTCTCGCGCGCGAGATCGCCGCCCTGTGCGACGGCGAGCTGCGCGAGCTCGACGTGCACGACCCGAGGATCGTGCACCCGGAGCTCGTCGACGTGGTCGTCGAGGATCCGGAGGGCTGTCCCCGCTACATCGGACGCGTCTTCCGTGGCGTGCAGGTCGGTCCGTCGCCGATCTGGCTGCGGGCGCGCCTGCACCTCGCCGGGATGCGCTCGATCTCGAACGTGGTCGACGTGACGAACTACGTGATGCACGTCTTCGGCAGCCCGCTTCACGCCTTCGACCGGACGAAGCTCGCCGACGGCCGGATCGTCGTGCGTCGTGCCCGGGAGGGGGAGGAGCTGCGGACGCTCGACGGCACGGCGCGGACGCTCGACGGGCGCGACCTGCTCATCACCGACGGCGAGCGGGCGGTCGCGCTGGCCGCGATCATGGGCGGGCTCGAGAGCGAGGTGGGCGACGAGACGACGGAGGTGCTGCTCGAGGCGGCGAACTTCGAGCCGATCGGCATCCTCCGCACCTCCGAGCGCCTCGCCCTGCGCACGGAGGGCTCGAACCGCTGGGAGAAGGGCGTCGACCCCCATCTCGCCGAGCCGGCCGCAGTCCTCGCCAGCCGCCTGCTCGTCGATCTGACGGGCGCGGAGCTGACCGGCAGCGTCGACGTCCACCGCGGTCTGCCGGCCCGCCCCGTCGTCGGCCTCCGGCCGCATCGCACCGACTCGGTCGTCGGGTTGGCGGTCGAGGAAGGGGAGCAGCGGTCGATCCTCGAGCGACTGGGCTTCGAGGTCGCCGACGACTGGGCGGTGACCGTGCCGACGTGGCGCGCGCGCGACGTGCAGCGGGAGATCGACCTCGTCGAGGAGATCGCGCGGGTCGTCCTGCCGGGCGTGCCGCGGACGATGCCGCTCCGCCGCGCCGTCGTTGGGCACCTCACCCAGGAGCAGCGGCTGCGGCGCGTCGTCGAGGACGTGCTCGTCGGCGCGGGCTACTGCGAGGCGTACACCTGGAGCCTCGTGGCCGACGATCCCGACCCTCGCGCCCTGCGGCTCCCGGCGCCGATGAGCGGCGACCAGGCGGTGCTCCGCACGACGCTCCTGCATGGGCTCGTGGAGGCGGCGCGAACGAACGTCGACGCGGGGAACGACGGGATCGCCCTCTTCGAGCTCGCCCGCGTCTACCTGCCCTCGGGCGGGCAGCTGCCCGACGAGCAGTGGCGGGTCGGGGGGATCGCCGCAGGCGGCTTCGCGGCGGCGCGAGCCGCCGTCGAGGCGCTCTACGGTGCGCTGCACCTCGAGCTGCGCGTCGAGCGCTCCCCGCATCCGGCGCTCCATCCCGGCAAGAGCGGCGCGACGTCGGCGGGATGGCTCGGCGAGCTCCACCCGGCGCTGCTCGAGGGGGAGTGGGGGATCTTCGAGCTCGACCTGGACAGGCTGTTCGCCCCGGTGCCCGAGCGGATCCTGTACGAGGACGTGATCACGTATCCGGCGAACCGCCAGGACCTCGCCGTCGCGGTCGACGAGCAGGTGGAGGCGGGCGCGCTCGTCGACACGATCCGGGAGGCGGCCGGCGAGGCGCTGCGCGAGGTGCGCGTCTTCGACGTCTACCGCGGGGAGCAGCTGGGCGAGGGGCGCAAGTCGGTCGCCCTCCACCTCGCCTTCCAGGCGCCCGACCGCACGCTCACCGACGACGAGGTCGCCACGCTCCGCGACGCGATCGTCGCCGCTCTGGCCGCCGAGCACGGCGCCGAGCTCCGCGCGCTGTCGTAGGGGCGGGGCGTGCCCCGCCCGTCGTCGGCGCCCAGCCGTTCGGGCGAGCCCGGCCCCTACTCCTGACCGGCGTCCGCGCGCACGCGCGCGGTGATCTCGTCCAGCACCGTCTGATCGAGGTTCGGCAGCCTGTTGCGCAGGCTCGCGAACCCCTGGCCGGTGAGGACGAGCACGTCGATCGGTGTGGTCGCGGTCACGGTCGCCGTGCGGGGCACCCGCTGGACGAGGGCGATCTCTCCGCAGAAGCCGCCCGGGCCGAGCGTCGCGACCAGCTCGTCCCCGCGCCGCACCTCGGCCGTCCCCTCCACGATGATGAAGAACTCCTTGCCCGTCTCGCCCTCCCGCATCAGGGTCCTGCCGGCGGGAAGGTCGATCTCGTCGGCGAGCTTGGCGATCAGCTCCACCTCGCCCTTCGAGCACTTGGCGAACAGCGGGACGCTCCTGATGGCGGCTTCCTTGGCGGTCATGCGCGCGACCCTACCGCCCCGCTTCCCCCGCGACAAGCCGTCGGCGCGGTTGGCGGCTCACGTGTGATCTGTCACACTTGCGCGTGCATGGACAGGGACGGCCTCGCGCGCCCCGCCGTCAGGGTCCCGCGCCGGTGGGCGCTGGTCGGCGTCGCCGTGCTCGTGCTCGGCCTCGGCTCCGCCGTCGCGCTCGCGGCGGAGACGAAGCTCCGGGGCTCCGTCGGGCCGGGGTTCTCGATCAGCCTGCGGGACGACGCGGGCAACCCGGTCACCAGTCTGACCGCGGGCGCGTACGAGATCGAGGTCGACGATCTCTCCGACGAGCACAACTTCCACCTCTTCGGCCCCGGTGTGGACGTCGCCACCGACGTCGCCGGGACCGGCTCGCAGACCTTCAAGGTGACCCTGCAGAACGGCCAGTACACGTTCCTCTGCGACCCGCACCCGACGCGGATGCGAGGTGCGTTCTCGGTCGGCGCCTCGGCGGGGGGCGGCGGCACCTCCGGCGGCGGGACGACGGCTCCGCCGACGACGGCGAAGCCGAGCGCGCCGGTCGGATCGCGCCTGGTCCTCACGACGGGCCCCGGGTTCACGATCACGCTGCGCACGACCGCCGGGACGAAGGTCACCAGGCTCCGCCCAGGCGCGTACACCGTTCTCGTCCGTGATCGGGCCACGAGTCACAACGCGCGCCTGCGCGGCGCCGGGACGAGCAGGGCGACGACCGTTCCCTTCGTCGGCACGACGACGTGGAAGGTCGTGCTGAAGAAGGGCACCCTCACGTTCGTCTGCGACCCGCACGCAGCGACCATGCGCGGGTCGGTCGTCGTCGGCTGACGGCGCGGGAGCCGCCGTCAGTGAGGCCGGGGCTTGCCCCGCCGGCGGTCGTCGTTCGGTGCGCTGCGTGCGTGGTGTGTCGTGGGGCCGGGCGTGGCCCGCCGGCGGTCGTCGTTCGGGTGCGGTGCGTGCAGGGGCTCTCGTAGGGGCGGGGCTTGCCCCGCCCGGCGGTCGGAACCCGGGTGCGCTGCGTGCGGGCCGGGCAAGCCCGGCCCCTACAGGTTTCGGCCGCCGACGAGCCAGACGGGGCCCTGCGTCGCGACCGGCTCCGACTCCGACAGGTGCCGCAGGACGGCCACGCGCGCCTCGATGCCCTCGGTGTCCATCCGCTCGAAGCACCGTCGCACCATCCCCGGTGACGTGCCGTACCCGGCCTGCCGCGCTGCGCGGAACGTGAACACCGCCGCGTCCGACTGGCGCGCAGGGTTGAGGGGGGCGCAGAGCAGCGCGGCCCGGTCGAGCTGAGCGCTCGACGCGACCTCGAGCGAGCAGAGCAGGTCACTCCAGTCCCGGGGAAGGGCAGCCAGCTCGGCGTCCCAGGCGGCCGCGACCGATCGGGGCGCCTCGGACTCGGCGGGCTCCGCAGCCGGCGCCTCGGACAGGCCGACCTGCTCGAGGAGGCACCAGATGCGGCGCTCGTCGAGGTAGCCGAAGAGCCGCCGGGCACCCTCGGGGCCGGCTGCGCCGCCGGCACGGCGCACCGTCAGCGCCAGTCCCCCAGGGATCCGGCCGGCGCCCATCGACGCGAGCACGCGCGTGGCCTCGGGCAGCTCGTCCTCGATCTCCGTGCGCAGGCGCAGCCGGACCTCGCTCCAGTCCGCGGGCAGCTCGCGCTCGATCACGCTCCACTGATCGACCAGCTTCACGCAGGTCAGCATAATGACCCCCATGGCGGCGACGGCGACCGAGGTGAAGCTCCCCCGACTCGGTCAGGGGATGGAGTCCGGGACGATCGTCCGCTGGCTCAAGCGCGAGGGCGACGCGATCGCCCGCGGCGAGCCGCTGTACGAGCTCGACACGGACAAGGTCACCCAGGAGGTCGAGGCCGAGGTCGACGGCGTCCTGCTGCAGATCCTCGTGGAGAGCGGCGAGGTGGACGTCGGGACGACGATCGCGGTCGTCGGCACCGAGGGTGACGGCCCCGCGGTCGAGCCGGTGACGGCGCCCGAGCCACCCGCCGAGGTCACGCCACCCGTGACTGCTCCGGTCGCGGAGGCAGGGGGCGTCGCGAGCGCGTCCACGCCCGCTGCCGCCGCCGCGTCGGAGACGGCCGAGCTCGCGCCGGCCGCTGGCGCGGCGGGCCGCATCAAGGCGTCGCCGCTCGCGCGGCGGATCGCGCGCGAGCGCGGCGTCGACCTCGCAGCCGTGGTCGCCACGGGCCCGGAGGGCCGGGTGCTCGCCGACGACGTCGAGCGCGCCGCCGCGGGAGGGGCTGCGCAGCCCGTCGCGCCCGCCGCCGCGCCGGCCGCCCCGGCGGGCGAGATCGAGGTCGTCCAGCTCACGAACGTCCGCAAGACGATCGCCCGCCGCCTCACCGAGGCGTGGACCGCGCCGGTGTTCCAGCTCCAGGTCGACGCCGACGCCTTCCGGCTGCTCGGGCTGCGCGGAAAGATGGTCGATCAGCTGCGCGAGGGCGGGACGAAGCCCACCGTCAACGACCTGCTCACGCGTCTCGTCGCGACCGCGCTGCGACGCCATCCCGCGCTCAACGCGATCTACACGGACGAGGAGATCCACCGCTACCCGGACGCGCACGTCGGGATCGCGATCGCCGCCCCGACCGGCCTCGTCGTGCCGGTGATCCGCAACGCCGACCGGCTGTCCGTCCAGGAGATCGCCGCTGCTCGTGCGGATCTCGTCGCGCGGGCGCGGGACGGGAAGCTGACGCTCCCCGACCTCGAGGGCGGCACGTTCACGATCTCGAACCTCGGCATGTACGGGATCGACCGGTTCACCGCCGTGCTCAACCCGCCCCAGGTCGCCATCCTCGCGGTCGGAGCAGCCGCGGAGCGACCGGTGGTCGCCGACGGCCAGGTGCGGGTCACCCCGGTGCTCACGCTCACGCTCACGTGTGACCACCGAGCGATCGACGGCTCGGAGGGCGCGGAGTTCCTGCAGACCCTGAAGGCACTCGTCGAGCACCCCGGGCTCGCCCTCTAGATGGCCGAGGTGGTGGTGCGCCGGGGCGGCCCGCAGGACGTGCGGTTCCTCCGCGACATGCTCCACCACGCCTACTACTGGAAGGAGCGAGCGCCGGACGGCGGCCCCGGCCCCGTCGCGCTCTACGTCAAGGCGTGGGGGCGGGAGGGGGACGCGGCGCAGGTCGCGCTCCAGGACGGGTTCCCGGTCGGCGCGGCCTGGTATCGGCTGTTCACGGCCGACCGTCCCGGGTACGGCTTCGTGGACGAGGCGACACCGGAGCTCGCGATCGCGGTCGTCCCCAACCGACGCGGCCAGGGGGTCGGCAGCGCGCTGCTCGACGCGCTGCTGCGTCGCGCGCGCGAGGAGGGGTACGCCGCGGTCTCCCTCGCCGTCGACAAGACGAACACCCGCGAGATCGAGCTCTACGCGCGACACGGCTTCGAGCGCGTGGGCGAATCCGACGACACGCTCACGATGCGCGCGCGCCTGACCACCTGAACATCGACCGAAGGGAACGAGAGACCATGGATGTGGACGTCGCCGTCCTCGGCGGAGGGCCTGCGGGCTACACGGCAGCGATCCGGGCGGCCCAGCTCGGGGGGAAGGTGGTCTGCGTGGAGCAGGAGCCCGCGCTGGGCGGCACCTGCCTGCGGGTCGGGTGCATCCCGACCAAGGCGTGGGTGCAGAGCGCGCACGCGCTCCACGACGCGCGCGAGACGTTCGCGAAGCTCGGCGTGCACACCGGCGAGCCGAGCTTCGACTTCGCCGGCGCGGCTGCGTGGAAGGACGCCGTCGTCGCGCAGATGACGGGCGGCGTCGCCTCCCTGTTCAAGGCGAACGGCGTCGAGTGGCTCCAGGGCCGCGGGCGGTTCACGGGGCCCAACACGCTCGCGGTGGACGGGAACGAGGACGTGACGTTCCGCAGCGCGATCGTGGCGACCGGCTCGGCGCCCGTGCGCCCGCCGATCCCGGGCCTCGACTCGCCGAAGGTGGTCGACTCGACGGGCCTCCTCGCGCAGACCGAGGTGCCCCGACGGCTCGTCGTGCTCGGCGGGGGGATCATCGGCTGCGAGTTCGCCTCGATCTTCCAGCGCTTCGGCAGCGTGGTGACGATCGTGGAGATGCTGCCGACGCTGATCCCGCAGGAGGACGCCGACGCCGCGAAGGAGCTCGCCAAGGCGTTCAAGAAGCGCGGGATCGACGTGCACCTGGGCAAGCAGTGCACGGCGGTCGAGGACCTCGGGACGCATCTCGTCGTGCGCTTCGGCGAGGGCGAGAGCGTCGAGGCCGACCTGATGCTCGTCTCCGTCGGGCGCGCGGCGGTGGTCGAGGGCTACGGGCTCGAGGCGCTGGGGGTGGCGACCGAGCCCCGCCGGATCCCGACCGACGATCAGCGCCGGACGAACGTGCCGCACGTGTTCGCCGTCGGCGACGTGGCCGGGTACTGGCAGCTCGCGCACACGGCCTTCCGCGAGGGCGAGGTGGCGGCCGAGAACGCGATGGGGCACGAGGCGCGCATGGTCGAGCAGGCCGTGCCACGTCCGATCTACACCGACCCGGAGATCGCCGGCGTCGGCCTGACGGAGGCGGAGGCGCGCGAGCGCTTCGGCGACGACCACGTCGTCGTCGGCCGCTGCCCGTGGGCTGCGATCGCGCGCGCGGTGATGTCCGGGAGCACGACCGGCTGGGTGAAGACGATCCACGAGGCGACCTACGGCGAGCTGCTCGGCGTCGTGATCGTGGGGCCGCACGCGACCGACCTGATCGGCGAGGCGGTCGTCGCGCTCGACGCCGAGTCCACCATCGAGACGATCGCCGACGGGATCGCACCCCACCCGACCCTCGCGGAAGCGATGAAGGAGGCCGCCCTCGCCGCGCTCGGCCGGGCGATCCACCTCCCGCCGCGGCGACGGTAGCGCTCGGTCGGGGGGACGGTGGAGGACGCAGCGGACACGCGCCCCTTCGGACGACCCGCGCTCGACGCGATCCCGCCGGGGCCGCCGATCCCGCAGCCAGGAGCGCTGGCCGCCGAGCTCGGCGTCGAGCGGGTCGTCAACCTGTCGCTCAACGAGGGTCCCTTCGGGCCGTTCCCCGCCGCGCTCGAGGCGATCGCCGCGGCGATGCCCGACCTCAACCGCTACCCGAGCCGGGGCGCGTACGACCTGACGCACGCTCTCGCCAGGCGACTCTCCGTCACGCCGGACGAGGTGGTGGTCGCGGCGGGCGCCGACGCGGTGATCGGCTACGCCTGCCAGGCAGGGCTCGAGCCGGGCGAGGAGGCCGTGGTGCCGTGGCCGTCGTTCCCGAGCTTCGTGCGCGACGCCCAGAAGCGCGGCGCGACACCCGTCACCGTGCCGCTCTGTGACGGCGCGATCGACCTCGAGGCGACACTCGCGGCGGTCACCGAGCGGACGCGGCTCGTGTTCGTCGCGACGCCGAACAACCCCACCGGGTTGGCGGTGCCGCGCGACGATCTGCGGGCGTTCGTCGACGCGCTTCCCGAGCACGTCTTGCCGGTGGTCGACGAGGCCTACCTCGAGTACCTCGACCCGGGCGGCGGCGACGCGGTCGCCGACCTGCTCCGGCAGGGCCACCGCGTGCTCGCGATCCGCACGTTCTCGAAGATGTACGGCCTCGCTGGGCTCCGCGTCGGGTACGGCGTCGGCCCTGCGGACGTGATCGAGGCGATCCGCAAGGTGCAGCGCGGCTTCGACGTGAACACGCTCGGCCAGGTCGCCGCGCTCGCCTCGCTCGGGCACGACGAGGAAGTGGCGCGGCGGCGGGCGGCGAACCGTGACGCGGTCTCGCTGCTGGAGACCACGTCGCGGGGCCACGGGCTCGAGCCGCTCGAGGGCTCGGTCGCGAACTTCGTCCTCGTCCGAGTGGGGCCGGGGGCCGACGCGCTCGCGGCCGCCCTGCGCGCGCGCGGGGTCGTCGTCCAGCCCGGCGCGCCGTTCGGCGCGCCCGACTCGCTGCGCGTCACCGCGGGCAGCGCCGACGAGATCGCCGCGCTCGGCGAGGCGCTCACGGCCGCGGGTCGGCCTCGCTTCGCATGAGGGTCGCGTTCACATCCGTGTGGGAAGTGTGAGCGCGCCGGAGGCTGCGGTACCCTGGTCGAGCGGCGCTCAGGGCGCCCTTCCGCATGAAGACGACGCTCAAGAGAGGAGTCGGACGGGGTGCCGTGCTGGATGGCGCGGTCGAGGCCGTCACCCCCCCGGGCCCGCTCGCGCCGATCGCGATCTACCGCCAGCCGGAGGTCGCAGCCGGGGGCGGCCGGTCGCTCGCTGCCCGCATCCTCGGCTGGTCGGCGCTCACGCTCGCCGTCGTCGTCAGCGGCGTCGCCGGGGGCGCGTACCTCTACGTGCACGAGTCCGTGGCAGCCGTCGCGCCGAAGACGGTCGAGGTCAAGAAGGCCGCCAAGGCGCTCGACATCCCGCTGCCGGGCGAGCCCGCGACCGCGCTCGTGATCGGGTACGACCGCCGCAAGGACGAGGGCGCGAACGCCCCGTCACGGTCGGACACGCTGATGCTGCTCCGCGCCGACCCGTCGAAGAAGACGATCTCGATGCTGTCCTTCCCCCGCGACCTGCGTGTCGAGATCGTCTGCCCCGGCAAGGGCACCTGGTCGGACAAGATCAACGCCGCCTATGCGCAGTGCGGGCCCGAGGGGACGCTCGCCACCGTCCGCAAGCTGACCGGCTTGCCCGTCAACTACCTGATGACGATCAACTTCCGCGGCTTCCGGCAACTCGTGGACAGCTTCGGCGGGATCTGGCTCGACATCGACCGGCGCTACTTCAACGACCAGGGCGGGCCGTACGGCTACGCCACGATCAACCTCCGTCCCGGCTACCAGAAGCTCACGGGGCTCAAGGCGCTCGACTTCGTCCGGTTCCGGCACACGGACTCCGACCTCTTCCGCAACGCGCGGCAGCAGCTCTTCGTGCGGGCGTTCAAGAACCAGATCGAGGCGAACGTCTCCGCGACGAAGCTCCCGCGCGCGATCAAGGTCGTGACCAACAACGTCGAGGTCGGTCAGGGCGGCGGCAAGGACGTCAGCGCGAAGACGGTGCTGTCGTACGCGCTGCTCGCCTACTCGTTGCCGCCGGGGCACATCTTCCAGTCGCGGATCGAGGGGCTCGAGGGCTACTCCGACCTCACCACCGCGAGCGAGAACATCCAGCGCGCGGTGCGCGAGTTCACGAACCCCGACGTCGAGTCGCCGCAGAAGGCGACGGCGGTCGCGCTCGGCGAGAAGCCGAAGAAGAAGGACCTCCCGCCGAGCGCCACGACCGTCACGGTGCTCAACGGCAACGGCGTCAGCGGCTCCGCGTCGACCGCGAACTACCTGCTCGGCCAGCGCGGGTACCGCATGGTGCTGCCGCCGAACGGCGTGCCGGCCAACGCGCCGACGTTCGACTACTTCCGCACCGTCGTCTACTTCGACGGGCGCAAGCCGGCCGCGCAGCCGGCGGCGAAGCGGCTCGCCTCGCTCTTCGGCTCGGCCGACGTCAAGCGGCTGCCGATGCCGATCCGCCAGCTCGCGAACGACTCGATGGTGGTGACCGTGGTCGGGCAGACGTTCCACGGTCGCCTCGCCTCGGCCCCGGTCGACCAGACGCCGAAGCGCCAGCCCGCGAACGTCGCCAGCGGCGCGAACGCCTCCGTCGAGCTCCTGCGCGGGGCGAAGGACAAGGTGCCGTTCCCCGTGATGGTGCCGACGGTGATCGAGCGCTCGTCGTGGATCGATTCCGAGATGCCGATCCGGACGTACTTCATGGACAAGGACGCCAAGGAGCACAAGGCGCTCCGCCTGACCTACAAGTTCGGTGGCACCAACGAGTACTACGGGATCCAGATGACGGACTGGGCGGACGCCCCGGCGCTGCGCGGCCGCAATGTCGTTCGGACGATCAAGGGACGTCGGTACGAGCTCTTCTACAACGGCCCCAAGCTGCACATGGTCGTGCTGCGCACGCCGAAGGCGTCGTACTGGGTCGTCAACTCGCTGCTCGACCGGCTCTCGAACGAGACCATGATCGCGATCGCCAAGGGCCTCAAGCCGCTCGGCGCCGTGCAGCGCTGACCAGTTCCGGCGGCGCGCGGAGTGCCCGGTCGACGGAGCGCATCCGTCATGCTTGCGTTGTGACGGGCATGTCGAAGTTGATTGCACGCGGCAACGTGGGCGTCCCTCCGCTCGATCCGTCCGTCGTCGATCGTCCTCGCCTGGTCAGGGCGCTGCTCTCGCACGTCGAGCGCGAGCGCATCGTGCACATCGTGGGAGTTGCCGGGGCGGGCAAGACCACCGCCGCTGTGCAGGTCGCTCGCGCGTCGTCGATCCCCGTTGGCTGGGTGACGGTGGAAGCCTGGGACGTGAGCCCGGCTCGCTTTCTCGCCGACCTCGGCATGGCGCTCGGCGACGCCGTTCCCGGAGTCCGCAAGCTGGTCGACCACGGCGCGTATCAGGAGCCCGCCGAGCTCGCTGCGGCGGTCGGAGGTCTGTTGGGGACGCGTGAGGTGCTGCTCGTCGTGGACGAGGCGCATCTGCTGACGTCCCGGCCGGCGGCGCTCCTCGGCGCGCTGTTGCGCACCTCGGCTGGGCTGCGCCTGCTGCTCGTGGGACGTTCGAGCGTCGCGGTTCCCGGCGCCGGCGTCGACCTCGTCGCCCGGAGCGTCGAGATCGGCGACGACCTGCTCGCTGTCGACCTCGACGAGGCGTCCGAGATCCTTGCCGCCCGCGCGTCGGACGGAGATCCCGAGACCGCCGTGCGTGTGTCCGGCGGCTGGGTCGCAGGGATCGTGTTCGAGTCGGTGGGGGGCTTCGGCACCGCAGCCAGCGGGCTCTCCTCGTTCCTGGACGGCGACGTTCGGCCTCAGCTCTCGCAGGCCGAGGACGCCTTCCTCCTGACGTGCGCCGTGGTCGACCGAGTGGATCCCAGGCGCGCCGTCGCGCTTGGCGGCGAGAACGGTCCGGACATGCTGGCCGCGTTGCGCCGCGCGGGGCTGCCTGGAGTCTGGAGCCCGGACGGAGCGCTTCGCATGCACCCCCGGATCCGGGAGCACCTCCGCGCCGAGCTCGAAACCGGCAACGCCGCACGCCGCCGCGAAGCGCTCGCGGCAGCGGCACGGGCGTACGAGCAGGAGGGCCAGCTCGAGCTCTCCCTGGAGAGCTGTCTCCAGGCGGATCTGCAGGACGACGCGCGTCGTCTGCTCCCGCTCGTGATCGAGGAGATCGTCTCCCGGCTCGACCTCGAGCAGGCACGGCGGCTCCTCGCCGAGGTGGCGTACGAGGACGAACCGGCTGCGGTGCTGCGCGCGCGTTTGTCCCTGGCGACGCTGACTCAAGAGCTCGAAGGCGCGCTCCCCGTGCTCGCGGCGCTCGAGGACGGCGATCGCTTCGCGCGCGTCGTCGCCGAAGACCCCTCGGTGGTGCCGCTCGCCATCGACATCGCTACTGCGGTCGGCCGGGTCGGGGACGCGCTCGCATGGTTCCAGCAGATCCCACGCGGGCGCGCTCGTGACGTCGCGCGCTACTACCTCTCCACCGAGCGTGACGATCCCGACGCCCCGATCCCACCGTTCGTGGGCGACATCCTCGACGGGCTGATCTGCACCGGCCTGTGGTACCGCGGCCGACTCGCCGATCTCCAGCAGATCTCCAGCCCGGTGCTCGCTGCCGTCTCGGGCCTGCCGGAGCTCGTCAGCCGCGCTGGAGGGGGTCATCAAGGCCCGCTCGCGGTCGGGCTCGCTCGGCTGGCCGAGGCGATCTCGACGCGCGACCTCGCCGCAGCCCGCGCCGTCACAACGGACTTCGAGGCTCTCGACTCGGGTTCGAACATCTTCCTGGGTCTCGCCGAAGCGGAGATCGCGATTCGCATCGAGCGCGATGCTGCTGGGGGCCTCCGAGGGCTTGCGCGCGCACGCGCGCTCCCCGAAGCGGCCAACGTCTCGTACCGCGAGTGGATCGAGACGCTGGAGGCAGCCGCCCATCTGCTGGCGGGCGACGATCGCGCGGCGCGTGATGCCCTCGGAGAGACGATCGCGAGCATGCGACGCGGCGACCGGCTCCTCCACCTGCCGACGGCGCTCGTCTACCTGGCCGAGGCGCTCTGGCGTGCGGACGAAGAGGATGCTGCCGACCGGGCGACGGCCGAGGCATACGCGCTCGCACGCGAACACGCCGGTATTCCGCGGCTCCTGCTCGCCTTCGCCGACTTCCCGGGTGTCCTCTCCCGGGCCATCGACCTCGAGACCCTCCCCGACGGTGAGCTTCGCGCCCTGGGGCGGGCGCTCGTCGGCCGCGCGGCTTGCGGCGGCAGTCCGTCGTCACCTGCCGTCCTGGTGCACGTGCGCGAGCTAGGAGAGCCGGCGATCGTCCATCGGGGCGCCAGTATCCGGCCGAAGATCAGGAAGAGCATCGAGCTGCTCTCCTACCTCGTCTCGCGGCCGGGCGCGGGCGCGACCCGCGCCGAGGCCCTGGACGCCCTCTGGAACGGGCGCGACGACGACTCGACCCGTGCCTATCTGCGACAGGCGCTACGACACTTGCGCGACGCGCTCCCCGACGGGGTGACCGTGGCAACCCGCGATGACCTACTGGTCGTCGAGGGCGCCGTCTCGTCCGAGTCGGGCGAGATCGAGGCGCTCCTGTCCCAGGCCGCTCTGCAGCCCGGCGGGCCTCGCCGGGCGCTTCTGCTCGAGATGCGGGATCTTCTGTCCCGCGGCGCCTTTCTCGCCGGCTCGGAGGGCGTCGTCTGGATCGACGATCGCCGCGAACGCCTGCGCTCGATGCTCGCCGATGTCCGCCTCGACCTCGCCGATCTCGCTTTGCAGGCCGAGAGCTACGTCGAGGCGCTGCACCTCGTCGACGAGGCGCTCGCCGACGACCAGCTGCTCGAGCGCGGTTGGCGGATCAGGATGCGGACGCTCTCGATGCTCGGCGACGTCGACGGCGTCCTCAGCGCCTACCGAGCGTGTCACGAGGCGCTCAGCGAGATCGGCCTCGAGCCGTCGCGTGCGACGACCGAGCTCGCACGGCACCTGCGGTCGTGACCGGCGGTTCCGCTGGCGCCGCCGACGCCGCTTACCCTCCGCGGGCGTTAGGCGGCAGTCATCGTGATCGAGCGCGCCATCCGTGCCATCTCTGCAGCGACCCCCCTCAGGGCGGAGGGTGACCCGCGTACGTCGAGCCGGACGATCGCAGTGCCGTTCGTGACGAACCACGTCTGCGTGCTCTCGGCGGCCGATCGAGTCGTGAACGTCGCTCCCTTCTGGCCGCTCGTCGTGGTGAACGGCGTCAGCGGGCTCACCACCGTCCCGGGAGCGGCCTGCGCATCCCGGAGGACGGTCGTCCACGACTCGAACGTCTGCCCCTCCGGGAACGGGAGCGGGCCGACGGAGAAGACCACGCCCGGCTTCACGGCCTGCAGGCTCTCTCCGTTCACCGTCCCTGTCGGATCGATCGTCCAGCCGGAAGGCGGCGTCAGCGTCGTCGTCTCGGAGAGCTGATAGGGCTTGCCGCCGGGTAGCGGCGGGCCGGCCACGAACGTCTCGGGATAGAGGCGCTTGAGGATGTCGAAGGTCAATGACGCGGGGGTGCTTCCGCAGCACGCGTTCACCGAGGTGACGACGACCGTTCCCGTCCTCGGATCCTTGAGAGCCCACGTCGACCAGCCCGGGATCCCACCCTCGTGCCCCACCCAACGGCCACCGGGCAGCAGCTTCAGGATCCCGAGCCCGTACCGGAACGAGGCGTCCATGGGTGTGGTCGCCAGACGCAGCCTCTGCAGCCTCGGCGAGAGCAGCGCGTTCCCGGAGACGCCGTTCGCCCACCGCGCGAGGTCGTCGATCGTCGAGATCATCATCCCGGCGGCGTTGCCCCAGGACGGGTTCCACCGCGTGACATCTGCCCCTGCCTCGACGCTGCCACCCAGCTGCTGGATCTCCTCGGCGCCGCCCGGGCCGACGTAGCCACGGGTGAACGGCGCGGGCAGACGCGTGTCGGTCGGCAGCGGGTAGACGGTGTCACGCAGCCTGAGCGGAGCGAGCAGTCGTTGTCGCACGAGGCGGTCGAACCGCGTCTTCGTCACAGCCTCGGCGATCTGTCCGAGGATCACGTAGTTGGTGTTGGTGTAGACGCTCGTCCTGCCGCCGGCCGGCTTCACGGGGCCCGACCGCATGCCCAACGCGATCAGCTGGTTCGCCGACCAGACGCGCTGCGGATTGCTGGACTGGAGCTTGACGGCGTCGTTGGCGTACTCGGGCAGGCCGCTACGCATGCCGAGCAGCTGCGCCACCGTCCGGCTGCCGATCGCCGGGTACCTCCGAGCGAGCGCCGGAGCGTACGTCCTCACGGTGCCGGCGAGCGACACCCGTCCTTCGTCGACGAGCTGCAGGATCACCGTCGCGGTGAAGGTCTTGCTGACGCTGCCGATCCGGAAGGAGTCGCTCGGCTTCGGTCGACGGGCAGGCGACCCGAGGTCGGCCTGGCCAAAGCCCGCGCGGTAGACGCCCTGCGTCGGCGACCAGATGCCGATCAGGAGCCCGGGGACCTCGGTCTTGTAACGCTCCTGGCTCAGGAGCTCCCGCACGACCGCCGTGACCCGGGCACGGTCGACGGCGCCCATCGGCTTCGTCGGCAGCGCCGGCAGCTGCGATGACCGCGCCGCGTCGCTCGCGTTCCCGACTGAGGTTCCTCCGGCCGCTGCCGCTAAGGCGACGAGAACGGCGACGACCCATACGACCCGGCTCTGACCCACGCGGAGCACTCCTCTCGACGACGGACGGCCTTGAGCATGATATCGGGGCGGACGAAATGCGCCGTGAGCGCCGGCATAGGCTGCTGCGTGCCATCGGCCGCCGCCGCCCGCACACCCGTCGCCCAGGGGCTCGGCCGCTCCCGCACCACCGTGTCTGGGCCGGTCGACATCGTCAGTCGAGCAGGCTGTGGCCGTCGTGGCCGTGGGGTGTCCCCACCGCCACGACATCGCAGTTCGATGGCAGCGATCTACGAGGTCAGCGTGCCCGGGTACAGCCTGTTGAGGGTGCTGTACAGCACCGACGTCTGTTGACCGCAGCAGCCGTTGACCGACGCAACCACGATCGCCCCGGTCTTGGTGTTGCGGAACGCCATCGTCGTCCACCCCGGGATGCCTCCGAAGTGGCCTTCCCACTGACCGAGCAGCTGCAGGCCCAACCCGTAACGGGCGCTGGGACCGTACGGAGGAAACGGTGCAGCCGTTTGGGTGCGCTCCGCGCGCAGCTTGGCCGGGAGCAGCGCAGAGCCGAACCTCGCGGCGGCCCAACGGGCGAGGTCGTCGAGCGTGGAGACCACGATCCCGGCGGAGCCGCCCCAGGAGGGCGACCAGTCACTGACATCCGTGCCGGCCGCGACGGTCGAGCCGTACTTGGCGAAGTCCGCTACACCCCCGGCGGTGACGTACCCGTGGGTCGAGGCGCTCGGGAGCGACGCGTCCGCGAGCCGCGGA
>CAZUVW010000022.1:0-22967 GCA_964623875.1 uncultured Gaiellales bacterium
CAAGCCGGCCCGCCAGCCGTCTCGGAAGTGGACTTACGAATCAGAAGGGCCTATCGGCGCCCCAGAAGCACCCCATCCCGACGACCATCTGCTCGAAGCCCTCCGGGAACGGCGGGGTGATCGGCGTGCCCAGGACGAGGTGTGGGCCGAGGCCGCCCATGGGCGTGTCGCGGCCGCGGAGCGCCTGGTCGGGTACGACCATCTCAGCCCTGCGAGAGAAGAGGCTCATGCCATCGAAGGGTACTCATAGGCTCTCGGGGCGAGACGCTCTCGTGGCTACCATCGCCGCATGTCGGAGGCAACGACGGTAGCGCGGATCACGTGCCCGGACTGCGGATTCTCGAAGCTCGAGTCCATGCCAGCGGACGCCTGCCGCTACTTCTACGTGTGCGAGGGATGTGGTGTGACGCTGCGACCGCTGCCCGGTGACTGCTGCGTCTTCTGTTCCTACGCTGATCAGGTCTGCCCACCGAAGCAGGTGGGTAGAGCATGTTGCTAGAGGTCGCGCCGTGCGACGCAGGCGTAGCCACACACGCGTGGTACGCGCCCCAATTGCTTCCACACAGCCCGCTCGGGAGATAGACAGATGGACACGCTGACACTGTTCGGGGCCGCCGCGGTGACGTTCATGATGCTCATGTACGCGCTGGAGAAGCGCAGCAACTGGTTCGTGCTCGCGTTCGCCTGCGGCTGCGCCCTGTCCAGCGTCTACGGCTTTCTCGCGGGTGCGTGGCCCTTCGGCGTGGTGGAGGCGATCTGGGCCCTGGTCGCGCTTCGGCGCTTCGCCGAGCACGGCGGAGCTCGCGGCATCCCCAGGGCGACCTAGCCGCCCACGCGCCCTCAGCCCGACCTGCGAGGTGGCAGCCCCGCTTTCACGGGCGAGCCGGATCACCGTGGGTCGTGCCCGCTGGCCGCCGCGACAGAGGCCCTACTCGCTCCACCAGCCCGGGATCTGCTCCGCGTCTGCGCCCACCGACTGCTCGGCGACGCGCGGAGCGCCGAAGGCGACCACCGTGAGCCCCTCCGGACCGCCCTCGAGACAGCGGACGGCCTGGGGAGCGACCCGCAGCAGGTCGTGGGTGCGCAGCTCGACGATCTCGTCGTCGATCTTCATGCGGCCCGACCCCTCGAGCACGACGTACAGCTCCTCCTGCTCGGAGTGCCGGTGCCCGAAGGGCGTGCGGAAGCCGGGGGCGTAGCGCTGCACGCTGACACCAGAGCGCTCGAGCCCGAGCAGCCGCGTCGGGAAGCGCGCCTCGAGCTGTGGCGAGAGGCCGAAGCGGACGGCGACGTCCTCGACGTCGCCGAGGTGGACGAGGGTGTGGCTCACGGTGCGATCCTCCTTCGGTCGGGTGGGGTGCTCACGCAGCGGCGAGCGCCTGCTCGAGGTCGGCCCACAGCGCGTCGACGTCCTCGAGGCCGACCGAGAGCCGGAGCAGACCGGGCGGGCAGCGCTCGCCCTCCCAGCGGCGGCGCGACTCCATCGTCGTCCTCGTCCCCCCGAGGCTGGTCTGGTTCGCGATGCGCGCAGTCGCGGTCTCGACGCGAAGCGCCGCGTCGAGATCGGCGACGTCGAAGGAGAGGAGACCGCCGAAGCCCGGGTAGCGCACGACGGTCACCGCCGGGTGGCCGGCGAGGCGCTCGGCGAGCGCCTGCGCGGTCGCCGTCTGGCGCTCGACGCGCACCTCCAGCGTCTCGAGGCTGCGCAGGAGGAGCCAGACGGGGTCGGGCGCCGCGGTGAGGCCGAGCTGGCGCCGGGTCTCGTGCAACCGCGCGGCCGTGTCCGGATCCCGGCAGATCGCAGCCCCGAGGAGGAGGTCGTGATGGCCGCCGAGGAACTTCGTCACGGAGTGGACTGCGATGTCGCAGCCGTGCGCGAGCGGGCGGACGTGGAGCGGCGTCGCGACGGTCGAGTCGCACACGACGAGCGCCGGGTGCGCCGCTGCCGCCTCGAAGTCGGGCATCGTCAGCATCGGGTTGGACGGCGCCTCGAGCCAGACGAGCTGCACGCCGTCGGGCGGCGGTCCGGTCTGGTCGAACTCGACCGTCTCGAGCCCCCAGCGGCCGAGAGTGGCGAGCGTCTTGCCCGTCCCGTAGTACGTGCCCGAGGCGAGCGCGACCGTGTCGCCGGGACGCAGCAGCGCGAGCACGACGCCCGTCACGGCGGCGATGCCGGCGCCGTAGAGCACCGCATGGCCTCCGTCGAGCGCTCCGAGCGCCTCCTCGGCCGCGGCGGCGGCCGGATGCTGGTCGCGCTGGTAGGAGAACGCGCCGGGCTCGCCACGCGTGTACGGCCAGGCGCTCGAGCGGTCGAGCGGCGTCGTCACGACGGCGACGCTATCAGCGCCCACCGCCCGTGCTCGTCACCTCGGCGGCGGGGTCGGGTGGGCGACGCCGTGCGTCGCCCGCACGACGTAGAGCGGTCTCCGCTTCACCTCGTCGACGATCCTGCCCACGTACTCGCCGATGATCCCGATCACGATCAGCTGCACGCCCCCCACGACGCCGACGAGCACCATCACGGACGTCCAGCCGGGCACGACGAGGAACCCGGCCAGCTTGGCGACGACCGCCGAGATCCCGAACAGGATCGAGCCGAGCGAGACGAGGAAGCCGAGGTTGAGCGCCAGTCGCAGCGGACGATCGGAGAAGCCGACGATCGCATCGGTCGCGAGCCGGAGCATCCGCGACAGCGAGTACTTCGTCGTGCCGGTCGTCCGCGGTGGGCTCGCGTAGGGAACGCCGACCTGGTCGAACCCGATCCAGCTGAACATCCCGCGGAGGTAGCGATTCGCCTCGGGCATGTGACGGTAGGCGTCCAGCGCGGCACGGTCCACGAGGCGGAAGTCCCCTGCTCCGGCTGGGACGTCGATGTCGGCGAGCCGGTCGAGCGCGCGGTAGAACCAGCGCGCGCTCGCGTCCTTGAACGACGACTCCCCCTGCCGCTCGCTCATCACGCCGTAGACGACCTGCGCGCCCTGGCGCCAGCGGTCGACGAGCTCGGGGATCAGCTCGGGCGGGTGCTGGAGGTCGCCGTCCATCGTGATCACGGCGTCGCCGTCCGCGAGATCGAGCCCCGCCGACAGCGCGACCTGGTGCCCGAAGTTCCGCGACAGCCGCACGACCTTGAAGCGCGGGTCGCGCTCGTGCAGCGCGACGCAGGCCGCGTACGTGCCGTCCTCGCTGCCGTCGTCGACGAGCAGCACCTCCCACTCGGCCGTGACGCCGTCGAGGACGTCCGCGAGCCGCGCGGCGAGCGGGGCGAGGCCGTCGACCTCGTCCTTCAGCGGCACCACGACCGAGAGCGAGAAGCCAGCGCGGTTCATCCCGCGCCCGAGGGTACTCGGCCCCTCCGACGACTCAGCCGGCAGGGAGCGTGGACGCGGCCGCGGCGGGGACCGTCTCCCGGCGACCGGCCAGGGATCGCTCGACGGCGAGCCAGGCGATCGCCGGCGCGGCGAGCGCGGGCGCAACGACGAGCGACAGCGCGACGCGATCGAGGGACGTGCCGATCAGCCAGTCGAGATCGACCACCGCCGCCGTGTACGTCGCGACGAGCCCGAGCGCCGAGACGGCGACGTACACCCCGAGGAAGACCACCGGCCAGGCGAGCCGGGCGGCCACGGCTGCCGCGAGCGCGAGACCGACCAGCGCGGCCGCCGCGCGCCAGTCGGCGGAGACGATCTCCACCAGCGCGGACGCGACCTCGGCGGTGCGACCGACGTTGTCGGCCAGGTAGCCGGGGTCTGCGAGCAACGACAGGTCGAAGTCTCCGCCCTCGCCCGAGCCCCCCTGCGTCGCGCGGAAGAGGAGCCCCGGCCCGAGTGCGAGCGCGGACGCCAGGGCGAGCGGGCGGCGGGGCCGGCCTGCGCGGCCGGCGGCTGCGAGCGCCCCGAGGACGGCCGCGGAGACGAACAGCAGGCCCTCCGTCTTGGTGAGGCCGGCAGCCGACAGGAAGAGCACGGCACCTCCGAGCGCCCAGCCTCCGCTCCGGGCGAGCCAGGTGAGCAGCGCCACCAGCCCGAGGGAGACGAACGCGGCGAGGACGGCGTCCGCGTAGTTCGCGGAGAGGTTCGCGACGACGGGGCCCGCCCAGGCGACGCCGAGCGACGACAGGGCCGCGAGCGGTGGGGGAACGACCATCCGCAGCATCCCCCACACGCCGAGTCCCGCGACGAGCGGGACCACGGCGGGAACGACGTGGATCAACGTCGAGTCGAAGCGCCCGAGCGCCCCCGACGCAAGAGCCTGGAGCACCGGGAACAGCACCGGGTACTCGGGGTGATGGCCGGCGTAGAGCGGGTCGTCGAAGACCGGCCCGCTCGTGCCCCCGTCGACGTAGAGCGCCTCCGCGTGCAGTCCCCAGATCGCCCAGCCGTCCCAGTCGGCGAGCGGAGTCACGGCGAGCAGTCGTACGAAGAGGCCGCTCAACGCGAGGAGCACGACCAGGAAGGCCGCCTCGACGAGGCGGGAGGCGGTGCTCGTGCGGACCTCCTCGGAGACGTCCACGCCGAGCGGTCGCCGGACGACCCGGCCCAGACCGCAGAGCAGGAGCGCAGCGATCCCCACGCGCGCGAGCCCGACCCCGACGCCCGTGACCGCGAGGCCCGTCCCGACCACGCCGACGAGCGCGACCCCCGCGGCCGGGGCGAGGCCAACGACCGTCAGCCAGCGCTCACCGCGGGGGCGTCCGAAGGCGGCGAGCTGCAGCGTGAGGCCCAGCCCGGTCACGAGCAGGCCCAGCACGACGAGACGGCCGGCGTCGCTCACGTGCGCCTGCCCACCCACGCGCCTGCGCGCTCGTACACGAGGTCGAGATCGGGAGCCGGGGCGGCGCCTCCCACGCCGATCACCACCTCGGCCGCGCCCGGGTCGGCGGTCGCGAGCGCCGGGAAGAGGTACTGGTCCGAGAGCAGCCGGTACGCACCGGCAGTCGACCGGTCGACCGCCGGGGCGACCACGAGCGCGAATCGGTCGCCTCGCCCGAGCAGGGCATCCGCCTTGCGCAGCGCTGAGGCGACGGGCTCGTCGGCGATACGGCCGACGACCGCATGCTCGCGCTCCGGCGGGGGGAGGAGGCGCTCCGCCCGCTGCGACTCGAACGTCCGCGCCCGCTGCAGCGTGGACACGGCGACGCCGACGAGCAGGACGACGACCGCAGCGGCGCACGCGGCCGCTGCGAGCTCGGCGAGCGTCGTGGGGCGCCGGAGCTCGGACAGCCGGGCCATGGGGGCGGCTAGGCGCGCTGTGCGGGGCGCTCGACCGCGACCGCCGCGACGTCGTCGAGCGTCACGGCCGTGTCGGCGTCGAGGTCGCGCACGAGTCGGAGCCCGAGGAGCCGGTCGAGCTCGCTCGGCGGCAGCCCCTCGTCGGCGGGCGACTTCGCGACGAGATCACCGGCGGCGAGCACGTGCCCGGCGCCCAGGTCGCGCGCCGCGACGAGCTTCTTGCCCATCTTCACGAGCGGCTTCTGCTCGCTCGGCAGCGGCCGCTTGACGCCGTCGCCGACGGCGAGGGGAATGCGGCGGAGGTCGCGAACGAGCTTGCGCATGCCCTCCGGCATCAGCGAGAACGCGTGATCCGTGCCCTTCCAGGAGTGGCTGAGCGTGAAGTGCTTCTCGATCACGCGAGCACCGAGCATGTGGGCGACGAGCGCCATGGCGATCCCGTCCTGATGGTCGGAGAGGCCGACCACGACCTCCGGGTACCGCTCCCGGAACGTCGTGATCACGCCGAGGTTGAGCTCCTCGACCTCGACGGGGTACGCGGCCGTGCACTGGAGCAGGCACAGCTGCTCGTTCAGCGGGAGGACCGTCTCGACCGCGCGGTCGACGTCGGCGATCGTGGCACCGCCCGTGGAGACGAGCATGGGCTTCCCGAGCGCGGCGACGTGACGCAGCAACGGCGTGTTTCGCAGGTCCCCCGACGCGATCTTGTAGGCGGGCATCTCGAGCCCGGCGAGCAGGTCGGCGCTCTCCTCGTCGAACGCCGTTGCGAAGAAGGCGACACCGAGCTCCCGCGCGTGTGCCTGGAGCTCGGCGATCGCCGAGCGATCGAGCTCGAGCGCCTCGCGGTGGGCGCCGTACGTCGCCCCGAAGCTGTTCTCGTTGTCGTACGGAGCGTCGTACAGGGCCCGGGTGTAGAGCGCGCGGTTCGCGCGCTTCTGGATCTTCACCGCATCGACGCCGCAGTCGGCGGCGGCACGCATCAAGTCGTGGGCCTTCTCGACCGATCCTTGATGATTGTGACCGATCTCCGCGACCACGTACGTATCCCCGCCGTCGTGGATCGGCCGTCCCGCGATGGTCAGCGCGCGCACGGAGTCGATCGTACCCGGGGCTTCCGTCGGCAGGTCGTGCCGAGGTCTAGAGTCGAGCCGTTGACGCCCTCGACCGACATCGCGCTCCAGCACGACGTGCTGGAGGCGCTCACCGACGCGCGCAACTACAACGCGTGGCTCGCGGATCTCGCTCTTCCCCACCTCGGCGACGACCCTGTCGAGATCGGCGCGGGCATCGGCACGTTCACCCGGCTCTGGCTGGACGCTGGGGTGCCCCGGCTGACGGTCAGCGACGTCGAGCCGAGGGCGTTGTCGGCCCTGCGGCGACGCTTCGCGGGCGACTCTCGCGTCGTCGTCGAGTGGATCGACGTGACCGACCCCCGAGAGGGGAGTCACTCCGCGCTCGTCGCGCTCAACGTGCTCGAGCACGTCGGCGACGACGGGGCGGCGCTCCGGGCCGCAGCCCGCCTCGTCCGGCCCGGCGGGAAGATCGTGCTCGTCGTTCCCGCCTTCGGGTTCGCGATGAGCAGGTTCGACCGCTCGATCGGCCATCACCGGCGCTACACCACGGCGTCGCTGCGCTCGGCCTTCGAGCGCGCCGGGCTCGTCCCACGGGACGTGCGCTACGTGAACGCGCCCGGCCTGCCCGCGTGGGTCGTCGCGATGCGACTGCTACGCCGGGAGCCTCACAACGGGGCGGCGTTGCGCGCTTGGGACCGGCTGGTCGTCCCGATCGCGCGAGGGGTGGAGAGCCGACTCGCGCCGCCGTTCGGGCAGTCCGTGCTCGGCGTCGCCGAGACCGTCGGCGGCTCGGACGCCTCGGACGGCTAATCGATCGGATCACGAGCACGCGGTCAGCCCGGCTCGGCGACTCGGTCGCGCACGTGCAGCCGCGTGAGCACGAAGACGCCGCCGACGATCGTGGTCGGCACGTACCACGCCGCATGGAGCAGGATCGAGAAGGCGAGTGCCTCCTCCCGCGTCGCGACGTCGAGCAGGGCGACCGACTCGACTGCGAGCCACTGATAGGTGCCGACGAACCCCGGCGAGGACGGGATCGCGACGCCGAGGTTGACCACGCTGGTGACGAAGAACGCCTCGTGCAGGTCGAGGTCGATCCCGACGGACGCTGCGACGAGGACGACCCCGAGCGAGAACGCCAGCCAGGCCGCAAGGCTCATCGCGAGCGCGAGCACGACGAGGCGCAGATCGAGCCGCTCGGCGAGGCCGTCGATCGTGTCCCGGACGAACGTCCGCACCCGACCGCGCTGGTGGCGGCCGTGCGCGCGCCGCGCGGAGTAGGCCGCTGCGAAGCTGACGCCGACGAGTAGCAGGCCCACCCCGAGCACGGCTCCGATCGCGATCCGTCGCAGCCACGGCGCGCCGTCGATCCCCCACACCGAGAAGGCGAGCAGGATCGCGAGCGCGATCACGTCGCCGGCCCGATCGAGCACGACCGTCGCGAGCGACCGCCCCCATGGCTGGCGGGCCTCGACCGACAGCCAGCGCGCCCGGAGGATGTCCCCGATCCGCCCGGGCAGCACGTTGTTCACTGCCACCCCCCCGACGACCATCTGCACGAAGAAGCCGACCGGCACCCCAGGCGTTCTGGCGATCATGCGCCAGCGCGCCGCCTGGACGACGTACATCACGCCGAGCGCCGCGACGCCACCCAGCAGGGGCAGGACCCGTGCCGCGCGCAGCGCATCGGCGACGGCGGAGCGGTCTGTCCCCCTGAAGGCGAGCCACAGGAAGGCGAGGCTGACGGGGAGGCCCACGACCACGCCGATGACGATGCGTCTGCGGCGGGCTCCGAGGTTCACGGGCGAGAGTGTTGCAGGCCCGCCTACGGACTCCTCCGTCGAGTCCGTCCGGCAGAATCCGCCCGGTGTCCCAGTCTCTCTCGATCCTGATGCCGGTCTTCAACGAGCGGGCCACCGTCGAGGCGGCGATCGACGACGCGCTCACGGCCGAGCTGCCGGTCGCGAGTCGCCAGCTCGTGATCGTCGACGACGGCTCGACCGACGGCACGCGGGAGCTCCTCGACGAGCGGGACTGGCCGGCCGAGGTGACGCTCGTCCACCACGCGCGCAACCAGGGCAAGGGAGCCGCCGTGCGCACTGCGCTGCAGCATGCGACAGGCGATTGGTCGGCCATCCTCGACGCCGATCTCGAGTACCACGCCGCCGATCTCGCGCCGGTGCTCGAGCCGCTGATCCGCGGCGACGCTCGCGTCGTGTTCGGGACGCGGTCGTGGTCGAGCCACGCGGCGTTCAGCTTCTGGTACGTGATGGGCAACAAGGCGGTCACGACGGCCACGAACGTGCTCTACAACTGCTGGATCTCCGACGTGATGACCTGCCACAAGGCGATGGCCACGGAGCTCTTCCGCTCGCTCGACCTGCGGGAGCGAGGGTTCGCGATCGAGCCCGAGATCGCCGCGCGCGTGCTCCGCGCCGGCGAGCGGATCTACGAGGTGCCGATCACCTACCACGCCCGCTCCCGAGAGGCGGGCAAGAAGCTCACCACGCTCGACGGACTCCGGGTGCTGCGCACGCTCGTGCGCTGCCGCGTGTCCTGACCGCGCTCACCAGGTGGAGCGATCCGCCACGCCAAACCGACGCGCGTCCACGCCGGGTGCCAGCGCTACCCAGTTCGCATGCCGGAAGTCTTCGGCCCGCTGATCGTATCGAGGGTAGGCACGCAGCCCGTGCGGCATCAGGCGGGCCATCCGATACCCCGCGCTCCTGCATGAAGGCGAAGAGATCCTTCAGCAGCACACGTGCGTCGATGTTGCAACCCCCGTACTCGAGCTGCACGACGTCGATCGCTTGGCCCACAGCAGGCCGACCGCTCCGCGAAGGACGTCCAGCTCAGATCCCTCAACGTCGAGCTTCAAGAGAGATCGAGCTGACGCCGGCGCTTCGGCAGTAGTCGTCGAGCGTCGTCACGCCGATGCGCTCCGACTGCTGCTGGCCGGCGATTCCCCACCCGGGCTCGAGTCCTTCGCGGCGATGAAGCGAGCTCAGCCCCGAGCCCTCGGCGAAGACGAACAGGTCGGCGTGCCCGGGCCGGGCACCCAACGCGATCTGGTTCAGTCGGGCACGCGTACCGATCCGGGCCTGCAGCAGCCCGAAGGTAGCGCCGCTCGGCTCGAAGCAGTGAACCTCCGCATCGGCGTGCGCGGCATGCACAGCATCCGTCCAGCCGCCCTCGTTGGCGCCGACGTCGAAGACGACCGGGCGCGGACAGCCGGCGAGCGCTCGTGCGATCAGCCAATGCTCGCCGTTGGTCGCGGGATCGTCGTTGTTCACCCCGTCGAAGCGGTCGACGTACCGCCGCGCGGCGCTTGCCACGCGCTCGCGAGAGGGCAGCCAGTCGAGCGCCAGACAGAGCGCGGCGTCGATCCAACGCCTGGCAACGTCGGTCACCGCTCACTCCCTGCGGGACGCGGCAGCAGAGAGGAAGCGCGCCTCGAGCAGACGCGCAGCGGTCCTGCAGCGCGTCGCTGCCCGACGTAGCCCGAGCCCCACCGCGAGGCCCGACCCGGCCTCGGTCGACCGCCGGGCGCCGAGATAGTCGTCGCGCTGGCGGCTGGCGGAACCGATCCGAGCCGCGTCTGCGACCTGCACCCGCTGGCGATGATCCTCGGACATGCGGGCGAGCTGGCGTGCGCGTCGCGTGAGCCCTGCCTGGGCAAGCATTCGCGCACGCCCAGTCACCGCGCGGGCCACGGCGGCGTCGACCGCGGCGGGATCGAGCGCGAGCAATCGGGCGGCCTCCTCGAGGCTGGTCGCTCCGTCGACAGGGTCTGACTCACCCCGCGCCCGGCGTCTGTGCGACTCCTGCGCCACGAGCACCGCGATCGTCTGCCGTGGGACATCGAAATCGGAGACGCTTCTACCGTGGACTCGATAGCGGACGAGGGGCTGTGCGAGGTTGGCCACCCGACCCATGGCCACCACCCGCAACGCGAGATCCACGTCTTCGCCCGTGTCGAAGACGGGGCGGTGTCCACCGACCTGTTCGAGCGCGACTCGCCGGAAGGCGAGCGTCGGGTTGAAGAAGCAGTGCGCAGGCAGGCGCGATCGGATCTCGCGGTCGTCGAGCGGGACGACCTCGCGGCCGATGAGGCCACCGTCTGGGTCCATCACCTCGATGAACCCGCCGACCATCACGACCTCCGGGCGCTCCTGGAGGAACGCCAGCTGTCGCGGGATCCTCCACGGCAGGGCGACGTCGTCCGCATCCATTCGCGCCACCACGTCGGCCCTGCTGTGCTCCACGCCGCGGTCGAACGCCGCTCCGGGACCTCGCTCCGGGCCGGGGATGCAGCGTACGCGTGGGTCCGCGTCCGTCCAACCCGCGACGACGGATGCTGTCCCGTCGGTCGACCCATCATCGACCACCACGAGCTCGAGCTCGTCGATCGGCTGGCCGACGATGCTCGCGATCGAGGCGCCGATCCACTCGGCGCCGTTCCGCACCGGCATCACCACGGACACGACAGGTCGGGTCATGGCCGACCGCTCGCTGCTGAGCGCCGCCGCAGCAACAGGTCGATCTCGAAGTGGCAGGTCGGTGGCGAGAATCCGTCGTAAGCGGCGACATCGAGGCGCCAGCCGCGACGGTACGCTCGGAGCAGGCGGTGCGGCGAGTGCCTGATCCTGCCGGAGGTCGGGTTCGGCGCGACGTGCTGCACGCGGTTGGCGGGGATCGCGAACGCCCGGGCTCGCCGATGGAGAAGGAGGCGAGGACGGTGGTCGGCGAACGCGGCGCGACGTTCCCACAATCGGTGCTCGAGCATGTTCGGCCCGTCGAAGCGGACGTCGCGCAGCGCGTTGGCCATGTCCGATCCGCGGTAGACGGAACATGAGATGTCGAACGGGTACCCGAAGTCGCCGTGCGCGTCCGTCCAGGTGGTGCGGAACAGCGCGTCGTCTCCATCGCCTCCGACAAGGGCAAGCTCGGGTGCCTGCACGACCTCACGACGTGGCTGGACGAAGGTCGTGTTGGAGCCGAGTCTCAGCGACAGCGCGAGCGCTCGTTCGTCACGCCGGAGCGCCTCGGCCGCGCCGGCGAGCGAGAACGGACGGACGACGACGACGTCGTCGACGAGGAGCAGCACGGTCGCGTCGTCGGCGCCGGAGCCGTCGAGCGCCTGGCGGACGTCGTCCTCGAAGCTCGACTCGGCGACGAACCGCGCGGTCGCCCCGTGATCGCGGGCGAGCACTGCGTACGCGGATCGCTGAGCGCGCGACGTCGCTCGGTAGACGACCGTCAGCCGCAAACCGGCTGCATCCCTGCAATGACGGTGGAGCGAGCGGAGCGCTCCGTCGAGCTGAAGCGGCCGGTCGCGAGAGAAGACGAGGCCGAGTGCGAGCACGTCGCTCGGAGTATCGCTCGGCGAGGCCAGTCTCGCAGGTTCCGAGCCGTGGATGCCCCGCTCAGCGGCCCGCGGTCGCCTGGTCCAGGACGGCCGCGAGCCCGTGCTGCAGACACGTTCTCTCAGCCTGTGCCAGCGCGCGGGCGCGTCCGGAGGCCCCGAGTCGCGCGGCGAGCGCAGGATCTGCGAGCAGCCTGTCCAGCGCCACCCTGAGCGCCGTCGGATCGCCCGGGGGCACGAGCAATCCGGTCACCCCGTCCTCCACGGCGTCGAGGAGCCCTCCGACCGCGCTCGCGACGACAGGCCGGCCGTGGGCCATCGCCTCGCGCGCCACCATCCCGTAGCCCTCGCGCAGCGAGGGCACGACGACGACAGAGGCCCGCTCGTACCAGGGCCCCAGCTCGGCGGGCGGGACGAACCCGACCGCCTGGGGGAGCAGGTCGCGCAGCGGCCCGTCCCCCACGACGACGAGGGGCAGGTCCTCGGCGGCCTCGGCGAGCACCCGCACGCCCTTCTCCTCCGAGAGCCGCCCGACGTAGAGCACGTGGGGCGGCTCCTCGGGCGGGGGCACGGTCTCGGGAACGCGGACGACGGGCGAGACGAGCCGCACGTCGCGAGCACCCAGCAACCGTGCCTCGTCCGCCAGCGCCGTTGAGGCGCAGACCACGACGCGAGCGCAACGGACGAGCCCGCGCGCGAGCGGACGGACGCGCCGGGCCAGCACGACGTCGGAGCCCCAGAGCTGCAGGACGAACGGCCGCCCGGTCGCGAGCGCGGGGAGTGCGGACGGGAGCCAGTGCGCGTGGACGACGTCCGCGCCGCGCGCGGCGCGGCGCGCCGCGACCGCGAACGAGGCGAGGAACAACGGCACCAAGGCGACCTTCCACGGCGCAGCACGGAGGTTGTTGACGATGCCGTCGCCGTACGCGATCCCGTAGTCGCGGAACGACGCGGGCGAGACGACGCGCACCTCGAGCCCCGCGGCGCGCAGCCCCTCCACGCCGTCGCGCACGAACGCCCCGGCGACGTCTGCGTCGTAGCGAGGGTAGGACGTCGTGAGGACGACGACCCTCACGGGCCGCGGCGCAGCCGTCGGGCGAACACCGCCGGCGGCGCGATCATCAGCAGCGCGAGCACGAAGAAGTAGTAGAAGGTCATCGTCAGGTAGAAGAGGTTCGACGCGAGCGTCGACACGAGCGCCGCGGTCAGCCCCCACCCGAGCGGCCTCACACGCGCCGCGACGGGGTCGCCGAGCTCCGCCAGCGCGCGCCCGATGCGGCGCGTGGCGCCGCACCGGCGGAAGAGGTAGACGAGGAAGGCCGCGAACACGACCGCCCCGACGATCCCCGAGTCCACGAACAGGGCCACGTAGAACGAGTGCGGCCCGAAGTTCGTCCGCCCGGTGACGAACTCGTAGTAGACGGAGAAGTTGTTCAGCCCTAGCCCGAACAGCGGGTGCACGGCCAGCACGTCCGGGATGAACTCGTAGACGAAGAAGTGGGTCGAGGAGCCCGCCCCCTCGGTCGAGATGCGCGTCCGGAACACCTGCACGAAGAACTCCCAGCGCTGCGCGACGTAGGCGGCGAGCGCCAGCCCGAACACGCCGAGCGGCACGAGGAACCGCGCGGTGAGCAGGAGCCGGCGGTAGGGAACGGCGAGCACCAGGAGCCCGCAGGCGAGGCCGAGCAGGCCGCTGCGCGAGAGCGTCGCGAGGAGGACGAGGGTCAGGAACGTCATCAGCCCGAGGATCCGGAAGCGCCACGGGTTGCCCTTCTCCATCCGCAGGTACAGCGGCAGCAGGATCAGGATCGCCGCGGCCGACTCGATGCCGAGGTGGTTCGGGTCGCCGGTGAGCGCGTTGACCCGGAACACGTTCTGCCCCTCGATCGCCCCGTAGATGTTGATCTTGCTGTCGCCGCCCGTGACCTTGTGCAGGAACAGCTCGTCGAGGTTGCCGCCCGTGAGCTCCGCGTACGCGAGCTGCAGCAGGCCGTAGAGCCCGTTCAGCGCGAGCCCGACGCAGAACGCCCCGAGTGTCCACCAGTAGAACCGCGCTCCTCGACGCGCGACGAGCGCGACGCCCGCGGCGAGGAACAGGAAGTGCAGGACGAACTTGATCATCCCCTTCGTCCACTGCTCCAGCGCCTGCGCCGTCTCGAGGTTGAAGAACCCGATCAGGTAGACGGCGAGGAAGGCGACGAAGAACGCGAACGTCACCGTCGCAGCCCGGGTCGCCCGGCGGTCGCCGTGCTCGTAGCGCGACCACGCGAAGCCGACGAGGAAGAGCGCGGTCGCGACGTCCGAGAGCGACAGCGAGCCGGCGACCTCCCACTGGAGCTTCGCGAACGTGACGGTGATCACCGTCACGAAGAACAGGGCGTCGACGATCGGGGTGCGGTAGTCGAGCGCCACGGCGCGTCCGGCGGGGAGGGTGACGCTCGTCACGACCCGGAATGGTAGGGCGCCGCGCCTGCGGCGCGGCGCCTAGGAATCCGGATCCACTTCGAGTCGGGGGTCGAAACCCGCCCTGCGCGCCTCGGCGATCGTCCCCTGACCCTGCTCGAAGGAGTCGATGCCGTCGTTGGCGACCTTCCAGCGGCCGCAGCCGTCCGCCTCGACCTCGGTGCCCACGAACCCCACGGAGACGACTCGGTCACGGAGCTCCGTCGCCTCGATCGCGGAGTCGAAGCGGCCGAAGACCAGCTCGAGCTCCTCGGTCGTGCCGAGGACAGCCGGACGGACGCACTCGTCGGCCCCCGGGAAGCGCGGCGCGCCCCCCGCGAGCGTCACGAGCGGATACGCGAGCAGCCCGACGAGGACCGCGGCCGATACCCACAGCGTCCACGATCTCGTCACTCGTCGCGCCCCACGCGGTTCCAGACCTCGGACAGGACGAGAGGCACGAGCGCGGCGCCCATGAGGATGGTCGCGGCAGTCGTACGGACGATCGGGTTCACCGCCTCGCTGTCGGTGATCGCGTTCTCGGTGAAGGCCCAGGTCGCCCACGTGGCGCCGAGCGTGACGAGCAGGACGAGCGCGAGGACGAAGGCCGTGATCCGCCACTGCCGCGCGAGCAGGCCGACGACCAGCGCCCCGACCGCGAGAGTGGGCAGGAGGCTCCAACGCCCCTGGTCGAAGAGCACCTCGACGGACAGGCGCACCGCCGGCTCCAGTCGCCCCTCACGGCCTTCGACCGAGAGCAGACCCGCTCGCGGGCCTTCGCCGGCGAGGTCGTTCGCAGCGACCCACACGCGCCAGGGCACGGCCGCCGCCAGCGCGAACGCGGCCACCAGGCCGAGCCGGGCCCACGCGTCGCGCCACCGATCGACGGATGCCAGCGCGGCCGCCACGAGGATGCACGCCGCGAGCATGAGCCCCTCTCGCTTCGTCAGCATCGCCCCTGCGAGCAGCACCGCAGCTGGGGCGAGCCACCTCCCGTCCCGCTCGAGCAGCCAGATCGCGATGCACACGGCCGCCGTGACCGTCAGGTAGTCGAGCAGGAAGTCGGCCTGCGGCATCAGCAGACGCTCGCCGACCCGGGGCGCGACGAGCGCCAGGAGCAGGAAGGGCCAGAGGATCCAGTGGCGCGCTCGCCCCGACAGAAGGCCTGCGACAGCCCACACGAAGCCGACCGCGAAGCACCAGAACTGGAGATGGAGCGTGACGAGGTCGCGCGACCCCATCGCATGGAAGGCGATCGCATCGAGCGTGGGCACGAGCTGTGGGTAGCCGGACCAGGCGAACTGACGGAGCAGACCGACGTCGAGCCCGCCCGTCTCGTAGATCATCGTCGCCTTGGGCAGCCAGAACGCCCAGGCGTCGTAGGCCTGGACGCCCTGCAGCCGGCCCGCGCGGAAGAGGGCCTCCAAGAACACCGCCGTCGCGACGATCCCAGCCGCAGGCACGAGCGCCGCCTGCCCGAGCGCCGGCATCCCCGGCGCCGGGACGGGCCGTCCGAGCCACCAGCCTGCGACGAGCGCGCCCACCGCGATGGCGACGAGCACGATCGCCACGCTCCAGCCCGAGAACGGCACGCCGAGCACCAGCAGCTGCCCCCAGATCACCCCCACGAGCGCGACGGCGACCAGGTACCCGACCCCGATGTACCGCGCAAGCCGGGTCCACGTCGGCGCGAGCCTGGCCGCCCAGACGAGCAGAGCGCCCAGCGAGCAGTAGACGAGGTTGAGCGCGAGGAGCCCGGCGATCGACTGGACGCTCACGGGCGCCTTCGGAGCAGCCGCACGCCAGCCGAGTCCGACCAGACGTCCTCGACGTCGCCGAGCGTGGCGGGGTCGCAGCCGACGCAGACGATCCACCGCGCGGCGGGATCGACGCGTCGCGGCAGGAGCCAGAACCGCAGGAACGGGTCGATCGACGTCACGGTGAGCGCAGGCCACCCCTCCAGCGCCTCGCCCACGATCACGTGGTAGCGATCCCCCTCGGGTATGCGCCCGCGCAGCTCGTAGGCCGTCTGCTGCTGCGGCAAGATCGAGTTCCCGCCCCCCACGTCGCGGTCGGCGAACGAGAGGGCGCTGTTCGTCTCGGCAACCTGCCCGAGGTCGCGAACCGCACCCGGGTAGAGCCAGGCAGCCGCGGCGAGCGCGAGAGCCGTGAGCAGAGCGACGGCCAGCCTCAGGATCCCGGACGGCCACGCGAGCCATCGTGCGACGCCGTGTGGGCCCGTCTCCATTCGGTCGCGGAGTCTAGTGCGACGAGCGGCCTGCTCCCGAACCGCAGGAGCGGCTCAGAGAGGACCCCGCAGCACGTCCGCCGTCTCCTCCACTCGCGTGCGGCGCGCGAGCCGATGACGCCACTCGGACGTCAGCTCGACGTCGGGAAGGTCGTCCGCTGCCCAACGCGCGTGGAGGTCCTCGAGCGCGCGGCGGATCGCGCCGGAGTCGTCCGGCTCGGCGACGACCCCGGCGCCGATCTCGCGGATGAGCTCGGCGGCGGCGCCGTCGGGCGGCACCGCCGCGAGGATCGGACGCCCGACCGCGATGTACTCGAACACCTTCCCCGAGAGGACTCCCTTCCCGCGCCCCCCCGCCTCGGGGATCAGGAGCAGCAGCGCCTCCGAGTCGCGCTGCAGCGCCAGCGAGGCGCTGCGCGGCGCATACGGGATCAGCTCGACCCGATCGGCCAGGCCGAGGCCCTCCGCGAACGCGCGGTCGGCCTCGCGGAAGTCGCCCAGGAAGCGCGCCTGGACGTCGAGGCCCGAGTCGGCGAGCGCCTGGAGGAACGGTCGTGGATCGCGTCGTCCGAAGAAGCTGCCCGTGTGCGTGATCCGGAAGCGGTCGGACGGCCGTCGCTCCAGGCCGACGACGTCGTCGAAGTCGCAGCCGTTCGCGATCGTCGTGACCGCCCCCCGCGGCTCGAGCGCGCGTGTCTCCTCAGAGATCGCGTCGGAGACGCAGGTGATCGCGTCCGCGTACGACGCGACGAGCCGGGCGACGCGCTCGTGGAGCGCCGCCTTCGTCCGGGTGGCAGTGGAGTCGGCCCGCCGGTGGGCGTGCGAGGTGATCGAGTCGCGCAGGTCCGCGACCCACCGCACACCCGTCGCCCGCTTGACCGCCGCTCCGACGAGGTGGACGGACGGCGGCGGCGACGTCGTCAGCACGGCGTCGATCCCGTGCTCGCGGACGATCCGGATGGCGGCCGGCACGGCGGTGAGCGTCCAGGTCGCGTTCTCGTCGGGGACGACGAAGCGCCGCCCCTGGAGCCGGATGCGGGCGAGGGCGAGCTCGAGGCCCTCCTTCCCCCGCACCAGCTCGCCGGGCTTCCCCCCGCTCGGCCCCACGTACCGCGCGCGGTGCACCCAGGCCCGGGTGGGGGCGCGCAGCTCGGGATCGCGATGCACCCAGCGGGGGTCGTCCGGAGCGAGCACGTGGGTCTCGATCCCGAGCGCCGGGAGGTACTGGGCGAGCTTGAGCGGGCGCTGCACGCCACCCCCGCCCGCAGGCGGGAAGTAGAAGCTCACGATCAGGACCTTCACGGTCGCGCGATCGTAGACGCGGAGCGCTCAGCCCTCGGCGCGAAGGCGCTCGAGCGAGGCGCGCAACCCCCCGGGGAGCTCCTCGCCCGACCACGTCGACGTTCCGGGCGACTCCGCCGTGCCGCGCGCCAGGCGCGCGGTGTAGTACGCCTCCTCCTCGGGTGGCGATGCGGAGTCGACGTACCAGGTCGTGTGCCGGGCGACGTAGGGAAAGCCGGTGCGCAGCGCGTCGAGCGGCGGCGGCTTCGACGACCAGCGCCGGTAGAGCGCGAAGGTCGTGTCGATCGCGCACCGATACACCCCCGGCTCGATCTCGATCTCTGGACGCCAGAACTGCGACTCCCACTCGATCACCTCGCGCCGAAACCGGTACCGGGCCGGGAGGTCGTCGATCCGAAGACCGAACCCCACCTTGACGACATCGCCGTGGCGCGCGAGCAGCGCACCGAATCGGTCGACGGCGTCGAGCGGGCACTCGGGAACGGGGACGACGTCGGGGTCGGTGAGGACGAACGGCTGCCTTCCGAGCATTCGGCCGAGCCGTCGCTCCACCCAGGCTGCGTGCTTGCCGACGTTCCGGCCGAGTCGCACGACCTCGTGCGGCGTGCGGTCGAGGTAGTCGAGCAACGGTTCGTAGCTGGAGTCGTTGTCCACCAGGACGACGCGCTCGAGGCCGGCGCGCTCGAGCCACGACACGAGCTCGCGCAGGGACTCGACTCGATCGCGACAGAGGATCAGGACGGGGGTCTTCTCCGTCACAGGCCCAGTCCGAGCAGATCGTCGGAACACGTGACCAGATCGTACCTCTTGGCAGCACCGGCGGCTTCAGCAGGCAGCACGGGTTGCACCGCTCAGAGCCGGTACAGCGCCCACCGCTCGTCCTCGAAGACGACCGGGAGCTCGGGCTGCAGCGCGGAGCGGCTCCGGTCGACGACGAGCCACTCCGCTCCGCAGGCGCGCGGGATGCCCAGATCGCCCGTCCGTGCGAAGCGCCGGTGCTCGGCCACGCGCTCGCGGGGGCGGTTGCGCTCCGTGTCGGCGACGTGGGGCGGGGGGTTCACGCAGACGTAGACCGGTGCGTAGCCGCCGATCTGGTAGCTCGTGTCGGGGTCGGCGTACACGATCGCGCCTGCCGGCACCTCCGCCGCGATCGCGGCGCGCAGCCCGGGAGAGAGCGACGTCGCCCGGCGCGCCTCGTTCGGCGTCCAGTGCGTCAGGCCGTGGACGTACGTGGGCGCGAGCAGGAGCGCCGCGGCGACGCCGGCGCGCGCCTCGACGGGAGCCCGCCCGAGCAGCCCGTAGCCGAGCGCGGCGAGGCAGCCGACCACGGCGATCCACGTCGCCCAGGCGGGGCCGCCGTCGTCGAGCCGGTAGCCGAAGTCGCCCGGGAAGGCGAGCTGCAGGGCGATCCCCGCGACCAGCGCGAGCGGCGCGGTCGCCCGGCCCAGCCGTGCGGCCGCGACGCCGATCCCCCCTGCCAGCGCGATGCCGAACGGCACGAAGCCCGCCAGACGCCGTGACTGGGAGAGCGAGACGACGTCGGAGAACGGCGTGAAGACGAACGGGAGCAGGGTCACCGCGAACACCGCGAGCGCCCCGCCGATCGCGAATGCGGCCCACCGTCTGCGGGCGGCGAACCCCGCGAGCGGCAGGAGCAGCAGCGCAGCCACCGCGACCGCCCCGGTCCTCCCGAAGATCTCGGGCGCGACCGAGAAGCTGTCCGGCGAGCGCACGTCGAGCTGCCCCGCGTACTGGGCGAGTCCCCGCTCGCGCTCGGCCGCGTCCGGCGAGACGGAGGCGGTCGACCGGATCACGGGGAGCAGGACGACGAAGAACGCGGTCGCCGGGACGACGAGCGCGGCGAGCGCGATCCCGCCCTCGCGCAGGTCACGGCGCTCCCACAGGAACCGCACGCCGAGGAACCCGGCGAAGGGGAGCCACAGGAAGATGGCGTAGGTCGGGTGCACGAGCGCGAGCGCGAACGAGGCCGCGCCGGTCGAGGCGATCAGCGCGGCGCTCGGCGCGCGCAGCGTGGCGAGGGCCAGGGCGAGCGCCGCAGGGACGAGCAGCTGGCGCGAGGACGTCGCGGGGAGCGCGAGCGAGGTGAGGGCGCCCCCGTGGCTCGGCGCCATCCCGATGATGGCGATCCCGGCCGCGGTCGCCGCGGCGGCCGGCACGCTGCGGCGGAAGAGCGTCCGCGCTGCCTCGAACCCGACCACCGCCACGAGCGGCATGAGCACGCTGGGCAGGTGGAGGACGACCTCCGCGGGATCGGCGCCCGCGACCTTCGCCACGAGCGCGATGAACCCGTGCCACAGGGGAAACGCGTAGCCCGGGTGCAGGCTGCCGTCGGCGAATTCGCCGACCCGGTGGAGCGAGAGGTCGCCGAGCTCGAGCAGCTTCCGCGCGCGCGCCATGTGGAAGACGCCGTCGCCGCCGATCTCACCGGCGACCCGCCAGAGCAGGATCCCCAGCACGGCGCCTGCCGCGGCGACGGCGCCCGTGCCGTGCGAGGGCGCGGGCCAGGGCCGGCGGAGGGCCGGGCGGAGCGCGACGAGGGAGACGACGACGAGCAGCGCGAGCGTCAGACCGAGGCTCCCCCGGACGACGAACGTGACGCCGAGCGCGGTGAAGAGCGCCGCGAGCGCCCAGGCCACGGTGGCCGCCAGGCCGCGCACCCCGAGCGCGCGCGCGATCAGCCAGCCGGGGGCGAGCACGACGGCCACGGCCAGCACGAGCCGCAGGTAGAGCCAGACACCGCTCATGGGGCCCGGTCGAGCAGGGCGGGCACGTCGCCCGACCCGAGCCACGCCGCGACCTCGCCGTACTGCCGTCCGCGCTCGCCGCGCACGAGCCGTGAGCGCAGCAGCAGCGCGAACCGCATCAGGCGCCGTGCCCGCTCGGCGGCACGCGGCCCCTCGTGCTTCGCGAGGTAGCGCAGGTGCCCGCGGACGTTCTCGCGGAAGAGCCGGCCGCCGTGGGAGGCGCCGCCGACGTGGACGCACCGCGCCTCGGGCGTGAACACCACCGACCAGCCGTGGTCGCGGGCGCGCCGATACCAGTCGACCTCCTCGCTGAAGAGGAAGAAGTCCTCGTCGAAGGGGCCGACCTCGTCGAGCGCGGCACGGCGCAGGAGCATGCACGAGCCCATCGCCCACTCCACCTCCCGCTCGGCGTCGTGCGCGAACCCGCCCGCGTAGAAGGCGTTGAGCGCGGACGAGCGGGGGGCGAGCTTGCGCAGGTAGAGGTACTCCGTCGCGATCCGCCAGACCGTCGGGAAGCCGCGCACGGAGCGCTGGAGCGTGCCGTCCGGGTTCAGCAGCTTCGGCGTGACCGCGCAGGCCCGGGGGTGCCGCTCGGCGGCGGCGAGGAGGCGGTCGAGCGCGTCGTCGAGGAGCCAGGCGTCCGCGTTGAGCACGAGCACGTGGTCGGCGTCGACCTCCCGCAGCCCGCGGTTCCAGCCGGCGCTGAGGCCGAGGTTCCCCTGCTCGACGAGCGTCACGCGCGGGAACCGCTCGCGGACGACGGCGACGGTGTCGTCTCGCGAGCCGTTGTCGACGACGACCGTGGGGATCGCGGCGACGCTGGCGAGCGCACGCTCGATCCAGGGCAGTGCGTCGTAGGTGACGATCACGCAGGCGACCCGGACGCGCTCAGCCATGACCCATCCCCGGTCGCTGCTCACCGCGCCGGAGCCCCTCCCACAGGAGGATGGCGCCACCGGGCAGCGCGAGCGCCACGGTCACGAGGAAGAAGAGGAAGCCGGCGGCGAACGCCTGGTCGGCCGGCACCCCGACGCTGCCGAGGAAGCTGACGAAGAACGCCTCTCGGACGGCGAAGCCGTTGAGGGTGAACGGCATGAGCAGCACGAGGAAGAAGAGCGGCCCCATCACGTAGTAGATCCGCGGCTCGAGGTCGATCCCGACCGCCTTCGCGGAGGCCCAGATGGAGAGGATGCGAACCGCCTGGATCACGGTCGTGAAGACGAACACGCCGACGAGCAGCCGCGTGTGACCGCGGAAGTGGTGGACGCCCTCGTAGAACGCGCGCAGGGGCTGCTCGAGGCGCACGCGAACGAGCAGCGGACGTGCCCGCGCGAGCAGCGGACGGGCCGAGCGGGCGAAGAAGAGGAACAACAGCAGCAGGGTGCCGAAGACGAACAGGCCCTCGAGCCAGAGGTAGGCGCCGACGTCGTAGCGGCCGATCGCGAGCAGGAACCCGATCGCGCCCAGCAGCACCGTGCCCGCACCGCCGAGGCCACGCTCGAGCAGCACGATCGCGGTGATGTCGGCGGTGCGCCCGGGATGACGCCGAGCCGTCTCGACCACCCGCACCGCGTCGCCGCCGATCGAGGTCGGCAGCACCTGGCTGGCGGTGTACGAGACGAAGTAGGCCCGGGTGAGCCACCAGAACCGGTCGCCGATGCGCTGCGCCGCGAGCAGCCACTGCCACCGCAGCGCCATCGGCAGCGCGGTGAGGATCATGATCGCGACCGACAGCGCGAACCAGGCGGGATCCGCCGCGGCGAGGACGTCCACGGTCTGGCCGAGGTCGATCTTCCAGACGAGGTACGCGACGGCGAGGCCGGTGAGGACGAGCGTTCCGAGGATGCGGACGGGCCGGCTCACCGGTCGCGCCCGACCGTGTCGGCGTGAGGGCGACCGCTGCGCATCCGGGGAAGGGTAGAGGCGACCGCAGTCGCGCACGGTCGGGCGACGATCAGTGCGCCACGCGGATCCGCGCGTGAAGACGCGCCAGGGGCCGCGGCGCCCACCAGTTCCACCTGCCGAGCAGCGCCATCAGGCTCGGCACCAGCAGCGCGCGCACGATCGTCGCGTCGAGCGCCACCGCCACCGCCGTCCCCAGCCCGAGCTGCTGCACGAACACGAGCTGCGAGGTCGCGAACGAGCCGATCGCGACGCAGAAGAGCAGCGCGGCGGCCGTGACGATCCGGCCGGTGCGCTCGAGCCCCTCGGCCACGGCCTCCCGATCCGGGAGCCCTCGCTCGCGTGCCTCCATGATCCTGCTGAGCAGGAAGACCGCGTAGTCCGTGGACAGGCCGAACGCCGTCGCGCAGAGGAGGATCGGCTGCGTCGACTCGAGCCCGAGCTCGCCGGCCCCCTCCTGGAACACGAGCACGAGGATCCCGAAGGCCGCGCCGATCGTCAGGACGTTCATCACGAGGGCCTTGGCCGGCAGCACGACCGAGCCGGTGAACACGAACAGGATCGCGAAGGTCGTCAGGCAGAGGATCGCCAGCGCCCAGGGCACGTGCGCCCGGAGTGACGCCTGCTGGTCGGCGAACGCGG
>CAZUVW010000023.1:0-21845 GCA_964623875.1 uncultured Gaiellales bacterium
CCGCCCACCAGAGGAGGGCGGGGCTGACGAGTGCCGCGCTGCCGAGCCGGCGGCGCACCGGACGCTCAGCCGATGATCTCGGACACCGTCCGCGACCACAGGGGCTGCGCCTTGCCGAGATCGCGCTCGGTCTGGAAGCGGAGCAGCACCTTCGGTGGGATCGCGAGGTTCGGGTACGTCTTGGCGAGCGACTTCTTGACCCGGGCCATCGCCTTCTCGTTCGGCGTCTTGTAGAGCACGAGCTCGGTGACGGCCTTGCCGCTGTCGGGTCGCAGAACCCAGTTCAGGAACTGGTGCGCCGCTTCCTGGTTCTTGCTCTTCGCGAGCACGACCATCGTGTCGACCCACACGTCCGACCCCTCCTTGGGGATCATGAACTTGATCTTCGGGTTCTCGGCGATGCCGTAGTTGCACCAGCCATCCCAGGCCTGGACGAGGTGGGCCTCGCCCGAGACGAGCTTCGAGTAGAACGTCGTGTCGTCGTAGGCGAGCAGGCTCTTCTTCGTCTCCTTGAGGAGCGAGGCTGCCTTGGAGAGCTGGGCCGGGTTGACGGTGTTGATCGAGTACCCGAGCATCTTGAGCGCGGGCAGCATCAGCCAGCGGTCGGTGGCGAGCATCGTCACCTTCCCCTTCAGCGCCGGCGAGGGCTTCAGCAGGTCGTTCCAGCTGGTCGGCGCCTTCGTCAGGTCGCTGCGCCAGCACAGGCCGGTGGTGCCCCACGTGTACGGGACGGAGAAGCGGTTGCCCGTGTCGTAGGCGAGCCTGAAGGCGGCCGGGTAGAGGTTCTTGAGGTTCGGGATCTTCGTCCGGTCGAGGCGGGCGGCCCAGCCGCGCTTCTTGAGCGACTCGGCGAACGGGCCGGACACGAACACGATGTCGTAGCCGCCGCCGTTCTGGGCCTCCAGCTTGCCCATGATGTCCTCGTTCGTCGTGTGCTTCGCGAGCTTGACCTTGATGCCGGTGGCCTTCTCGAAGGCCGGGATGAGATCCTTCGGCGTGTAGGCGTCCCAGTTCGAGATCGTCAGCGTGACGGCGGACGAGCGCGCCGTGGCGGTGCCCGTCGCGACCGCGACGGCGACGATCGCGAGCGCGGCGAGCAGGGCGACGCGCGTGGTGCAGCGGTGCTTCATCGAGAGTGCCTCCTGTGTCGAGGAACGGGTCGGGTCAACGGGTGACGGGCTGTCCGTCGCGTGCGAGCCGCTCGATCAGCGCGGCGGCCCGGACGCGACCGGGGTCGGCCTGCAGGCGCGTCGCGACGGCGCGCATCCGCGACTGCAGGGCGGTGTCGGCGAGGAGTCGCTCCACCGCGTCGAGCAGCTGCCGCTCCTCGAACGCGTAGGTCGCGAGGCGGAGGCCGAAGCCCGTCTCGTGCACGCGCTGGGCGTTGTCGTACTGGTCCCAGAAGAGCGGCAGCGCGATCATCGGCTTCCCGTAGTGGAAGCACTCGGTCGTCGTGTTGTTGCCCCCGTGCGTGATGACGAGGTCGACGACGGGCAGGATCGCAGGCTGGGGCAGGTACTCGGCGCCCCACATGTTGTCCGCGAGCTCGTACTCGGCGTGCTGCGGCCCCTTGGAGACGACGAAGCGGTGCGGCGAGCGGGAGAGCACGTCGACGAGGCGTCGCATCAGCTCGACGTCGGCCGAGCCGAGGCTGCCGAGCGACAGGTACACGAGCCCGCCCTCGACGTGCGCGAGCTCGTCGGGGACGGTGAAGTCCTCGGTCACCTCGCGCACGCAGGTGTCGATGCGGTGCCACGTGGGCGCGAGCGGCGCCGCGCGGACGTAGTCGATCTCGGCCGGGTAGAGATAGAGGTTGAGCAGGTGCGACTCGTGGATGAACTCCCCCTCGAGCAACGGCGGAGCGCCGTGCTCCCGGCAGAAGTCCGAGAACGAGGCGTGGAGCGCGGCCGTCGCGCGCAGGTACTCGGCGCGGAACGCGTCCCAGCCGTCGTGGTCCGCCGCCGGGTAGCCGGAGAAGACCGGCGGGATGCCGGAGTCCTTCATCTCGAGCGGATTGCAGGAGACGATCCGGGCCCACGGACGCCCCGACGCGTGGATCGCGGGGAAGCACACGACGTTGTCCTCGACGATCACGTCGGGTCCGAGCTCGTCGAAGATCTCGGCCAGGCGCTCGTCCACGAAGCGGGCCCCGTCGCAGAGCGCGCCGAACGTTGGCGCGATGAACTCGCCGAGCTGCTCGAGCGTCGGCTTGCGGAAGACCGGCGCCGTGTCGCGGATGAAGTCCTTCCAGAACTGGCCGGGCTCCTCCTCCTGCTCGGGGGGCGGGCCGAGCCGCATCAGGCGCTCCTCGAAGCCCTGCGCCTCGAGCGTGCCGGCGAACGACTCCTCGAGCACGAACACGACCCGGTGGCCGTGCTCGCGCAGGATCTGCCCGATCGCGACGCAGTTGTTGGTCGGGCCGTAGGCGCTCTCGGGGAAGAAGACGATCGTGCGGGCGTCGGTCATGGCGCTCCTAGGGTGTGGGAGAGGGGATCGTGCCCGTACCGGCCACGGCGGTCTCCACGCCGGGGACCCCCCAGCCGTAGGCGAGCTTGTGGATGCCGAGGACGAGGAACGACTCGACGGTGACCACGCCGGGGATCGTGTGGAGGCGGCGCTTCAGCAGATCCGCGAAGTGCGCCGTGTCGCGACAGACCACCTCGACGAACAGGTCGAACGAGCCCGCGGTCTCGGCCACGTAGCTCGTCTCGGGAAGCGCTCCCACGGCAGCGCAGACGTCCTCGAGGGTGCCCGGCCGCACGCGGATGCCCAGCAGAGCCATCCGGTCGAAGCCGATCCGGATCGGGTCGGCGATGCCGACGATCTGCAGCAGCCCGTGCTCCTCGAGGCGCCCGACCCGATAGCGCACGACGCTCTCCGACACCTCCAGCTCGGCTGCGATGCGGCTGAACGGCCGCCGGCCGTCCGTCTGCAGGACGGCGATGATGCGGCGGTCGAGGTCGTCGAGGCGCACCGTTCTGGCTCCGGCCGCCCGCTCCCGGAATCCGCTATCGTCGCCGCGCTTTTCCGACAATTCCGTCCTGATGGATCGCGAACCTACGAGATCCGCAAGATGCCGTCAAGGCCCGTGGTGACCCGAAGCGTGCTCGAGCAGGCCGTCGTCGCCCTCGACCGGGAGCGTCTCGCCTCCGCGCGGTGGTTCGCCGGCAAGGAACGGCCGATCGACGGCGTCGTCCTCGTCGACGCCGTCGAGATCCCCCGCAGCGACGGCGCGCTGCTCCTGGTGGTCGATGCCGTCCAGGGCGACGATCGCGACCGCTACGCGCTGCCGGCCCGACTGGACGCGACCGGCGCCCTCATCGACGCTGGACCGGAGGATCCCCTCTGGCCGGCACTGGCCGCCGCGATCGCGGAAGGGGGCCGGCTCGGAGGCCTCGTCGGGTGCTTCACCGCGGTGCCCGGCGCCGTCGCCCCACCCGCCTCACCGCGGGGGCGCACGCTGTCCGCCGACCAGTCCAACACGTCGATCGTGCTCGACGACCAGGTGGTCGTGAAATGCTATCGCCGGCTCGAGAAGGGCGTCCACCCCGAGCCGGAGCTGCTCGCGGGCCTGACCGCGGTGGGCTCGCCGCGGGCGCCGCGCTTCGGCGGGGCGCTCTTCCGCAGGCACGCGGGCGCTCAGGAGGCGATCGCGTGCGTCTACGCGTTCGTCCCGGGGAAGCCCGTCGGCTGGGAGCACCTGATCGAGCGGCTGCGAGCGGCGCTCGCGCACGACGACCACCCGGGCCTCCACGATCTCGTGGCGGACGCGGAGGCGTTCGGACGTGCGACAGGGCGACTCCACGTCGATCTGGCAGCGGCATTCGGCGTGGTGCAGGCGACCGCCGACGACGGCACCCTTGCAGCCACCGCGGCGGCTGCGAGGCTCACCGCAGCGATCGAGGTGGCGGCCGACGCGACCAGGGCGGTGCTCGTGACCGCCCGCTCGACCGCAGAGGAGGCGCTCGAGGGGCTCCGCGCGCTTGCCGGTCGACCGCTCATCCGCTGCCACGGCGACCTCCACGTCGGTCAGCTCGTCGCGTCGCCCGACGGGCCGGTCGTGATCGACCTCGAGGGCGAGCCGGGACGCCCGCTCAAGGAGCGGCGTCGGCACGCGTCGCCGCTGCGCGACGTGGCCTGCCTCGTGCTGTCGCTCGACCACACGGCTGCTGCCGCTGCGCGTCGGCTCGGCTTCGGCACCGCGCTGCGCGACGCGTTCGCGTGGAGCTCGGAGGCCCGTAGGGCCGCGCTGGCAGGGTACGCGTCATCCACGTCGGAGGCTGGGCTGCCGGTGGACGACGGACTGCTGCTCGCCTGGGAGCTCGAGAAGGAGCTCCACGAGGTGATCTACGCTGCGACGGTGCTCCCGGAGTGGTCGTACGCGCCACGGCTCGCACTCGAGCGCCTCCTGGAGCGGGCGACCGCGGCATGAGCCCCGACGGCTTTCTCGCGGACGTCCTGTCCGCACCGGAGCGACTCGCCCACGTGCTCGACGTCTACTCCAGCGGTCAGTCGCCCCTCGGCGAGCTGTCCGTGGAAGCCGTGGAGCGGGTCCTGTTCCTGGGCATGGGCAGCTCGCGCTTCGCCGCGCTGACCGCCACCGCGCACCTGCGGGCGCGCGGGATCGACGCGTACGCGGAGCTTGCGTCGACGGGGCTGCCGACCCAGCCTCGGCCCGGCACGCTCGTGGTCGGCATCTCCGCCTCGGGTGGGACGGTCGAGACGATCGAGGCGCTCTCGCGCCACCGGGCCACGAGCCCGACCGTCGCCGTGACGAACGTCCCGGGGTCGGCGATCGAGGGTCACGCCGACGTCGTCCTCCCCCTGGCGGTCGGGCCGGAGCACGGAGGCGTCGCCTGCGTGAGCTTCCAGGCGACGCTCGCGGTGTTGCTCGCCCTCGTCGGACGGCTCACCGGGATGCCGAGCGTCGACGACCTGCGGCCCGCCGTGGAGGCCGGGGCGACGCTGCGGGCGTCCCGCGCGGAGTGGCTCGGACGGCTCGTGGAGCTCTCCATCGCCACGCGGGCGATCTACACGATCGCTCCGGCCGAGCGGATCTCGTCGGCGCTGCAGTCGGCGCTGATGCTGCGCGAGGCACCGAGGCTCGCGGCCGACGCCGCGGAGACGGGGGACTGGCTGCACGTGGACGTCTACCTCTCCAAGCATCCCGGCTACACCGCTCTCCTCTTCCCCGGCTCACGGTTCGACCCGGGGGTGCTCGACTGGGCACGACAGCGCGACAGCACCATCGTTGCGGTCGGCAGCGCCGTCGACGGAGCCGCGCTCCGCATCCCCTACCCGGGTGCCGACGATCCTCTGGTCGCGACGCTCGTCGAGACCGGCGTCGCAGAGCTGCTCGCCGCGGAGCTCTGGCTCGGGCAGACGTCGGACGCCTGAAACGGGCGCCGGGCACCAGCACGCCGCTGAGCTCGACTCCCGTCCGGGCGGAGCTCGACGTGTCGCGGCATCGGGCGAACGCGTGGAGCACCTCCTTCCACGCCGAGCACGCTCCCGCCGGTTCGCCATCATGTCCGGGGTGCGGCGACGCGTAGCCTCGGAAGATGGACCTCGTGCGCATGACCGCGATCGTCGTGGCGCTCGTGATCGGCGTTCCGCTGGTGATCGTCGGGCTGGCGCTGATCGGCCCGGTCGGGTGGGTGATCGCGGCCGTCGTCCTGCCGGTCGCCACGCTCGCCGCGCTCCTCGTCCTCGGCCGGGAGCCCCGCGACCGGCGGTGAGCGCTGGCGCGGACTGCCCGGGACCGCGTACGCTCTGACGATGCGCCGCGCACTCGCTCTCGTCGCGCTGGTGACGCTCGTCGCCGCCCCGGCGGGTGGCGCGGCAGAGTCGCCCGAGGCGTTCATGAAGCGCGTGCTCCGGTTCACGGTCGAGGCGCGCTATGCGGAGGCCTGGACGCTGCTGCACCCCGCGCACCAGCGCGTCGCGCCGAAGCAGCAGTTCGTCCGCTGCCGGGCGACCGATCCGAGCCTGTCCGCCTACCGACTCGCCTCGACGAAAGTCGTCTCGAAGCGCACCGCACCCCTCGCGTCGCCGGGCGTCCCGCAACGTCGCTCGACCCGGGTGGTCCTGCGCTTCCGCATCGCGGACGCCACGCGGGTCTACCCGGCCACCGACGCCAGCGTGAACGCGGTGTGGACGGGGAGCCGCTGGGCCTGGGTGCTTCCGGCCGGCGAGGTCCCGGCGTTCCGTGCCGGCCGCTGCCCCGCGTAGCCTTCGAGCCGTCGGCCGTCGGCGGGCAGGAGGAGGAGCACTGCGGTGAGCACGGGACCGTTGGGACAGCAGCGTGGCGTGTGGTTCGTGATCCTGGTCGGGTTCGTCACCTTCGGGATCTACTGGATCTACTGGGTCTACAAGACCTGCGAGGAGATGAAGCGGCGCACCGGCCAGGGGCTCGGCGGCGTGCTCGGCCTCGTGGTCTGGCTCGTCCTGTCCCCGGTGATGGCCTTCGTGATCCCGTCGGAGATCGGCGACATGTACGCGGGTGACGGGAAGCCGAAGCCGGTGACGGGCTGGACGGGCCTGTGGCTGTTCCCGTTCGGGTTCCTGATCATCCCCGGCATCGTCTGGGCCGTGAAGGTGCAGGGATCCCTCAACCGGTATTGGGACGAGGCCGCCGCGAGCGAGCCGAGCGCGGCGTGATGCCGGGCGGGGCAAGCCCCGCCCCTACGGACGAGGCCGCCCGGAGCGAGCCGAGCGCAGCGTGATGCCGGGCGGGGCAAGCCCCGCCCCTACGGACGGATGATCGGAAGGCTCGCCGGGTCGAAGCCGAGCCAGAAGCGGGCGAGCCGCCCGAGCGTGCCGTTCGCCCGCAGCGCCGCGATCGCCCGGTCGACCGCGGCTGCCGGCACGGGCGCGTCGGGGTGCACGAGCGCCACGAGCCCGCCGTCCCATCGCACCCGCGCGGCGATCGGCCCGAGCACGGCGCGGTGGCCCTCCACGACGCTGGTCGCCGCGGTCGGGTCGAGCAACGCCGCGTCGCACGCGCCGGTCTGGACGAGGCGGACGAGGCGCGCCGGGCCGGGCGCCACGATCGCCCGCTGTGCGGGTCGGATCCACGTCGCCGTGCGTGCCGCCTCGGTGGCGCGGATCGCGCAGACGATCCGGGTGCGGAGCTCGTCGAGCGTCCGCGGGCGCGCGGTGCCCCGACGGAGCAGGACGACCGTGTCCGTCGCCAGGTAGGGCCGCGTCACGGAGCCGCGGTCGTAGGCGAGCCGTGTCGGCCGGACGGCGGCGAGGGCGAGGTCCCAGCCGGGGGCGTCGCCGAGGAGCAGGCGCTCCGTGGAGGGAGCGCGCACGAACCGCACCTGCGGGATGCGGAGACGGTCGGCGATCGCCCGCGCGACCGCCACCTCGAACCCTCTGGCGAGGAGCACCTCGCGGCCGCGGACGACCCCCGCCTGCAGCACGGGGTCGCCGGGCGCGAGCGCCACCACGAGCACGGTCGGACGCCTGGCGGGCGTGGACGGCGACGGCGTCTCGACGGCGACGGGCGGCGCGTCCTCGGCCCGACCCTCCGCCGGGAGACCGAGCGCGACGAGCGAGACCGCGGCCACCACCGCCGCGGTGACGACGACGGCGACGAGGCCGATCCCTCCCACGACGGTGACGGCGACGCCACGTCGGCTCATGCGCTCGCCTCGTGGAAGACGTCCACCTGCGTGCCGAAGTCGGCGAAGCCGTAGAGCATCTCGGCGTCGTAGTGGCTCACGCGGATGCAGCCGTGAGAGGCGGCGTACGTCGGCACGGAGCCGAACTCGTGGAACGCGACGCCGCCGACGAAGTAGCTCGCCCACGGGAGCCACACCGAGAAGGGCACCGACCACGAGTACCGCTCCTTCCGGTAGACGTGGAACGAGCCGAGCGGCGTCGCTCCGCCCGCGCCGGTCGAGACGTGCACGGTGCGGACGACGCGCCCGTTCTCGATCAGCAGGGCGAGCTGGCGGCCGAGCTGCACCTCGATGCGCCGCCCCGGCGCACGGAGCGCGGGCTGGGGACGCGTCGCGCCGAGCAGCGCCTCGACCGTGGCCGCCGTGAGCACGCCGTCACGGGGCAGCCCCGCCCACTTCTGGAACGCGAGCACCGCGGTGGACGTCCTGGCGTCGATCCGACCCGTGAGGCCGCGTCGGTCCAGGAACCCGAGATCGACGAGCGCCTGCTGCACGTCGCGGGTGCTCGTCGGGCGCGGTGCGGTGTCGAGGGGTGCTGCGACCGGTCGGCGCAGGTCGTAGCCGGGGAACAGGCCGATCGGCACGCCGCCCTCGATGCGCACGCGCACCGCCGTGACACCGGGCACGGACAGGACGGTGCGCACGAGCTGCCCCATGCGCTCGCGCAGCGCGCCGCGGTCGACGCCGCGCGCGAACGAGGCCGACAGGTCGACGGTCGCGACCCTCCGCCGCACGACGACGGACCGCACTGCGGTACGGGCCGGAATGGCGGTGGAGATGCCACGTGCGCGCTCGGTCGCGCGTGGGCCGGCGAGCAGCGCCTCCACGAGCGCCGGGACGCTCGGAGCCGACCGCTGAACGGGGACCGGCACCCCCCCGCGGAGGAACCAGGCCCGGCCGACCCCGCTCTCCGTCGCGCCGACCGGAGGGGCGGCGACGAGCAGGAGCACAGCGACGACGGCGACGCCGATCAGCGCTCGCATCACGCGACGCGGATTCGACGAGGCGGCCCTCGGTTCCTCCCCCGGAAGCACCTGCACATCGTGGATATCGGCGCCGGGGCCCGACACCTCCAGTCGCCTCGACCACTGCCTCTCAAGGCCGGGCCGCCGCGCGCCGATGACGGGTGTGCTCCCGGTGCAACCTCCGGCCGACAGCCCTGCGGCGGTCTCCCGCCCCGACGACCCGCTGGTCGAGTCGTACCGCAAGCTCGCGGACGTCTTCCACGAGGTCCTGTCCGAGCAGAGCCTCGACGACCTCCTGCAGCGGATCGCCGACACGGTCGGCGAGCTCGTGCCCTACGACGACATCACGTTCTACGAGGCCGACGACGCCATGCGCGAGCTGCGCGCCGTCTACGCGAGCGGGACGGACGCCGCCAAGGTGCTCGAGGACCCGCCGTTCCCGTACGGCGTCGGGATCACCGGCTGGGCAGCGGAGCAGCGCGAGCCCGTGCTGGCGAACCGGGCGGAGCTCGACCCCCGGGTGCGGTTCGTCGCGAACACGACACCCGATCCCGAGTCGCTCATCTCCGCCCCGCTGATCGCACGGGGCCACCTGAAGGGGACGCTCAACATCTACCGGCTCGGGTTCCAGGAGTTCACCGAGGACGAGTTCCGGCTCGTCGTGCGGTTCGCCGACGCCGCGGCGCTCGCGATCGACAACGCCCACATCCGCGCCTCCCTCGAGCAGCAGGCGAAGACCGACTCGCTCACGGGCCTCTGGAACCACCGGGCCTTCCACGAGCGCCTCCGCAGCGAGCTCGTCCGCTCCTCCGCGAGCCACGAGACGATCGGGCTCGTGATGCTCGATCTCGACGACTTCAAGCGGGTGAACGACGTCTACGGCCACGCGATCGGCGACACGGTGCTGGTGGGGATCGCAGAGATCCTGCGCGGCAGCGTTCGCGTGACGGACGCCGTCTGCCGGATCGGCGGCGAGGAGTTCGCGATCGTCCTCCCCGGCTCGGGACCGTCGGAGGCCTTCCGCCTCGCCGAGCGGATCGCCGAGCGGCTCGCAGCGACCGCCTTCGACGTCGTCGGCCCGATGAGCGTGTCCGTGGGGATCGCGTGTGGCCCCGAGCACGCCGCCAACCCGCGAGAGCTCGTCGCCTGCGGCGAGATCGCGATGATGACCGCCAAGGCGACCGGCAAGGGGCGGATCGTCGTCTTCGAGGAGGAGCGCTCCGAGCGGCCGAACCCGATGCGGGCGGACGAGGTCCGCTCGATCGCGCACCTGAAGATGCTGCACGGCGTCTCGACCAAGCTCGCGCGCCTCAACGACGTGAGCGAGATCGGCGGCACGATCGCCGACGAGCTCCGCCAGCTGATCGACTACCACAACTGTCGCGTGTTCGTCCGCGACGGCGACGAGCTCGTGCCGGTGGCGTTCCGCGGCGACCTCATCGGGGAGTCGCCGGCGCTGCAGGTGCTCGCGACCCGCGTCGGGGAGGGGATCACCGGTCACGTCGCCGCGACCGGCGAGCCGTTCCTCACCGGCGATGCCGCCAACTGCGGCATCGGCCGGCTGATCCAGGGCACGGAGCGCATCGAGGAGTCGCTCCTCGCCGTGCCGCTGCGCTACGGGACGTCGGTCGAGGGCGTGATCGTCGTGTCGAAGCTCGGGCGCGACCAGTTCGACGGCGACGACCTGCGCCTGCTCGAGGTGCTGGCCGGGCACGCCTCCGTGGCGCTCGTCAACGCCCGCCTCTACGAGGCCGAGCGGCGCGAGGCGGAGGGCGCCAAGGCCCTGCTGGAGCTCTCGCGCGAGCTGTCGTCGCTCACCGACCTCGGCGAGGTGGCGGCTCGGGTGGCACGCGGCGCGGCGCGCATCATCGGCTCACCGCGGGCCTCGCTCTGGCTGCCCGTCCGCGAGACGGGAGAGCTCCAGTGCCTGGCGGCCGTCTCGGGCGAGCGCCTCTCGACGGGCGGCGCCCTCCGCATCCCCGCGGAGATCGTCGCTCGCTTCTCCGACCGTGACGGCCCGTGGCTGCTCTCGGCGGACGAGGCCGAGGGCATCGCCCGTGTGCTCGGGATGCGCGGGCGCGGCGAGACCCACGCTGTCGTGCCGATCCACCTCGAGTCGGGCCTCGGCGTCCTCGCCGTCGCGATCGAGCACACCACGGGCACGCGCGAGCTCGAGCTGCTCGAGGGGATCGGCAACCAGGCCCGCCTGGCGATCACGAACGCCGGCAGCTTCGAGACGCTCGAGCGCACGTTCCTCTCCACGGTCGAGGCCCTTGCGAACGCCCTGGAGGCCAAGGACGAGTACACGTCGTCCCACGCGCGCTGGATCTGCGACATGGCCCTGCGGGTCGGGCAGGAGCTCGGACTCGAAGCGGGCACGCTCAAGCGCATCGAGCTCGGGGCGCTGTTCCACGACATCGGCAAGATCGGGATCCCGGCCTCGATCCTCATGAAGCCCGGACCGCTCACCGACGAGGAGCGCGAGATCATCGAGCGCCATCCGGAGCTCGGCGAGCGGATCCTGGCGCCGATCGACCAGCTCTCCGACGTCCGGCCGATCGTCCGCGCCTGCCACGAGCGCTACGACGGGCGCGGCTATCCGGACGGGCTCCTGGGCGACGCGATCCCGCTCGAGGCTCGCATCATCTTCGCCTGCGACGCGTTCCACGCGATGACGAGCGACCGTCCGTACCGGCAGGCGCTCGCGGCCGACGAGGCCTTCCGGCGGCTCTCGGAGGCGGCCGGAACGCAGTTCGACCCGCGCGTCGTCGAGGTGTGCCTGCGCGTGCTCGAAGCGCCTCCGCCCGCAGCGTCGTAGGGCGCGCAGCTCGCTCGGAGTCGTGCTCTCGGCCGACGCGGCCATGGTGCCGACCGCGCTCGTCGGCTACCCGGTCCGCCGAAGCAGCCGCAGCGCGCGCCCGTCCACCGTCACGGGCGCGCGAGCCGGCAGCTCGTGCTCGCTCGGTGGCAGGTGGGGCTCCGCGGTCGAGAGCTCGTGCGCCCAGCGCCGACCGAACCGGGTCGGCGGGAGCAGGAAGGTGACGGGGTCGCGCCAGGCGTTGAAGAGCACGATGAACGACTCGTCGACGACCGGCTCGCCCTCCGGGGTCAGGCCCGGGATCTCCTCGCCGTTCAGGAACACCCCCAGCGCGAACGCGTCGCCGCGCCCCCAGTCGGCCTGGGTCATCCGGCGCCCATCGGGTCGGAACCACCACACGTCGGGCGCGCCCGAGCCCATCCGCTCCTCGCCCGTGAGGAAGGCCCGCCGCCGGAACACCGGATGGGCACGGCGCAGCCCCACCACGCGACGCGTGAACGCGCAGAGTCCCTCGGCCCGCTCGTCGAGCGACCAGTCGAGCCACGAGATCTCGTTGTCCTGGCAGTAGGCGTTGTTGTTGCCCCCCTGCGTCCGCCGCAGCTCGTCCCCCGCCAGCAGCATGGGCGTGCCCTGTGACAGGAGCAGCGTGGCGATCACGTTCCGGATCTGCCGGTCGCGCAGCGCGTTGACCTCGGGCTCCGCCGTCTCACCCTCGACGCCGCAGTTCCAGCTCCGGTTGTCGTCGGTGCCGTCGTGGTTCGCCTCCCCGTTCGCCTCGTTGTGCTTGCGCTCGTACGTGACGAGGTCGCGGAGGGTGAAGCCGTCGTGGCAGGTGACGAAGTTCACCGACGCGAACGGCGTCCGCCCGTCGTCGGCGAACACGTCGCTCGAGCCGGTGAACCGCTGGGCGAAGGCCGCCACCGCGGTGTGACCGCGCCAGAAGTCGCGCATCGTGTCGCGGTAGCGCCCGTTCCACTCGCTCCACAGCACCGGGTAGCCGCCCACCTGGTAGCCGCCCGGGGCCACGTCCCACGGCTCCGCGATCAGCTTCACCTGCGACAGGACGGGATCGGCGTGGATCGCGTCGAAGAACGCCGCCGACGAGTCGAAGTGGTCGGGATCCCGACCGAGGGCGGAGGCGAGGTCGAACCGGAAGCCGTCGACGTGGCACTCGACGGCCCAGTAGCGGAGCGAGTCGAGCACCAGGCGAAGCACGTCCGGATGGGAGAGGTTCAGCGTGTTGCCGGTGCCGGTGACATCCGTGTACACCCGTGGATCGCCCGGGTCGGTGCGGTAGTAGACGAGGTTGTCGATCCCCCGGAACGCGAGCGACGGCCCGAGCACCCCGCCCTCGGCCGTGTGGTTGTACACGACGTCGAGGATCACCTCGAGCCCGGCGCGGTGCAGCGCCTTGACCATGCCCTTGAACTCGCGCACCTGCTCGCCGCCCGACCCCGTCGCGGCATACCCCGCGTGCGGCGCGAAGAACCCGATCGTCGAGTACCCCCAGTAGTTGGAGAAGCCCAGGTCGGCGAGATGCGCCTCGTCCACGATCTGATGCACAGGGAGCAGCTCGATCGCCGTGACGCCGAGCGAGGTGAGGTGGGCGATCGCAGGCTCCGAGGCGAGCCCGGCGTACGTCCCGCGCAGATCCTCCCTGACGGCGTCGAGCAGCTTCGTGAAGCCCTTGACGTGCGCCTCGTAGACGATCGTCTCGTCCCACGGCCGCCGCAACGGCGTGTCCCCCTCCCAGTCGAACGACGGGTCGATCACGACCGACCGCGGGACGCCGTCGGCGGAGTCGGTCGTGTCGGCGGTGTTCTCGTGCCCGGCCACGTAGGCGAGCGAGCGCGCCCGCGCCGGTCGCACCGTGCCGTCGATCGCTCGGGCGTACGGGTCGAGCAGGAGCTTCGCGGGATTGAAGCGGTGCCCGTGCGCGGGCTCCCAGGGCCCGTCGACCCGGTAGCCGTAGCGCTGCCCCGGGCCCACCCCGGGCAGGCGCCCGTGCCACACGAACGCGGTGCGCTCGCGCAGGGGCACCCGCTCCTCGCGGCCCGCCTCGTCGAACAGGCAGACCTCGACGCCCGTCGCGTGGCGGGAGAAGAGCGAGAACGTCGTGCCGCTGCCGTCCCAGTGGGCGCCGAGGGGCAGCGGCCGCCCTGCGAGGACGTCGCGCATCAGCCCGCGGCCTCCGCCGAGCGCAGCCCGCGCAGCGCCCACGTGGAGAAGACGGCGACGAGCACCAGGGCGAGCCCGAAGGCGAGCGCCACGTGCACGGGGTCGCCCGCGATGAACCCCCGGCCAGTCTCCAGCAGGTACGTGACCGGGTTGAGCCGGGCGACCGTGTGCAGCCAGCCGCTCAGCAGGTCGAGCGGGACGTAGACCGGCGCGAAGAAGAGCAGCAGGAAGACCGGCATCTGCATGAGGGGCCCGGCCTGGATGGTGCGGAACCGCATCGCGATCCCGGCCGACCACCCGAAGCCGACCATGTTCAGCAGCAGCGCGAGGGTGTACAGGCCGACGACCTGGGCGACCGATCCGCCGACCTCCATCCCGACGACGAGCGCGATCACGGTGAGCAGGGTGGCGGTGACGACCCAGCGGAGCACGGCGGCGACGCCGTAGCCGAGCACGATCCCCTTGCGGTTGGGCGAGGCGAGCAGCAGCCGCTTCGCGAAGCCGCCTTCGAAGTCCCGCGCCACGCCGAACCCGGTGAAGACCCCGCCGAAGGCCGCCGACTGCAGCAGCACGAACACGAACTGGAAGGAGGTGTAGTCGCCCTCGTAGTCGAAGCCGGGGACGTCCTGCACCTGGGACAGCCCGCCGGCGAACGCCACGAAGAAGAAGAGCGGGAACATCAGCGACGGCACGAGCAGGGACGGGGTCGTCAGCACGTTCTTGACCGTCCGCCACGCCACCCCGTGGGCGACCGACCAGACCCTCACGTCCGCTCCATCCGGCGCGTGAGCGCCCACGACGCGGCCGCGATCGTGACCACCGCGAGCACGAGGGCGATGCCGAACCCGAGCGCGAGCGCCTGGGCGTCCCAGCCCGTGATGATCAGGCTGCGAACGCAGTCGATCAGGTACGAGACCGGGTTCAGCGTCGCGAGCGCGCGAAACCAGTCCACCTCGATCAGCTCGAGCGGCGTGTTCATCGACGAGATGAACAGGAACACGAACAGCACCGGGAAGAGCCCCTGGATCGACTCGCCCGAGCCGGTGCGCAGCGCGAGAAACGTGCCGAGCGCGCCGAACCCGAGCGAGACGAGCGCTGCGTACACGAGGAGCAGGGCGATGCCCGCCGGGCCGGAGGCGAAGCGCACGCCGACGAGCAGGCCGACGGCGACGTAGACGACCGCCTGCAGCACGCCGAGGGCGACGATGCCCGCGAGCTGTCCGGCCAGCAGCGCGGTGCCGCGCATCGGCGTGAGCGAGAGCCGCGTGAAGAACCCCGTCTGGATGTCGCGCGCCAGGTCGGTGCCCGCGTTCATGGTCGAGAAGAGGGCTCCCTGGATGAAGGGCACGGCGAGCGCGAACGCGAGGAAGGAGTCGGTGGGGAAGCCGGGGAGGTCGGTCGAGGGCTGCAGGCCGCCGGCGTTCACCGCCATCAGCGCGAGCGGGAAGACGAGGGGCGGGATCGCGCTCGCCGGCTGCCGCGCGGTGCGCGTGACGGAGCGCCGGGCCAGCGCGCCCACCTGTGTCGCGAGCACGCTCATCCTCTGGTCACCGGAGGCCGCGGCAGGGTGACCGCGGGATCGGCTCCCCACCCGGGGGAGCCTGGCTGAAGCCAGGCACCGAAGACGCCGCCGAGCTGGCCGCAGACGCCTCGCGCCGTGCTCCGCGCTCGGCTCACGCCGACTCCTCCTCGGTGGCTCCCTCGAGCGTGCGCCCCGTCTTGGCGAGGAACACGTCGTCGAGCGTGGGCGCCCGCAGCTCGATGTCGTCGACGACGATGCCGTCGGCGTCCATCGCCCTGACGACGTCGGCGAGGCCCGGGCCCTCGGCGAGGCGGACGGCGAGCTCGTCGCCTGGGAGCGGCTCGCCGAACCGCTCGAGGAAGCGCGCGATCCGGCCCGCGTCCTCCGGTCGGCACGGGATGACGTGCACGCTCGGCCGACCGATCTCCGCTTTCAGCGCGGTCGGCGTGCCCTCGGCCACGATCCGCCCGTGGTCGATGATCCCCACCCGATCGGCGAGCACGTCCGCCTCCTCGAGGTACTGCGTCGTGAGGAACACCGTCACGCCGTCCTCGCGCGCCAGCCGCGCGACCTCCTCCCACAGCGCCGTCCGGCTCTGTGGGTCGAGGCCCGTCGTCGGCTCGTCGAGGAAGAGGATCCGCGGCCGGTGGACGAGCGCGAGCGCGAGGTCGAGCCGCCGCTTCATCCCCCCCGAGTAGCCGCCGACCTTGCGGTCGGCCGCCTCGCTGAGCCCGACGCGGTCGAGCAGCTCGACCTGCCGACGCTGGCGATCGACCTTCGACAGGCCGTGCAGCATCGTCTGGAGCCTCATGTGATCGCGCCCTGTCAGCAGCGGGTCGAGCGCTGCCTCCTGGAGCGCCGCGCCGATCACCGAGCGCACCTTCGGGCCCTCGCGCACGACGTCGTAGCCGCCCACGACAGCCGTTCCCGCGGTCGGCGGCAGCAGGGTCGTCAGCATCAGAACGGTGGTCGACTTCCCGGCGCCGTTGGGGCCGAGGAAGCCGTAGATCTCCCCCGGGTCGACGTGGAGGTCGATCCCGTCGACCGCGCGCGGGCCCTTCCGGAACTCGCGCACGAGCGCGCTGACGCGGATGCTGTTGTCGGCGGTCACGCGCCCACGGTACTGATCGCAGCAGGCTACGCGGGCTTGCAGCTCGCCTCGAAGGCGGTCTTCTCCTCCTTCCCGCCCGTGGCCACGACCTCGAGGTTGGACGACACGCCCGGGTACGCCGCGAGGTCGCCCTCGTCGATCACCGTCTGCATCTCCTCCGCCGTCGCCTGGAGGGGCCGGGCGTAGTTGAGGACCTCCGCCAACGCGTCCGCACAGGCGCCGGCGACGGTTCCCTGGAACGTCTCGAGCGTGCTCGCGTACGCCGCCGTCGCATCCGCGAGGGTCGAGAACGAGTCCCCGACGCAGGTGGCGAGCTGATCGGCGTCGTCGGCCGAGCCGACGCACACGTCGAGCTTCTTCGCCGCCTCTGCGCTCGCTGCCTCGAGCGGAGCCGCGACGGCCTCGTACTCGCCCCACTGCTCGGTCGTCAGCCGCTCGCTCCCGCCTGCGGTCTCCGTCGTGTCGGTCGTGCCGCCGTCCTCGGCATCCGAGCCGCAGCCCGTGGCGAGCAGGAGGAGCGAGGCCACGACGAGCACCGCAAGACCGACGACCTTCGACATGATGCCCTCCTCGCTCGCTGACCGGGACGCGACGAAAGGCTACTCCACGTCCTCCGCGGGCGTGAGCCACACCGTCGCCAGCGCCGGCAGCGTCACGGCCGCCGAGAACGGCCGGCCGTGGAGCGGCTCGGGCTCGGCGACGATCGCGCCGAGGTTGCCGACGTTCGTCCCGCCGTAGGCCTCGGAGTCGGTGTTGACGACCTCGCGCCAGGTGCCGGCCCGCGGCAGCGGGAGACGCCACCCGGTGCGCACCGCCGGGGAGAAGTTGACGAGGCAGACGAGCTCACGGGCGCCGTCGGCCGAGCGCCGCAGGTACGCCAGCACGTTGTCGTCCCGCGCGTCGCCGACGAGCCACTCGAAGCCGTGCGGCGCGAAGTCGACCTCCCACAGCGCCGGCTCGGCCCGGTAGACGCGGTTGAGGTCGGACACGAGCCGCTGCACGCCGGCGTGCGCGGGGTAGTCGAGCACGTACCAGTCCAGCGACGCAGCCTCGGACCACTCGACGCCCTGTGCGATCTCACCACCCATGAAGAGGAGCTGCTTGCCGGGGTGCGCCCACATGTGCCCGTACAGGGCGCGCAGGTTCGCGAACTGCTGCCACTCGTCGCCCGGCATCTTCCGCAGCAGGGAGCGCTTGCCGTGCACCACCTCGTCGTGCGAGAGGGGCAGCACGAAGTTCTCGTCCCAGGCGTACACGAGCGAGAACGTCAGCTCGTCGTGGTGGTAGCGGCGGTGCACCGGCTCGTGGGCGAGGTAGCCGAGCGTGTCGTGCATCCACCCCATGTTCCACTTGAACGTGAAGCCGAGCCCGCCACCGGAGGTGGGCCGGGAGACGCCGGGCCACGCGGTCGACTCCTCGGCGATCACCATCACGCCCGGGTGGCGGGCGTGGAGCGTCTCGTTCAGCTCCCGGAAGAACGACACCGCGTCGAGGTCCTCGCGGCCGCCGTAGCGGTTCGGCACCCACTCCCCGGTCTCGCGGGAGTAGTCGAGGTAGAGCATCGACGCGACCGCGTCCACGCGCAGGCCGTCGGCGTGGAACTCCTCGAGCCAGTAGAGCGCGTTCGCGAGGAGGAAGTTGCGCACCTCGTGCCGCCCGGTGTTGAACACGAGCGTGCCCCAGTCGGGGTGCTCGCCGCGGCGCGGGTCGGCGTGCTCGTAGAGCGCGGTGCCGTCGAACCGGGCGAGCGCCCACGAGTCCTTGGGGAAGTGCGCCGGCACCCAGTCGAGGATCACGCCGATGCCGCGGCGGTGCAGCTCGTCGACGAACGCCCGGAGGTCGTCGGGGTCCCCGAGGGTCGCGAGCGGCGCGAAGTAGCCGGTCACCTGGTACCCCCACGAGGGGCCGTAGGGATGCTGCATCACCGGGAGCAGCTCGACGTGCGTGAATCCCGTCTGCTCGACGTACGCCCCGAGCTCGTCGGCCAGCGCACGCCAGCCGAGGCCCTTCCGCCACGAGCCGGCGTGCACCTCGTAGATCGAGAGCGGCGATGCGACCGGGTCGGTCGCGGCGCGACGCGCGAGCCAGGCGTCGTCCTGCCAGACGTGACGCGAGCGGAAGATCGTCGAGGCCGTGTCGGGCGGCGGCTCGGCACGCGCCGCGAACGGGTCGGCGCGCAGGCTGGTGACGCCGTCGGCGTGCGTGATCGCGAGCTTGTACCGCTGGCCCTCCGCCGCGTGCTCGACGACGCCGGCCCAGATCCCCGAGGTGCCTTGCGGCGAGAGCGGATCGGCGCCCTCGCTCCAGTAGTTCCAGTCGCCCACGACCGAGACCGCCCGGGCGTTCGGCGCCCACACGGCGAACCTGACGCCGTCGTCGCGCGGGTGGGCGCCGAGCAGCCGCCAGAGCTGCTCGTTGCGGCCCTCGCCGAACAGGTAGAGGTCGAGGTCGTCGATGCCGAGGGCGGTCACCCTGCGTCGCCCGCTCGGAGCACCGTGAGGACGTGCGACTGGCCGGGCTCGAGTCGCACGTAGTTGCGACCGGGCGACCAGCCCCACTCGCCACCCCCCAGCTCGTCGCGCACGGGGAACGCTGCCGGCAGTCCCAGATCGCCGGGCACGTCGAGGACGCCGGCCTGGGCGGCGCGTGGATCGAGGTTCACGACGACCAGCACGAGGTCATCCTCCCACGAGCGGAGGTACCCGAGCAGGGCGTCGTTGGCCGTGTCCAGCCAGCGCAGGCCGTCGAGCCGGCGCAGGGCCGGGTGCGCGCGCCGGGTCTCGTTCAGCCGGCGCAGGAGCGGCAGGAGCGGGCCCGCCAGCCGGCGCTGCTTGACCTCGTACTTCTCGGAGTCGAGGTACTCCTCGCTGTCGGGGCGCAGCGGGACGTTCTCGCACGCCTCGAAGCCCGAGTAGATCCCGTAGCTCGGCGAGAGGGTCGCCGCCAGCACCAGCCGGGACTCGAAGGCGGGCCGGCCGCCCTCGACGAGCGAGGCGTGGAGGATGTCCGGGGTGTTGGGCCAGAGGTTGGGCCGCAGGAACGCGGACCAGGAGCGCAGCTGGTCGACGAGCTCGACCAGCTCCCACTTCGCCGTCTTCCAGGTGAAGTACGTGTAGCTCTGCGAGAAGCCCGCCTTGCCGAGCGTCGTCATCATCGCCGGGCGGGTGAACGCCTCGGACAGGAAGACGACGTCGGGGAACGCGCTCCGCACCTCGGCGATCAGCCACTCCCAGAACGGCACGGGCTTCGTGTGCGGGTTGTCGACGCGGAACACCCGGACGCCGGCACCGCACCAGTGGAGGACGACGTCGCGCAGCGCGCCCCACAGCCCCTCGCGGTCGGGCGTCTCCCAGTCGACGTTGTGGATGTCCTGGTAGCGCTTCGGCGGGTTCTCGGCGTACTTGAGCGAGCCGTCGGGCCGGTGCTGGAACCACTCCGGGTGCTCGACCAGCCACGGGTGGTCGGGGGAGCACTGGATCGCGAAGTCGAGCGCCACCTCCATCCCGTGACCGGACGCGGTCGCGACGAGCGCCTCGAGGTCGGCGAGCGTCCCCAGGCCCGGGTCGACGGCGTCGTGCCCGCCCGCGGCAGAGCCGATCGCCCACGGGCTGCCCACGTCCCCGGGCAGCGCCTCGGCGGCGTTGTTGCGGCCCTTGCGGTTCGTCTCGCCGATGGGGTGGATCGGCGGCAGGTAGACGACGTCGAAGCCGAGCTCGGCGAGGTCGGGGATCACCTCCGCGACGCCGCGCAGGCCGCCCCAGGAGCGCGGGAACAGCTCGTACCACGCCCCCTCGCGCGCCCGCGGCCGCTCGACGTCGAGCTCGAGCACGGCGCTGCGCACCTTGCCGTGGCGCTCCTTCCCCGCGAGCTCCTCGGCGCGTGCGCGCCACTCGTCCACGGTGCCCGGCCCGAACAGGAGCGCGCCTTCCGACAGCTCCCCCGCGAGGTCGGCCTGGCCCGCCGCGCGCTTCCGATCGTGCTCGTCGAGCCACCCGGCGTGGCGATCGACCCAGGCCTCCACCGCGAACCGGAAGCGACCGATCTGCTCGACGGGGAAGGATCCGGCGAACCGGTCGTTGCCGATCGCTGTCAGCGGCTCCTCGCGCCAGCGGCCCGCCGGCGCCTTCCAGCGCACGGCGGCGCGCAGCACCTCGTGGCCGTCGCGGACGACCGTCACCGCCACCGGAACCCGGTCTCCGACGCACGCCTTGGCGGGCCAGCGACCGCAGTCGACCTGCGGCTCGAGGTCGAGGAGGATGATGCGGTCCGCAGGCATCGGCCGTCACACGGTAAACACTCTCGTCGTGAGACTCGAACGCTCACTTGGGATCCAGCTCCACCCGACCTCTCTCCCCGGCGGCCGGCTGGGCCCCGAGGCGTTCGCGTTCGTCGACTGGCTCGCCGCCGCGGGCGCACGATGGTGGCAGATCCTCCCGCTCAACCCGCCCGACGCGTTCGGCTCGCCGTATGCGTCGCCGTCGGCGTTCGCCGCCTGGCCGGAGCTGCTGTGCGAGCCCGACAACGCGGTGCCGCGCTCCGAGGCGCGCGCGTTCGAGGAGCGCCACGCGAGCTGGATCGGCGACTGGGCCGGCTACGCGGGCGACGGCGCCGTCGACGACCAGGTCCGCTTCGACCGCGAGTGGCAGGGCCTCCGTGCCTACGCGCGCCGGCGCGGGATCCGCATCATCGGCGACGTCCCCATCTACGTCGCGGTCGACGGCTGCGACCATCGCGCCCACCCCGACCTGTTCCTCCCGGTGGACGACGTCGTCGCCGGAGCCCCGCCGGACGACCTCAACGAGGAGGGCCAGCTGTGGGGCAACCCCCTCTACGACTGGGAGGCGATGGCGCGCGACGGGTACCGCTGGTGGGTCGCGCGCATGCGGCGCGCGCTCGAGCTGTCGGACATCTTCCGGATCGACCACTTCCGTGGCTTCGCCGGCTTCTGGGCGGTGCCCGCGGGCGAGGAGACCGCCCGTCGCGGGCACTGGCGCAGGGGGCCGGGGGCCGCCCTCTTCCGCGCAGCCGAGGCCGAGCTCGGCCCGCTGCCGGTGATCGCCGAGGATCTCGGGCTGATCACGCCGGACGTGATCGAGCTGCGCGACGAGCTCGGCTTCCCGGGCATGGTGATCATGCTCTGGGCGTTCGAGGGGCCCGCGTCGAGCCCGCACCGGCTCGAGAACCACCGGGAGAGCCAGGTCGTCTACACCTCGACCCACGACACCGACACGCTCGCGGGGACGTTCCCCGACCAGGACTCGTGGTCGCTCGTCGAGCAGGCGCTCTCCTCCGCCGCCTCGCTCGCGGTGCTCCCCGTCCAGGACATCCTCGGGCTCGGGAGCGAGGCGCGGATGAACACGCCCGGCGAGGTCGGGCCGCAGAACTGGTCGTGGCGCCTCGAGCCGGGGCAGCTGTCGCTCGCCGACGCGGTGCGGGTGCGCACCGCCGCGGAGGCAACCGGTCGGGCATAGGCACGACCCCGCTTGGGCACGACTCCGCTTCGCGAACTCGTGCTCGGCGCGAGCGGCGTGCGCGAGCGCTCCGCCTCAGGAGCCTGGCTGAA
>CAZUVW010000024.1:0-3083 GCA_964623875.1 uncultured Gaiellales bacterium
GGGTGCCGATCCTGCGCGCCGTCCTGCGGCCGGAGCCCCTCGAGCCGGTGACCGGCGAGCGGGTGGCGTTCTTCGGCACCGCGTCCGGCGGGCACGCCGGCACCATCGCGCGACACCTCGCCGACGTCCACGGAGCGCGTGTCGAGCACGTCTCGGGGGCGCTGTCGGATCGCCCCGCGCTGCGCGCCGAGCTCGAGCACGTCGAAGCGGAGACCTTCGTGGTCGAGCTCAAGGCGGCCGCCGTCGACGTCGTGGTCGAGGAGGCCGTGCGCCGTGGAGTGCGGGTCGTGCTGGCGACGTGCGACGTCCAGCCTCTCCCGGGAGAGGCGTCGCTCGACGCGGCGGTCGAGCAGCTCGCTGCCGAGGCGGTCGCGCTCCGCGCGGAGGCGCTCGCGTGACGGAGCGCCGCTACCTCGCGCCGCTGCCGCTCGGAGGGGTCGACGACCCGCCCTGGTCGAAGGGGCTCATGGCGCGCGCGCTGTCCGCGACGGGCCTCTCGCCGACGCGAGCGTACGAGCTGGCTCGGCTCGTGGACGCGGATCTTGCGTCGTCAGGCGCCGACGCGGTCGACCTCGATCGGCTCGCGGAGCTCGCCACGGGCCTACTCGGCGAGCGCGAGGCCGGTCGCACGATGCGGAGGCTGCGGCGCCTGCACGCGCTACGACAGCTGGACGTCCCGATCGTGCTGCTCGTCGGCGGGGCCACGGGCACGGGGAAGTCGACCATCGCCACCGAGGCGGCGCACAGGCTCGGCATCACGCGTGTGACCTCGACCGACTTCATCCGTCAGACGATGCGCGCGTTCTTCTCGGTCGAGTTCATGCCCTCCGTCCACTACTCGAGCTTCGAGGCGGGGCTGGCCCTCACCAAGGCCGAGGAGGAGGAGACCGGCGACCCGCGACTGCTCGGGTTCCTCGACCAGACGCGGAACGTCCTCGTCGGCGTCGAGGCGGCGCTCGACCGAGCGCTCACCGAGGGCTGGTCGATGGTGCTGGAGGGCGTCCACCTCGTGCCCGGGATGCTGCTCGAGCGGCGCGACGCGGTCGTCGTGCACTGCATCGTGACGATCTCGGACGAGAGCCTCCATCGCAGTCACTTCTGGGTGCGCGACGCGCACACGGACGGGTTGCGGCCGCTCGAGAAGTACCTCGACGGCATGCCGGAGATCCGGCTGATCCAGGAGTCGCTCGTCGAGCGCGCGCGGCGCTGCGACGTGCCGGTGATCGAGAACGTCACGCTCGACCAGGCGATCGGCGAGGTGCTCGACCTCGTGCTCTCGTCGGCCGACCGGCTGGCACGCGCCTGAGCGGCAGCGCGAGGGCCCGCTCTACCCGAAGCCGAGGATGAACTTCGCGTCGTCCGACATGCGGTCGGGCGTCCAGGGCGGGTCGAAGGTGAGCTCGACCTCCACGTGCTCGACGCCCGGCAGCGCGGCGACCGCATCGTGGATGTTCTCCTGGATCATCGGGCCCGCCGGGCAGCCCATCGACGTGAGCGAGTGAATCACCTTCACGTTGGGCCACGCGATCTCCACGTCGTAGAACAGCCCGAGCTCGACGATGTCCATGCCGAGCTCGGGGTCCTCGACGCCGTGCAGCGCCTCGACGACGTCGTCGTGGGTGATCATGACCCGAGTCTAGCCGGGGATCGCGAGCACGATCTTGCCGAGCTGTGCGCCCGCCTCCATCCGCTCGTGCGCAGCGGCTGTCTCGGCCAGCGGGAAGACCGAGTCGACGTGGACGCGCGCGCCGCCCGAGCGGACCAGCTCGTACACCCCGAGGAAGTCCTCGCGCGTGCCCATCATCGAGCCCATCAGCGTCAGCTGCTTCCACCAGAAGCGGTGCAGCGCGGCGGGCGGGTTCGGCCCGGTCGTCGCACCGCACACCACGATGCGGCCCGCGGGCCGCACCGCCGCCAGCGTCCGCGCCCAGGTCGCCTCGCCCACGGACTCGACCACGACGTGAACGCCCTTCCCGGTCGCCTCCTTCACCGCGGCGACCACGTCGCCCTCGGCGTGGTCGACCACGACGTCGGCACCCCACTCGCGTGCGGCTGCGAGCTTCTCCTCGCTCCCGGAGGTGACGATCGTCCGCACGCCGAGCGCTCGGCAGATCTCGAACGCCGCCGTGGAGACGCCGCCCCCGATCCCCCAGATCAGCGCCCACTCGCCCTCCTGCACCTGCGCCTTCGTGACGAGCATGCGGTAGGCGGTCTCGTAGACGAGCGGGAACGCGGCAGCCTGCTCGAACGACAGCGCGTCGTCGAGCGCGAACACCTGGCCGGCGTCGATGGCGAAGAGCTCGCAGTGCGTCCCGTCGCCGTGCTCGCCGACGACGCCGATCGTGTCGCCATGGACGAGACCGGGGTTGACGACGACGCGCTGACCGACCTCGAAGCCCTCGACGCCCTCGCCGAGCGCCTCCACCGTGCCCGCGCCGTCGGCGCCGAGGATGCGCGGCTTGGGCACCGACGGCAGCCCCTTGCGCACCCACAGGTCGAGGTGGTTGAGCGAGGCCGCCCGCAGCCGGATCAGCACCTCGCCGGCTGCCGGCTCGGGGTCGGGCACGTCCTCGTAGCGGAGGACGTCCGGGCCCCCGTCCTCGTGGATCCTGATGGCCTTCATGGCACGATCCTCGCACATGTCGCCGATCGTCACGCCCGTCACCGTCGACACGCTCCGTCGCCTGGCCGCCGAGGTCGACATCGACGTGGTCGGTGCGGCGCCCGCCGAGGCGTACGAGGCGACCGAGCGGCACATCCGCGAGCGCCGCGAGCGGGGGCTGTTCGGCGACCTGCGCTTCACGATGGCGCGGCCCGAGATCTCGTGCCACCCGGAGCGGGCGCTGCCCGGCGCCCGGACGGTCGTCGCCGCGGCGCGCTGCTACTGGGAGCCCGGTCGCGAGCCCCGGCCCGGCGAGGGTCGGATGCCGCGCTACGCCTGGAGAGACAACTACGCCGCGCTCCGGGTCTCGCTCGAGGCGCTCGGCGAGCGCCTGGGAGGGGCCTATCGGGTGCTCGTCGACGACAACGCGCACGTCGACCGGGAGGCCGCCGTCCGGGCGGGCATCGGCTTCTACGGCAAG
>CAZUVW010000024.1:3093-6288 GCA_964623875.1 uncultured Gaiellales bacterium
CCGCGGTCACGGCTCCTGGGTCGTCCTGGGGACGCTCGTCACCGACGTCGCGGTCGAGCCTGCCGAGCCCCTGCGGCCTGGGTGCGGCGACTGCACGCTCTGCCTCGACGCGTGTCCCACCGACGCGCTCGTCGAGCCCGGAGTGCTCGACGCGACGCGCTGCCTGTCGACCGCCACGCAGACCGCGGGAGCGCTGGACGACGAGCTGATGGACGCGCTCGGCGACCGCGTCTACGGCTGCGACATCTGCCAGGACGTCTGTCCCTGGAACCGGGGCGTGGAGCGCCGGAGGGAGCGCCTGGGGGTGGATGGCGGGGCCATCTCGGCCGTGCCCTTCGCGGCGTGGCTCGGAGCGGGCGACCCCGCTCTCGAGCGTGACGTCGAGCGCCTGTTCGTGCCGCGGAACGACCCGCGCTGGCTGCGCCGGAACGCGCTCGTCGCGCTCGGCAACACGGGCACTGCGGAGCACGCGGCGCTCGCGCACGCCTACGCGGCCTCCGGCGACGAGCTGCTGCGCACGGTCGCGCAGCGGGCGCTCCACCTGATCGGCGGGCGGGCGTGACGGAGGACGAGCTCACGCTGCTCGTGCACGAGCTGCGCGCGCCGGTCGCCGCGCTGGCTCGTCTCGCGGAGGCGGCGCCGACGGCCCGTGACGGCGGCTCGCTCGGGCCGCTCGTCTCGCTGGCAGTCGCCGCAGGGCGCGACGTGGAGCGCATCCTGCGCGATCCGTCACCTCGTCCGGCGACACGGGAGCCGACGCGGCTCGCAGCGCTGGCCGCGTCGGCGGCGATCGAGGGCGGCGAGCGCGTGATCGTGCGCCGGGAGGCGGACCCCGTGGTGCTCGTCGACCCCACGCGCATCCGCCAGGCGCTCGTCAACCTCGTTGCGAACGGGCTCCGTCACGGCAGGCGCGTGACGCTCGTCGTCGGCGAGACGGGGGCGACGGCCCACGTCGACGTGCACGACGACGGGCCCGGGGTTCCCGCCGGGCTCGACCCGTTCGCACGCGGTGCGGGGGCTGCCGGGTCGACCGGTCTCGGCCTCTGGGTGGGGCGGACGGCGGTCGAGCAGCAGGGAGGGAGCCTCGAGCTCCTCGACCGTGGGCCGGGAACCTGGTTCAGGCTGGCTCTGCCGCGCGCTTCCGGCGCCGACTGAGCCCGAGCTCCGTCGTCAGCTCCTTCGCACGCCGGGCCACCGCCCCCCGCATCTGGGCGGGCTCGATCACGATCGTCTCGCCACGGTCGGCGAGCACCTCCGAGAGCAGCCACTCCTCGTCCTTGAAGCTCGGCTCCGAGACCGCCGCGCGGTCGGTGAGCAGGCGCGCCCCCCGCTCGAGCTTCCAGCGGGCGATCGCGGGCGCGTGCCAGAGTCGTGCGACACGAGGCTCGGCGAGGTAGTTGGGATCGAACCCGTCGCGCGGCTCGAACGTGTCCATGGTCAGCCGGGCGGCGCGCATCCGGTCGAGCCGGAACGTGCGCGGCGCGTCCACCGACAGATCCCACGTGTGCACCCGCCAGAACGGCAGCTCGCGCTCGATCGTGTACGGCTCCACGCGCCGCAGCGACGGCGTGTCGTGTCCTTCCTTGAGGTACTCGATCTCGACGACCTTGCGGGCCCGCGCTCCCGCGGACAGCGCCTTTACGAGCTCCTCCTCGACGTCGGCGATCCGGGGGGCCGGTGTCTGGGCGAGCTCGAACTGACCGAACGTCTCCTCGAGCTTCCTGCGGACGCGCTCGAGCGGCGTGTCCGCGGCCGCGGCGATCGTGGGGCCGACGTACTCGATCGCGAGGTGGATCGCCCGCGCCTCGAGCGGGGTGAGCTTCGGCGGCTTGCGGAACACGTCGCCGTACAGCTCCTTGTCCACGCGGACGCGGCCCGTCTCCTCGTTCACCTCGGCGTAGACCGTGTAGCAGCCGCCGCCGAAGTTGACGAGGTTGAGCAGCGAGAGGTGATCCTGGAGCTCCTCGCGCGGGAGCGAGAAGCGAGCCGCGAGCTCGCCCGCGTCGAGCTCGGCGTGCTTCTCCTCGCCGCACGCCGCGAGCAGGTTCGCGAGCAGCGCCTGCAGCACGCCGAAGCGCTCGGGTGCGACGGGTGCAGGGACCTGGCGCTCGGCGGCATGGGGGTCGGCATCGACGCGCCGCTCCCTGGCCGGCGCAGGGGCGTCGCCGGTGTGCCCCTCGCGCAGCAAGCGCAGCGCGTGCGCGACCGCGTCGAGGAGCGCCGGGGGGCCGAGCGGGACGGCGCGCCCGTTCTGGCGCAGGATCCAGGAGACGAGCGCGTCGAGGTTCGCGTACGGCGTCTCGAACACGCCGTCGACGAGCGCGCCGGCGTCGGACAGCGTGCGGTGCACCCACCAGGCCGTGTCCCCCTGCACCCCGATCCGTGCCAGGCCGACGCTCTGGCCGATCTGCCACGGCCGCGGGACGCGGTGGGCGTCGACGTCGAAGTCGGCCGGCAGCCGGAAGTCGCGCTCGCGTCTCGTCGCGAACCGGATGTCGGAGCGGATGCGGGACACGCGGAACGTCCGGATCGCATCGCGGTCCACGTCGTGCCCGATCACGTACCAGACTCCCTCGTCGAGCCGGAGGGCGTAGGGGTTCAGGCGACGCTCGGTCTCCTTGTCGCGCGTCGGCGTCCAGTAGCGGAACTGGATCGTGCGCTGCTTCGAGATCGCGGCCTCGAGCTTCGAGAGCCGGCCGGCGAGCTCGGGGGAGTAGTCCGGCGCCGTGACGCGCACCCGCTCGGCGGTCGCCGTGGGCGGGTCGTCGAAGCCCGGCCGGCCGAGCGCGAGGTTCTGGAGCGCGAGGCGCAGGGGCTCGGCGTACGCGAACTTCCCCTCGAGCGCGTAGAGCGCCGTCTGGAGCGCTGCGAGCTCATCGTCGTCGAGGTCGAGCCGATCGAGGAAGTAGTGCTCCGAGCGGAGCGTGTAGAGCTCCTCCCCCGTGAACTCGTCACGCTGTGAGGTGAGCGGGACGCCGAGCGCCGTGAGCTCGGCGCGGTCGGAGTAGAAGCGCCGTGCGAACGCCTCGTCCGACATCTCCGAGTATCCCTCCACGTTGCCCTTGACGTCCCGAGCGGTGAGCGGTCGCCGCTCGGCCATCAGGAACGCCACCAGGGACAGCTGTCGGATCAGCTTGTCAGCATCGTGGGACACCAAGGGCTACCCTAGCCGGCACTATCCGCGCTGGCGCGCGG
>CAZUVW010000024.1:6298-21677 GCA_964623875.1 uncultured Gaiellales bacterium
TAGCCGTCTGGCGGGCACCTTTCGCCCTCCGCGCGAAAACTGCCTAGGACACGCCACGATTCGTGGTGCAGTGCTAGGTGCGGGTGCCGCGTCAGCGGTAGCCGCACCTACGCCGCAGCGACGGCCTTCAGCGACCGCTCGAGGTGCTGGTGCGAGGGGCAGTAGTCCCGGCCCGGGAGAGGCGTGCGCTGACACGCCTTGCCCTTGCGCGTCGTCGCCTTGCACCGGGCGACGCCGCCGTCGAGCAATCCTGCCTCGAGCTGGGCCTCGATGAACGCGGTCGCCGCGCCGACGCCCTCGCGCACCGCCCAGGCGACCTTCGCCTGCGCCGTGATCGGGAAGTAGCGGCGGATGTCCTGGAAGAGCGCCCGGTCGGGGCGGGCGAAGTAGTGCGGGTCGTCAGCGAGCCGCTCCATCGTCTGCTCGCACTCGCAGAGCACCGCGCGCCGGTACTCGACGCGCGTCGCGTGGTCGACGTAGGGATCGACGAGGTCCTTGATCGAGCGGTAGATCGCTCGCGAGTACTGATACATGCAGGACCGAAGCTGCGCGGCGTGGTCGTCCATCCGGTTCCGTCTCCCGTGACGTCGATTTCCAGGCCGCACGCGGGCGAGCGACCCACTTCCCTGCCTCCCCTCGACGAGTGTACCCCAGATCGGGGTCGTGTTACAAACTCCCGCACGATCGTTGTCCTATCGGACAACTAGGAGTCAGGAGACGATGCGCTCGACCCGTGCCGTGCGGGCGATCGCGCGCCCTCTGCGCAGCGCGCTGTTCGCCTCCGCCTCCGAGTCGAAGACGCCCTCGTACGCCATCCAGTACCCCGGACGCAGGCTGGGATACCGCGACGAGTCGAGCACGCCGGCGGGGTCGAGCCCGCGCCGGCGGGCCGCCTCGGCCACGGCGAGCGCCTTGTCCCGTCCGTCCTCCTTCGGCACCGAGAGGAGCACGATCGTCCAGGCGTCGCGTCCCGCCGGCCAGGGCGTCAGCGTCTCGCCCGTCTGCGCCGGTGCGGGGACGGTCGCGCTCCCACCCGTCGCGGTGACGACCTCGACCGTCGCGTCCGCCTCGCGCGTGAGACCGACTGCGACCGCGGCTCCCGCCACGGCGACGGCGGCGAGCACCAGCACGCGCCTCCGGACCGTGCGGTCGTCCCGCGGCGCAGCGCCGAGTCGCGCTCCACCCGGGAGGCGCGTGCCGCAGGACAGGCAGTACTCCTGCCCCGCGGCGACGGGCGCCGCGCAGCGCGGGCAGACACCGGTGCCGGCGGCGCTCACGCCGCGTCGGGTGCGGGGTCTTCGACGAGCGAGCGTCCGCAGCTCGGGCAGAACCGGGCGCCGATCAGGACCGGTGCGCCGCAGGTGCAGACGCCGCCCTCACGGCGGAGGCCGCGCGAGCCCTGGAGGAGGGCGTCGATCTCCGAGACCCGCGCCTCGATCGAGACGAGCTCCGCGCAGCGCTCGACCACCAGCGTCTCGCTGAACTGGTCACGCCGGTACATCTCGAGCGTGAGCCCTCCGAGGTCGCGCAGCCGCGCCTCGCGGAGCTCGAGCAGCGCGCGGCGCTCGCGGCGGAGGTCACCCGCGGCAGGGCGGCGCGGCTTGCGAGCGAACGGGGCCACGGAGGAAGGATAGACGCGGCCCCGGCAGGGCCCCGTCGCGCTCAGATCCCCACGCCGCCGACCAGGACGTACTTCACGTCGAGGTACTCGTCGATCCCGAAGGCACCGCCCTCGCGGCCGTACCCCGACTCCTTGATCCCGCCGAACGGGGCGTTGGCGGCGCTGATGATCCCGGCGTTCGCTCCCACGATCCCGTACTCCAGCTTCTCGGCGACCCGCAGCAGCCGACCGTAGTCGCGGGTGTGGAAGTACGCCGCGAGCCCGTAGACGGTGTCGTTCGCGAGGCGGATCGCCTCCTCCTCCGTGTCGAACCGGGTGAGACCCGCGACGGGGCCGAACGTCTCCTCCGTCGAGATGAGCATCTCGGGCGTCACGCCGTCGAGCACCGTCGGTGCGTAGAAGGCACCGCCGCCGTACTCGTCGCCCGTGAGCCGCTCGCCGCCCGTGACGAGGCGTGCGCCCTTGCCGAGCGCGTCGTGCACGTGCTCCTCGACCTTCTCGACCGCGCGCTCGTCGATCAGCGGCCCGATCGTGACGCCGTCGCGCGTGCCGTGGCCGACGACCATCGCCGACACCTTTGCCGCGAGGCGCTCCGCGAACGCGTCGTAGACGCCGGCCTGCACGTACGTGCGATTCGCGCACACGCACGTCTGGCCCGCGTTGCGGAACTTCGACGCGATCAGCCCGTCGACTGCCTCGTCGAGGTCGGCATCGTCGAAGATCACGTAGGGGGCGTGCCCACCGAGCTCGAGCGAGAGCCGCTTCACCTGGCCCGCCGAGAGCCGGATCAGGTCCTGGCCGACCTCCGTCGACCCCGTGAAGGAGACCTTCCGCACCCGTCGGTCGCCGAAGAGCGTCTCCGCCACCATGCCCGACGATCGCGACGTGACGAGGTTGACGACCCCCGGAGGCGCGCCGGCGTCCTGGATGGCGCGCAGCACGAGCGCCGCGGTGAGCGGCGTCGCGCTCGCGGGCTTCACGATGCTCGTGCACCCGGCGGCCATCGCGGGCCCGAGCTTGCGCGTCATCATCGCGGCCGGGAAGTTCCACGGGGTGATCGCCGCGGTGACGCCCACGGGCTGCCGGAGGACGAGGATGCGGTTGGCGGGGTTCATCGACGGCACGACCTGGCCGTAGACGCGCTCGGCCTCACCGCCGAACCACTCCAGGAAGCTGGCCGCGTACTCGACCTCGCCGGCTGCCTCGGTGAGCGGCTTGCCCTGCTCGGAGGTCATCACCAGCGCGATCTCGGCCTTCCGCTCTCGCATGAGATCCGCGGAGCGGCGCAGGATGCGCGCCCGCTCGATCGCAGGCAGCGCCTTCCAGCCGTCCAGGGCGGCAGCGGCCGCGTCGATCGCCGCCCGGACGTCGCCCTCACCGGCGTTCGGCACCGAGCCCACGAGGTCACCCGTCGCCGGGTCGGTCACGTCGAAGCGGCCACCGTCGGCCGCCTCGACCCACTCGCCGTCGATCAGCAGGAGCTCGTCGACTCCCGTCGCTGCAACCGCCATCGTCCCGCTCCTCCTCGCTCGGATGTGTCCGTCGCGAAGGCTACCCCGCCGGCGGCTCTACACTCGCGCGGGTGGGGCTCGGGGCCGAGCGTGCGGACGTGTTCCCGTTGGGGGCGTCGGTCGGACGCGACGAGCTCGAGGGCGACCCGCACCCGACGCTCGCGCGGCTGCGCTCGCGTGAGCCAGTCTCCTGGCTGCCCTCCTTCGACGGATGGCTGGTCACCTCGTACGCGCTCGCCTCCGCGGTGATGCGCGACGACGCGACGTTCACCGTGGACGATCCGCGCTTCTCGACCGGGGAGGTGGTCGGGCCGAGCATGCTGTCGCTCGACGGTGCGGAGCACGCGCGCCACCGAGGGCCGTTCGTCGCGCCCTTCCTCCGGCAGGCGGTGGCGGCGACGCTCGCGGACGCGGTCGAGTCCCGGGTCGCGAGCCTGCTCGCCGACATCGTGGCCGACGGCTGCGCCGAGCTGCGGACCGCGCTCGCGGCACCGCTCTCGGTCGGCGTGATGGCCGATGCGCTGGGGCTCGCCGCCGAGCCCGCCGCAGCGCTGCGCTGGTACGAGGCGATCGTCGCGGACGTCACGGCTCTCACCGCCGGCGAGCGTCCATCCGGCGGGGGACGAAGGGCGCTCGTCGAGCTGGCAGACGCTGTCGAGGCCGCCGGAGCGCGGGAGGGGACGCTCCTCGCGGCTGCCCGGGAGCGGCTGGCCCCGGACGAGGTCGTGGCGAACGTCGCCGTGCTCCTCTTCGGCGGGATCGAGACGACCGAGGCGACGATCGCGACGGCGCTCGCCCACCTCCTCGAGCGACCGGCGGACCTCGTCCGCGCCCGGAACGAGCCGGCGCTCGCCGAGGCCGCGGTCGAGGAGTCGCTCCGGCTCGAGCCCGCGGCCGCGGTCGTCGACCGCTACGCGACGCGCGACGTCGAGCTCGCCGGTGCGTCGATCCGGGAGCGGGAGCTCGTCCGCGTCTCGCTCGCAGGGGCGAACCGCGACCCGGCCGTGTTCACCGCTCCCGACCCGTACGACCTCGACCGTCGCGCCGGTCGGCGCCACGTGACGTTCGCCCACGGTCCGCACGTCTGCATCGGGCTGCACCTCGCGCGCCTCGAGGCGGTGGCAGCGATCAGGGGTGCGCTGTCACGGCTTCCGGGGCTCCGGTCGGACCCGGAGCGACCGCCGGTCGTGCGGGGGCTCGTGTTCCGCAAGCCCGCCGACGTGCACGCTCTCTGGGACGTCTGACGATCGGCGGGGCCTTCCGACCCGCCTCCATCGGTCGCGCTACGCTCGTGCGATGACCGAGGTCTTCGTCGTCGAGGCCGTGCGGACGGCGATCGGCCGCCGCAAGGGCGCGCTGGCCGACGTCCGGGCCGACGATCTCGCGGCCGCCGCCCTCGACGGCCTCGTCACGCGCGTCGGCCTCGATCCCGCGGAGGTCCAGGACGTGCAGATGGGGTGCGTGACGCAGATCGGCGAGCACGCGCTCAACGTCGGCCGCGTCGCGGTGCTCGTGGCCGGCTGGCCCGAGACGGTCTGCGCGACCACGGTCGATCGGCAGTGCGGGTCCTCGCTCCAGGCTGCGATGAACGGGGCGTCCGTGATCGAGGCGGGTCACCTCGAGGTCGTCGTCGCCGCGGGCGTCGAGCACATGACCCGCGTCCCGATGGGCTCCGACCTCGGCGGTGAGGGATGGGAGGGGCTGAACGAGAAGCTCGCAGAGCGCTGGCCGATCGTGCCGCAGGGCATCTCGGCGGAGCTGATCGCACAGGAGTGGGGGCTCACGCGCGAGGCGCTCGACGCCTACGCCCTCGAGTCGCATCGCCGGGCGGTCGCCGCAGTCGATGCGGGGCGCTTCGAGCGGGAGATCGTCCCGGTCGTGCCCGCACCCGGCGCGGAGCCGTTCCTCGTCGACGAGACGCCGCGGCGCGACACCTCCGCGGAGCGCCTCGCGCAGCTCGCACCGGCGTTCCTGCCCGACGGTGTGGTGACCGCGGGCAACGCCAGCCAGATCGTCGACGGCGCCGCCGCGATGCTGCTCGCGAGCGGCGCCGCGTGCGAGCGTCTCGGCCTCACCCCTCGCGCGCGGTTCGTCTCGTTCGGGCTCGCGGGCGTCGACCCGCACCGCATGCTCCACGGCAACCCGCCGGCCAGCGAGCGCGCCCTGGCAGAGGCGGGGCTCGGCTGGGACGACATCTCGGTGATCGAGATCAACGAGGCGTTCGCCTCCGTCGTCCTGCAGACGCTCGCCGACACGGGGCTGACGGAGCGCTGGGAGGCGGGAGACGTGAACCCGAACGGCGGCGGCATCTCTCTCGGGCACCCGCTCGGGGCGACGGGTGCGAGGATCGTGGCGACGCTCCTGGGCGAGCTCGACCAGCGGAAGGGGCGCTACGGGCTGGCGACGATGTGCATCGGGCAGGGGCAGGCGATCGCCGCGGTCCTGGAGCGGCTCTGAGCCGGATGAGCCCGGGGCGGCGCATCGGGGTCGCAACCCTCTGCGCGGCCGCGTTCGCGCTCGTCGCGGCGGCGTCGGCGCTGGCATCCTCGGGTGCCGACAGCGCGACTCCCGGCGCGCGCGTCTCCGTCTACGGCCCAGCAGGCGCCTCGCGGGTGCTCGTGCTCGTCCCAGGGCTCGGTGGCGGCGCCGGGAACTTCGCCCTGATCGGGCCCGAGCTCGCCCGCCGCGTCCCGAACCTGCAGGTGTGGGCGCTGGACCGGCGTGGGGACGCCCTCGAGGACACAACCGGCTTCGCGGCCGATCCCGACACGGCCTACCGCTACTACTTCGAGCGGCTTCCGCTCGGCGGGCGCACGTTCGACCCGAACGTCGCGACGGCTCGACCGGAGGCCGCCCGGTGGGGGCTCGCCGCCAATCTCGCCGATCTCCGCGTCGTGATCCGGCGGGCGCGCGCGGGTGGTCGGAAGGTGCTGCTCGGCGGCCATTCCCTCGGAGCGGCCACGACGCTCGCGTACGCGGCCTGGGACTTCGCCGGCCGGCCGGGCCACCGGGATCTCGCCGGCCTGGTGCTGATCGACGGCGGGCAGCTCGGCACGTTTGGGACGCCGACCGTGTCTGCGGTGCGTCGCGAGCTCTCGCGACTGCGACCGTCACAGCCGTTCGAGGATCGGCTCGGCGTCGGTGTCCCGTGGCTCTTCGGGGTGTTCGCGCAGCTCGCGGCAGGCTACGCGCGCTCGGCACCGGACAGCCCGTCGGCGCTCGCGCGCAGCCCGCTGCTCCCGGCGGCCTTCCGGCCGAGCGGCGAGGCGACGAACGCGCAGTTCTTCGCCGGCTCCCTCGGGCAGGCGGGCATCGACGTCGAGCGCTGCGGCGTGGACGGCGCAGCGCGCATGGTCGGAGCCTCCGCGCCGAACGCGTTCGACTGGTACTTCCCGACCCGCCTGCGGATCGACCTGCTGGGCGCGGCCAGCCTGCGTCCCGACCCCGTCACGCGGTTGCTCGGCCTCCGGCTCCGGCACCTGCCGACGATCGACGTGCCGCTGTACGCCTTCGCGACCGGCGACATCCCGTCCACGCTGGTCGGAGCCCAGAACCTCCTGGCCCGTAGCCGCGTCCCGCGCGCTGCCTCCGTCCTCGCGCAGGACGCGGCAATGCGCCACGCCGACCCGCTCTGCACGCCGTTCGCGCGCAGCGGCTTCCTGCGGACGCTCGTCCCCTGGCTGAAGCGGCGCTGAGCGGTGGAGTCGCCGGAGGTCGTCCCGTTCCTGTTCGCGGTGGCGCTCGCCGCCGGGATCTCGGCGGGCGTCTTCTGGCACGCCGACCGCCACGGCAGCGCGCACGCGACCGCGTGGGGGGTGGCGGCATTCCTCGCGGCAGGCGTCGTCGTGCCCGTGTACTTCGTGCGCTACTGGCTGAAGCAGCGCAGCGCGTCCCCGCCGCCGTCGCCGTAGGGGCGAGGCCTGCCCCGCCCGCCGTCCCTCCGCGCGGGGCGCGGCTCCGAGGCCGGCAAGGGCGGAGAGCGGGCGGGGCACGCCCGCCCCTACAGGGGCTCGACGAGCTCCCGCTCGACCTCCACGGCGACCTCGCGTGCGATCTCGACGAACGCCCGCGCGGCGGGCGAGCGGTGGCGGTCGCGATGCCAGACGACGGCGATCCGCCGGCGCGGGACCGGTGGCTCGAGACGGAGGACCCGGACGCGGTCGTCGCCCGCCTGCACTGCCAGCAGCGGCATGAGCGCGGCTCCGAAGTTCGCCGCGACGAGGCCTTGGAGCGTGGTGTTGTCGTCGGAGCGGAACGCGTACTCGACGGCGACGCCGCGGCTGCGCAGCTCGTCCTCCACTGCGACGCCGCTCGCGCAGAGGTTCGAGCCGATGAGGGCGGTGTCGCCGAGGTCGGCGAGCGACGCGGCGGTGCGTCGCGCGAGCGTGCTGCCGGCGGGCACGAGCAGCACGTACGGGTCGGTGAGCAGCTCCACCGCCTCGAAGGGCCCGTCCGGCGCAGGGAGACTGCAGAACGCGAGGTCGACGTCGCCGCCCTCGACTGCGCCGTAGAGCTCCGGGTCGGTCGACGGCTCCGAGAGGCCGAGCTCGATGCCCGGCCACTCGGCGAGGAAGCGCCCCATCACGCGCGGCAGGACGCGGGCGCTGACCGACTGGTAGGTGGCGACGCGGAGCGTGCCCGTCTCGCCGGCGCGCAGCGCGGCCATGTCGGCGCGCGCGGCGTCGAGCCGGTTGACGATCGCGGTCGCATGGCGTCGGAGCAGCTCACCGGCCTCGGTCAGCGACACCGCCCGGGGGCCGCCGGGTCGCTCGACGAGCTTCTCGCCGACGGTGCGCTCGAGCGCCTGGATCTGCTGGCTGACCGCCGACTGCGTGTAGCCGAGGCGCTCGGCGGCGCGGCTGAACGAGCCCTCCGCGGCGACCGCCTCGAGGGCGGCGAGGTGGCGGAGCTCGACGCCCAGCCATTCATCAGATCTCGTGATGGAGCTCATGAATACCTCGACTTGCTCTAATCATACGTGGCGGGCACCATGGGCGCATGGAGATCGTGCTGCTGCTCTTCCTGCTCCTCGTCGGGCCGCTCGCCCTGATCGCCGGGCGCGACTCGCGCATCGACGAGACGTCCCGGCGCCGGCGCTACCTGGGATGACCCCGGGCGCCCCGACGCCGATCGCGACGGCGGTCGCCGGGCGCGGGGCGATCACGATCCGCCGCGCCCGTCCGACCGACGAGCCGGCGCTCCGTCGTCTGGCCGCGCTCGCCGATCGACGTGTGCCGGCCGGCGACCTCCTGGTCGCGGAGGTGGACGGTGAGGTGGTCGCCGCGTCGTCCACGCGCTCGGAGGCCGTCGTGGCCGATCCCTTCACGGTCACGCTCGACCTCGTCGAGCTGCTCGGACTCCGCACGCAGCAGCTGCGCGCCGCCGCGTAGACCGCGAGCTGCGGCCCCGGGTCGGCTAGATTCGGCCGGTGGAGGTGACCTCGATCGGCGTCGTCGGGCTCGGCGCGATGGGCGCCGGGATCGCCCAGGTCGCGGTCGAGGCGGGCTTCCAGGTCGTTGGGCGCGAGGTCACGCCCGAGCTCGGCGAGGGGGCCGCGGCGCGCATCGGCCACTTCCTCGCGCGCAAGGTCGAGAAGGGCCAGCTCGACGACGCGGCGCGCTCCGCGGCCCTCGGGCGCCTGCGCACCACGACGGATCTCGCCGACCTCGCCGACTGCGACCTCGTGATCGAGGCGATCGTGGAGGAGCTCGACGCGAAGCGCTATCTGTTCACCGAGCTCGAGCTCGTCTGCCGTCCGGACGCCGTGCTCGCGACCAACACCTCCGCGCTGTCGGTGACCGAGATCGCGGCGAGCACCTCGACGCCGGAGCGCGTGGTCGGGATGCACTTCTTCAACCCTGCGCCGCTGATGCCGCTCGTGGAGGTCGTGCGGGCGCAGCTCTCGGGCGACGCTGCGGTCGAGGCGGCCGTCGGCGTCGTCGAGCGCATGGGCAAGACGGCGGTGCGCTGCCACGACACGCCGGGCTTCGTCGTCAACCGCGTGCTCATCCCCCTGCTCAACGACTGCATCCGCGTGCTCGACGAGGCCCGGGTCGCGCCCGAGGATCTCGACGCGGCGATGCGGGCGGGCGCGGGCTGGCCGATGGGGCCGTGCGCGCTCGTCGACCTCGTCGGGATCGACGTGCACGTCCACGCCGCCGAGGCGCTGCACGCGCAGCTGCGCGAGCCGCGGATGGCTCCGCCGCCGCGGCTCGTGTCGATGCGGAACGCCGGGCTGCTCGGCCGCAAGTCGGGGCGCGGCTTCTACGCCTACGACGAGACACCCGGCGGGTAGGTCGCGGGCTCGTGCGCGCCGGTCCCTACGATGCGCGGGGCTGGCCGCTCGTCTCGTCGGGAAGGCGCTCGGCGAGCACGCGCAGCACGGGCGGCACGATCACCGTCGTCAGGATCGCCATGCCGACGATGAGCGCGAAGGCCTCCTGGCCGAGCGCTCCGGCGGTGATGCCGATGCTGGCGACGATGATCCCGACCTCGCCGCGCGGCACCATCCCGACCGCAACGAACGTCGCCTCGGCACGGGTCATGCCACGCGCGCCTGCGTAGGCTCCGACGAGCTTCGTCAGGATCGCGACGATCGTGATCAGCACGAGCGCGCCGATCACCGACGCCGAGGCGTAGAGGCCGAGATCGACCTGGAGCCCGATCGCGACGAAGAAGAACGGCGAGAAGAACGCGTACAGCGGGGCGACCTCTTCCTCGATCGGGTGCTGCTCGGTCGTCTCGGCGACCATCATCCCGGCGAGGAACGCGCCGATGATCGCCGCGAGCCCGATCTCGGCCGCGACAGCGGCCAGGCCGAGGCAGAGGATCACGGCAGGCAGCAGCGGCGACTCGGAGAACCGTGGCGCCTCGAGGATCCCGGGGAAGCGGCGCATGAACGTCGTGCCGCCGAGGGCGAAGAAGGCGACGAACGCGAGAGCCATGCCCGCGATCACGGCGATCTCCACGAGGCTCGCGCTGCCGCCGATCGCGATCGCGCTCGCGACGGCGACGATGAGCATGGCGAGGATGTCGTCGACGACGGCGGCGCCGAGGATCGTGCGCCCGGCCCGGGTCTCGAGCTTGCGCACTCCGATCAGCACCGTCGAGGTGATGCCGACGCTCGTCGCGACGAGCGCGGCCCCGAAGAACATCGCGGTGGACGTGTCCTCGCCGCGCGCCGCGGCGATCGCGTAGCCGGCCGCGAACGGCACGAGCACGCCGAGCAGGCCGACCCCTGCGGCCGAGCGACCGACGCCGAACAGATCTCGCACCTTCGTCTCGAGCCCGACCCAGAAGAGGATGAAGACCACGCCCAGCTCCGCGAACACGTCGATCACCTCGCTCGGCTCGACCAATCCGAGCACGGACGAGCCCAGGACGACTCCCGCGAGGATCTCGCCGATCAGCGTCGGCTGGCCGATCCGCTTGAAGAGCTCGTCGCCGATCTTCGCGGCGAGCAGGATCAGGAAGAGGTCGCGGAGATCGGCGGCCACCCCCGCGGCTGCTGCGAGCGGGATCACGCGGGCGCGTCGGTCACGGTGCGCCCGCGGCAGAGCGCTGCGACGGAGAGCATGCCGAGGTAGCGGCCGGCGTCGACGACCGGGAGGGCCGACTCGGCGGCGTGGAGGAAGCGCTCCGCGGCATGCGTCTCGCTCTCGTCCGCCGAGAGGACGTCGACGGCGCGCGCGAAATCCACCACGGGACGGTCGGCGACCTCGCGCCGGCGCTGGTCGAGGCCCGCCTGGTCGTCGGGGAGGAAGGACGTGTGACGCAGCTCGCGGATGTACCCGGGGAACACGGCGCGCAGGACGTCTCGCTCGCCGAAGACCCCCCGGACGCGTCCGACGCCGTCGACGACCGCGATCGCCGACACCTCGGCCCGAAACAGGGCCTCAGCCGCCTCCGCGAACGAGGCGCTCTCCCTGACGGACGCAGCCACGAGCGGAAGGTCGCGCAGCCGTGCCATCAGAGCTGGAAGAGCAGCAGGTAGGCGGTTGCGATCACCAGCGAGAGGAGCGTAACCGGCAGGCCGACTGCCAGGAATCGCACGAACGACACCGTGTGGCCCGTCCGCTTGAGCACGCCGGTCGCCGCCACGTTCGCGGCAGCGGCGATCATCGTCGCGTTGCCGCCGAAGCACGCTCCGAGCGCGAGCGACCACCAGAGGGCGTCGTCGAACTCCTCGCCCTGGATCGTGTCGACGACGGGGAGCATGGCCGTGGTGAACGGGATGTTGTCGACGAGCGCCGAGCCGGCCGCCGACCCCCAGAGGATGACGAGACCCTCGCGCGTCGGCGAGTCGCCGGTGATGTCCGCCAGCCAGGTGGCCACGTCCTCGATCACGCCCTGCTCGACGAGACCGCCGACCATCACGAACAGCCCGATGAAGAAGAACAGGGTGGCCCACTCGACCCGCTCGAGCGCGTGCTCGACCTCGTCGGCCGCGACGAAGAGCATCACCGTCGCGCCGACGAGCGCCACGACGGCGGGCTCCAGATGCAACGGCGCGTGCAGGAAGAACGCGACGATCGTCCCCACGAGCACGGCGAGCGTGCGCTTCACGTGCTTCGCCTGCCGGAGGTCCTTCGCGGGGTCGAGCTGCTCGACGGCCCGCGCTCGCTCCGGTTCGATCCGCATGCCGCGCCGGAAGACGAGCGCGAGGACGAGCGAGACGACGACGAGCGTCACGAGCGAGACGGGAGCGAGGTTGACGATGAAGTCCATGAAGGACAGCTCCTCGCGGTGCGTCCCGATGAGGATGTTCGGTGGGTCGCCGATCAGCGTCGCGGTGCCGCCGATATTGCTTGCGAGCACCTGGAGCAGCACGAGCGGGATCGGCGAGATGCGCAGCATGTCGGCGATCACCAGCGTGATGGGGACGACGAGCAGGATCGCGGTGAGGTTGTCGAGGAAGGCGGAGAGCACCCCGGTGACCCCTGCCAGGAGCAGCATCAACGGCACGGGGCGCCCGCGCGAGAGCTGCGCGACGCGGAGCGCCAGGTACGTGAAGATCCCGGTCGGCTCGACGAGCGCGACGATCACCATCATCCCGGCGAGCAGCCCGATCGTCGCCCAGTCGATCGACTCGATCGCCTGCTCCTGGTCGAGCACGCCCAGCACGACCATCAGCCCGGCGCCCGCGAAGGCGACGCTCGTGCGATGGCCCCAGTCGAGGGCGATCGCAGCGAGCGCGACCACGAAGATCGCGATCGCGAGGACGTCCATCCGTCGAATCTAGCCACCCGACGATCCGGGTGGCGGTCGGCGTGGCCGCGGCCGAGGGACGCTGCGGCTGGGCGGCTACGTCTCGTCGGTCGTCGCGCTGCTGCTCACGAGCGGCTGACCTCGCCATCGGCGGTGCCCATTCGCCGCGCGAGCCAGTTCGAGCCCACGGTGTCCGTGAGGCCGTGCGCCACGATCGAGACGATCACCGTGAACGAGGCCACGTCGAACACGAGCGAGCGGTTGACGTCCGACGAGGAGAGGACGAAGAGCGCGAACAGCATCGAGGCGACGCCTTTCGGCCCGAACCACGCCATGAACAGCTTGTGGGAGAGCGGCTCGCGCACCGGGAGGAACGAGATCAGCACCGCGACCGGACGGGCGACGAGGAGCGCGAAGGCGATGAACGCGACGAGGCGGGGCGTGGACTCGCTCCAGCCGGTCGCGACGATCAGCGCTCCGAACAGCGTGAACGTCACGACCTGCAGCACGGCGCTCAGGCTCTCGTTGAAGTTCAGGAAGTCGTCCGGGATCTCGTGCCGTGCGACCGCGAGCGCGATCCCGCCGACGAAGACGGCGATCAGCCCGTTCGCCCAGCCCGTCTGCTCGGCGATCCCGAAGGCGAGGAAGGCGAGCGCGAGCGCGTAGACCCCTTCGTACTTGTGCTCGATCCCGCCCGGCAGGCGTGGGAGCAGCCAGCCGCCGGCGAGGGCCAGCACGATCCCGATCCCGGCACCGGCGACCGCCTCGCCGGCGAGGCGACCGGCCTCGATGCCGGGGCTGTCCGCGCCGGTGGCGAGCGCGAGGAAGAAGAGCACGAACGGCAGCGCGAGGCCGTCGTTGAGCCCGGACTCCAGGTTGAGGGTGTGCCTGACCTTGGCGGGAACCCGCTCGCTCGTGACGACGGCCGAGGTCACCACCGGGTCGGTGGGGGAGAGCACGGCCCCGAGGAGGAAGGCTTCCGCCCAGGACAGCGCGGGGAAGAGCGCCTTCGCAGCGAGCGCGAGCAGCACGAGCGTGATCGGCATCGCCAGCACGAGCGCGAGCAGGGTGGGTGTCCAGTGCTCGCGCAGGAGCTCGCGCTCGACCACGAGTCCGTCCGCGAAGAGGGTCAGGAGGAGCGCCAGCTCCACGACGACGATCACGCTCTTCGCCCCGGGCTCCACCTCGACCACCCCCGTCCACGCGAGGATCAGCCCGGCGCTGACGGAGAGGACCGAGATGGAGAGGACGACCCCGCGCAGCCAGCCCGAGAGCGCGGCGGCGGCGAGGAGGAGCCCGCCGACGATCAGCAGCGCCTCGGCGAACCCGACGTCCATGACCGCGCACTCTACGGCGCCCTCGCACCGAGAGCCGCCTGGATCGTGGCGACGTCGCGCTCGCCGTCCGGACCGGCTTACAGATTCCTTACCCTGCTCTCACCCGGCACGCACGCGCTGCTCCGATACTCCGGGCGATGCTCCGGCTCGCGCTCCTTCCCGTGCTCGCGCTCGCGCTCGCGGCGCCGGCCGCGTGGGCGACGAGCCGCGGCGCCGGGACGCTCTCGATCGAGGATGGGCGCGGCACGGTGACGGTGCGCGGCACGGGGACGCTCGTGGGCCGGCTCGAGAAGGGCGAGCTGCTGATCGTCGACCAGTCGCCCCTCGACCAGTGGAGCCCGCGGGTCAACGGCGTTCCCCGGGCGCGGGTCGTGGGGCTGCGAGGCAAGGACGTCAACTTCTTCATCCCCGGTGGCCGCTACAAGATCGTCGTCCGCGGCGAGGGCATCGCGATCTCCGCCCGGGGCCAGGGCTACGCCCTGCTCAAGGCCCGGCCCGGTCCGCCGGGCGAGACGGGCGTGTTCTCGGTCGGCGACGACGAGCCCGACGTTCTGCCCGACGACACCACGCGGGTCGCCTTCGGTACGCTCGGCGGCTAGCCGCATGCCGAGTCCCCAGCCCCCTGACCGTGGAGTCGGGCCCCTCCCGGTGTCGCGGGGAGGGCGCGCGTGAGCCAGCCGCAGACCGTGCTCGTGGTCGAGGACGAGCAGGCGATCGCCTCGTTCGTCTCCCTCTACCTGAAGAACGCCGGATACGGGGTGCGCGCCGTCGCGACCGGAGCAGGCGCGCTCAACGCCGTGGCGGCAGCGGTCCCGTCGCTCATCATCCTCGACCTGAACCTGCCCGACACGGACGGGATCGAGATCTGCCGGCGCATCAGGAAGTCCTCGGACGTCCCGATCCTGATGCTCACCGCGCGCGACGAGGACGTGGACAAGATCATCGGCCTCGAGGTCGGCGCCGACGACTACCTGACGAAGCCGTTCAACCCTCGGGAGCTCGTCGCGCGCGTGAAGAGCGTGCTGCGCCGCTCGACGACGGATCGCCGCCTCGACGGCGGCGAGGAGCTCCGCCACGGCGACCTCGTGATCAACGCGGGACGGCGTGAGGTGCTCGTCGGCGACGACGAGATCCAGCTCGCGCCGAAGGAGTTCGACCTGCTCTGGGAGCTGCTCGACCACCGCGGCATCGTGCTGACCCGCGACCAGCTGCTCGAGCGCGTCTGGGGCTACACCTTCGCCGGCGACACCCGAACGGTGGACGTCCACGTACGCCAGCTGCGGCGCAAGCTCGGCGAGGCGTGCCCGATCGTCACGGTCTGGGGCGTCGGCTACAAGGTGGCCCCGGAGCCGAAGCCGGCCCCGGTCTGAGGACACGCCCGTGCGGTCGCTCCGCTTCCGGCTTCCCGCCTTCTTCCTGCTCGGTGTCGTCCTCGCCGGGATCGTCTCCTCCGTGATCGCGATCCGGCTCTTCCAGGACTACACCGAGAACCAGACGATCGAGGACCTCCGCCGGCAGGCGAGCGGCCTCGCCGACCTGTACGCCGCGCAGGCGGTGCAGAGCGTCGACGAGGGCACCGCCCCGCCGCGCCTGGCCGCCGCCCGGCTCGAGCAGTCGACCGGGACGCGCATCTACTACGTCGGAATCGAGATCTTCCCCGGCCAGATCTCCGGCGGATTCAAGAACAGCAACGCCGGGATCGC
>CAZUVW010000025.1:0-8968 GCA_964623875.1 uncultured Gaiellales bacterium
TCCAGGCCCGTCGCTGCGGCCCGGCGTCCTTGCGCAGCAGGAGCCAGTTCGCTGGCGACCCGTCGAGCGCGGCCGGGACGAGCGTCCAGCGCCCGCTCAGCCTCCGCCCGTGCAGGTCGAACGTCAGGCCTCCGTCGCGCTTCTCCTCGACGAGGTCGTACGTCCCGGCGTCGAAGATCTCCACCGTCCCCGCGCCGTACTGCCCCGCGGGGATCGCGCCCTCGAACTCCGCGTAGTCGAGCGGGTGATCCTCGACGTGCACGGCGAGGTGCCTGACGCCACGGTCGAGCGGCACGCCCTTCGGCACCGCCCAGCTCGCGAGCGTCCCATCGCGCTCCAGCCGGAGGTCGTAGTGAAGCCGGCGCGCTCGGTGGCGCTGCACGACGAAGCGCGGCGCGCCGGCAGACGGTGCCCCGCCGAACGGCTCGGGGGTGTCCGAGGGGCTCCGCCTCCGCCGGTAGGCGTCGGTGCTCACCCGTCGGCTCCTCGTGCCCCGGATCGTCGCCGGCTCTTCACATCCGCCTCACATCACCGATGAAATCCCCGCTCAGAAGGCTTTCCGTGCCGGGGAAAAGCCTGTGGAAAGTGTGGAGAGCTCCCGAAGTCCGGGCCGTCAAGCCAGCACGCCCATCGCGCGGAACTTCGCGCGACGCGCCCGCCGTCGCTCGTCGGGGGACAACCGGTCGAGCTCGGCGAGGTGGGAGAGGAGTGCGTCCCGCAGGAGGCCCGCCGCGGCGGCGGGGTCTGCGTGCGCGCCGTCGGCCGGCTCGGGGACGATCCCGTCGATCACGCCGAGCTCGAGGCAGTGAGCCGCGTCGGGCTTGAACGCCGCCGCCGCCTTCTTCGCCTGCGCGGCGTCGCGCCAGAGGATGGCAGCGCAGCCCTCGGGCGAGATCACCGAGTAGATGGCGTTCTCCTGCATCAGCACCCGGTCGGCGAGCGCGATCGCGACCGCGCCACCCGAGCCACCCTCCCCGATCACGACGGAGACGGTCGGGACGGCGAGACGGGCCATCACGGCCTGTGACCGGGCGATCGCCCCGCCCTGGCCGTGCTGCTCGGCCGCGACGCCGGGATATGCGCCCGGCGTGTCCACGAGGGAGACGACGGGAAACCCGTGCCGGTCGGCCAGCTGCATCACCCGCATCGCCTTGCGATACCCCTCCGGGTAGGCCATGCCGAAGTTGCGCCTGCTCCGCTCCTTGAGGTCGCGTCCCTTCTGATGCCCCACGAGCGCCACGGTGCGACCCCCGAGCACGCCGAGTCCTGCGACCACCGCCTGGTCGTCGGTGCGCGACCGGTCGCCGTGGAGCTCGAACCAGTCGTCGAGGATCCGCTCGACGTAGTCGAGCGTGTACGGCCGGTCCTGGTGGCGTGCGAGCTCGACGGATCGCCAGATCTCCTCGTCGGTCGTGTCCTCGCGAAGTCGCTCGAGCTGCCGCTGGAGGCGCTCCATCTCCGCCGAGAGGCGGGTGCCCCCGAGCAGCTTCACGCCGGAGAGCTTCGCGAGCCGATCGCGGAGGCCGAGCTCCGCGTCGGTGCTCACACGCCCCCTCCGAACAGCCGGAGGAGCCGGGTGAGCACGTCGCGGAGCTCGCTGCGCGGCACGATCGCGTCCAGGTGGCCGAACCGGTAGTTCGACTCCGCCAGCCCGAAGTCGTCGGGCAGCTTCTCCCGCGTGGTCTGCGCGACGACCCGGGGCCCTGCGAACGACATCAAGGCGCCCGGCTCCGCCAGCACGACGTCGCCGAGGCTCGCGTAGCTCGCGAGCAGGCCGCCGGTCGTCGGGTGGGCCAGGACCGAGATCAGCGTTCCCCCCGCGTCGTGCAGGTCCTCGACCGCGCAGACGGTCTTCGGCAGCTGCATCAGCGCGAGGATCCCCTCCTGCATCCGCGCACCCCCGGAGGAGGAGACCGAGACGAGCGGCAGGCCGTCCGCAGCCGACGCCTCGCACGCGCGCGCCAGCTTCTCGCCGACGACGCTGCCCATCGAGCCGCCCATGAACGAGAAGTCCATCACCGCGAGGCGGCACGGGCGGCCACCGACGCGGCCGTCGCCGGTGACGATCGCGTCGCCGAGCGCGGTCGTGACCTCGGCCTCGGCGAGCCGCTCGGTGTACGGCTTCAGGTCGAAGAACGCCAGCGGGTCGGCCGAGCGCAGTCCGGCGTCCGACTCGGCGAAGCTGCCCTCGTCGACGAGCTGCCCGATCCTGGCCCGCGCCCGCACGGCGAAGTGGTGCCCGCACTGCGGGCACACGCGGAGGGTGGCGTCGAGCTCGTCGTCCCGGTAGTGCGACCCGCAGCCCGGGCACGTGTTGGGATGGGTCCGCTGTCCCCCGTCCCCTGGCTCCGCCTTCTTGTGCTCGATGGAGACGTCGATGCGGCCCGGTGCGGACATCGCACCAGTGTAGACCCGTCACTCGAGGACACCCGTCAGAGCCCCGCGGCGACCACGAGTCGCTCGAGCGCGGCCACGTCCGCCTCGGGACGCAGACCGGTGAGGCCGAGCCCCGCGATCGGGACCTGTCCGTCCCGAAGAGGCTCCAGCAACGCGACGACCTCCCGCACGGACGGCCCGCCCGGCTCGGGCATGAAGCTGGCGAGCTCGCCCGGGGCGAGGGCGTCCACGTCGAGGGCGACGTAGACGGCCTCGACGCCTACGAGCGCCCGCTCGACGTCGTCGTCGAGCCCGTGCTCGGCGACGAACGCCTCCTCCGGTGGGTCGAGGCTCCGTGCGAACAGCAGCGCGACGTCCTCGGCGGCGACGGCGTGCTCGTCGATCGCCATCCGCAGCGGCATCCCCCAGGCGTTGCCCGAGGGTGACGACTCCGGCGTGTTGAGGTCTCCGTGCGCGTCGAGCCACAGCACGGCGATCCGCCCGTACCTGGCCGCGAGGCCGCGGATCGCCCCCACGTGCGCGCAGCAGCACCCTCCGAGGACGACCGGTCGTGTCGGGAGCGCCGCAGCGACGGCCGCGATCTGCTCGTCGAGCGCGTCGCAGTCGATCACGGCCGCCTCGGGACGGTCGAGCGGCAACCGCGCCGCCTCCGCCATCGCCTCGCCGCCGGCGCCCCAGGCGCGCGGCACCCGGACGAGACCCGACGGGAACGTGGCGCCGCACACGTGGCACTCGTAGCCGTCGTCGAGCGCGACCGCGGTGAGCGTCCGGCACCGAGGGCAGCGCGCGCGGAGCGCGCTCACGGATCGAACCGCTCGTAGGTGTCGCTCCGACGTACGACGTGCATCCCCACTCCCTCGTAAAGGCGGACGGCGCCCGTCGCGTTCTCCGCGTCGACGCCGAGACCGACGCGCTGCTTCCCGCGTGTCCGGAGCTCCCCGAACGCGTGCAGGAGGAGCGCCCGTGCGAGCCCCCGGCGACGAAACGACGGCCGGACGCCGAGGGTGCTCACCCAGCCGAGCGTCTCGTCGGGCGTCTCGTCGAGGCGGCACAGGCAGACGCCCGCAACCATGTCGCCGGCCTCGGCGAGGAACCAGAGCGACGGATCGAGCGTCTCGCGGACGTTCCAGCCGCACCACTGCTCGACGGTGGCCGGCTGGTAGCCCCAGTGGTCGGCGAACGCCGCCTCGCACGCCGCGTGGACGATCGCCAGGTCATCGTGAGCGCGGTAGGCGCGAACGGCGATCCCCGCCGGCCAGGACGGTGCGGACGGAGGGGCGGCCAGGCTCGTCTCCATGTGGAACGACGATCGCACGACGTGGTATCCCCTCGCCTCGAGCACGCTGCGGATCACGTCGTCGCCGGCGAGCGCGTGCACCCGCAGCGGTCGCGGAGGGGCACCGCGGACGGCGGCGCGACGCTCCATCGCCTCGAGCAGGGGGAGGGCCACGCGTGCGCCGGCAGGTGGCACTCGGATGTCGACGTGCAGCGGGCCCGAGGCACTGCCCGCGATGTCTGCGTACCCGAGCACGGCGCCGTCGGGCGTGACGACGATGCGCATGTCCTCGGCCGGGTCGAGCTCCGGGAACGTGAACCACGCCCGCACGTCCGCCACGGTTGTGTTGTCGGCGCCGTGGGACGCCCGCGCATGGGCGTTCAGGACGTCGGCCAGCACCTCCGCTTCGTCGGCCTCGGGGGCGCGTATCTGGACACCGAGCACCTCTCGACCCTACCCCCGGATCTCCTTCTCCCACACGTCCGCCTGCCAGAGCACCCGCATCCCGGCGCGCTCGTACAGCCGCGTGGCCCCCGTGGGGTTCTCGGCATCCACCCCGAGCGCGACCGTCGACTCACCAATCTCGACGAACCGGCGGAAGCTCTCGCGCAGGAGCGCCAGACCGAGACCCCGTCGCCGCCAGGACGGCGAGACGCCGAGCACGCCGACCCAGCCCCAGTCGCCCATTCGCTTCGGGTAGTTGAGCGCGAACCCCGCGATCGTCCCGCCCGCCCAGGCCACGACCGGGAGCGTCGGGTCGAAGCGCGGAGCCACGAACAGCCTGTCGAACCACTCCTCGTAGGGCCTCCGCTCGTAGCCCCACTGTCCCGCGAAGGCACGCTCGTCCGCCTCGTGGAGCGCCCGACCGTCGCGCTCGGGGTCGAGTGCCCGCAGCTCCACGCCCGCCGGCCAGGCGGGTGCCGGCGGAGCCGCTTCGAGGTCGACCACCATCCGGAAGAAGCTGCGCACTCGCTCGAAGCCCTCCTGCGCCAGCAGCGCCGGCGCCGTCCGGTCGCCGACGAGGTGGGCGAGGTGCAGCGTCACGCGCGACCCGGGAGGCGCCTCGCCGATCCGCTCCCGCACCCGGTCCTCGACCCGTCTGACCAGCGTCGTGCCGATGCCGCGTCCGCGGGCGGAGGGAGCCACGTAGCCGTCGCCGATGAACGTGCTCGTCCGCCGCTCGCACAGGTGCATCACGCCGACGACCGCTCCGTCGTCGTCTGCCGCGAGCCAGGCGTCCGTGGCGAGGTCGATCTCCTCCCACTGCTGCCGCAGCTCGTCGGCGGTCCAGTCGGTGCCGCCGTAGGCGTCACGATCGCAGCTCTGGAGCAGCGCGAGGACCGCATCGAAGTCACGGGTGACGGGTGACCGGATCACCGTGTCTCTCCTGGGCACGGCGCCGTCAGGCGCCGTGCCACCGGCGGAACACGACGCAGGCGTTGTGCCCGCCGAAGCCGAAGGAGTTCGAGAGCGCCACCTCCACCTGCTCCCGGCGCGACTCGTTCGGGATCACGTCGAGGTCGCACTCGGGATCGACGACCTCCTGGTTGATCGTCGGCGGTAGGATCCCGCGCTCCAGGGCGAGCACCGTGAAGCTCGCCTCGATCGCGCCGGCAGCGCCGAGGCAGTGCCCCGTGGCGCCCTTCGTGGACGAGATCGGAGTGCGGTAGGCCTTCTCCTCCCCGAGCGCGACCTTGATCACGCGCACCTCCGCCGAGTCGCCCGACGGCGTCGACGTGCCGTGGGCGTTGATGTAGCCGATCTCCTCCGGGGTGACGCCGCTGTCGTCCATCGCCATCCGCATGGCGCGCGCGGGGTTGACGCCCGTCGGATCGGGGTCCGAGACGTGGTTCGCGTCCGACGAGCACCCGTAGCCGAGCAGCTCCGCGTAGATGCGCGCGCCGCGAGCCCGCGCGTGCTCGAGCTCCTCGAGCACGAGCATCGCCGACGCCTCGCCCATCACGAAGCCGTCCCGCTCGGCATCGAAGGGGCGCGACGCGCGCTCGGGGTCGTCGTTCCGTCGCGAGATGGCCCGCATCGCGCCGAAGCCGGCGATGCTGACGCGGGTGACCGGCGCTTCGGTGCCACCGCAGATCATCACGTCGGCCCGGCCGAGTCGGATCGCGTCGAGCCCGTCGCCGATCGCCATGTTCGAGGCGGCGCAGGCGGTGCACTCCGCGAGCAGCGGTCCTCGCGTGCCCAGCTCCATCGACACCCAGCCGGCCGCGAGGTTGGGGATGATCTGGACGATCGAGAACGGGTTCACCCGGTCGGGGCCGCGCTCGTTGAGCTGGTCGACGCAGGCCTCGAAGGACTTCAGTCCGCCGATCCCGGTCGCGACTGCGGCGCCGACGCGGTCGGGCTCGGCCGCGATGTCGAGGCCGGCGTCCGCCTCCGCCTGGCGGGCAGCGGCGAGAGCCAGGTGGGTGAAGCGGTCCATGCGCCGGGCAGACTTGAAGTCGACGTACTCGGTGACGTCGAAGTCGCGCACCTCGCACGCGAAGTCGACCGGGTAGCCGGTCGGGTCGAACTGCGTGATCCTCGCCGCGCCCGAGCGGCCCTCGACCAGCCCAGCCCAGGTGTCCTCGGCGGTGTTGCCGAGCGAGGTCAGCATGCCGAGCCCGGTGACGACCACCCGCCTTCTGCCCTCTGAGGGAGCCACGGGAGGAGGCTACATCCCGAGCCCGCCGTCGACGAGCAGCACCACGCCCGTGACGAAGGCCGCGTCGTCGGAGGCGAGGAACCGCACCGCACCGGCGACGTCCTCGGGGTCGCCGAGGCGTCCGAGTGGCGTGGCTGCGAGCATCGCCGTCGTCGCCTCCTCCGGCAGCACGTCGGTGAGCTGCGTCCTGACGTAGCCCGGCGCGACCACGTTAGCACGCACCCCACGGCTGCCGAGCTCGCGCGCGAGCGACTTCGTGAACCCGATGATGCCGGCCTTCGAGGCCGCGTAGTTCGTCTGGCCGGCGTTCCCGTGGACACCCACGATCGAGGAGACGTTGACGATCGACCCGCCGCGGCGCTTCATCATCGGGCGGGCGACTGCGCGACAGGTGAAGAACACCGACGTGAGGTTGGTCTGGATCACCGTGTCCCAGTCCTCGTCGGACATCCGCGCGAGGAGCCCGTCTCGCGTCAGGCCGGCGTTGTTGACGAGCACGTCCACGTCGCCTGCGGATTCGACCAGCGCGGCGGCCGAGGCCGCGTCGGAGACGTCCGCCTGCACGGCTCGGCCACCGATCTCGTCTGCCACCGCCTCCGCCTCGTCCCGCCCGGTCCGGTACCCCACGACGACGCTCGCGCCGCCACGGGCGAGCTCGACGGCGATCGCGCGCCCGATTCCCCGCGACGCCCCGGTGACGAGCGCGGTCTTCCCCTCGAGGGAGGCGAAGCTCATCCGGAGCTCATCCCGCGACGAGCGCTTCCTTCACACGCTCGAGGCTGGCGAGGTCGTTCACGGAGATCGTGCGCACGGAGCGGTCGATCCGCTTGACGAGGCCCGAGAGGACGGTGCCGGGCCCGACCTCGACGAACGTCGTGACGCCGTCCTTCGCCAGCGCCGTCGCCGCCTGCGTGAAGCGCACGGGTGCGGTGAGCTGGTCGACCAGCAGCGAGCCGAGCCGCTGCGCGGGCTCGACCCGGGCGGTGACGGTGGACATGAACGGGGCGACCGGATCCGAGAAGCGCACCCGGTCGATCGCGGGCTTGAGCGCGTCGGCCGCCTTGGCGACGAGCGGGCTGTGAAAGGCGCCCGACACCTTCAGCCTGATCGCGCGGCGGGCACCGAGGCCCTCGGCCTGGGAGATGCACTCGTCGACGGCGTCGTTCTCGCCCGAGACGACGATCTGACCGGGACAGTTGTAGTTCGCCGGCCAGACGCCGAGGATCTTGCGGCAGAGCGTCTCGACCTGCTCGTCCTCGAGCCCGAGGATCGCGGCCATCGCCCCGGGCCGCTGCCGCGCGGCCTCCGCCATCACGAGGCCTCGCTCCCGCACGAGGCCGATCGCCGCGTCCGTCTCCATCGCGCGCACTGCCGCCAGCGCTGCGAACTCGCCGACCGAGTGGCCGACGACGACGTCCGGACGCAGCCCCTCCGCCTCGAGCGCGGCGAGGATCGCCAGGCTCGTCGCGACCAGGGTGGGCTGCTGGATCTCCGTCTCCACGAGCGTCTCGAGCGGCGCGTCGAAGCAGAGCCCGACGAGATCCATCCCGGTCACGTCGCTGCCACGCCGGTAGACGTCCATCGCGGCCGGCACGGCCTCGGCGATCTCGCGCCCCATCCCCTCCTCGAGCGACCCCTGACCGGGGAAGCAGAACGCCACCTTCCCCATCAGGTGCCCTTCCCTCCGGGAAGGTCACCTAGGAGGATCCACCCCACTGCTGTGCACATCGCTCCCGCCTCTCTCTAGGTGTTCCCGCGTCCAGCGGGAACACCTGACCATTCCAGCAGAGCCGACCCCCAGGTCAGCCCGGCCCCCATGCCCGTCATCAGGACGAGCGCGCCCTCCGTGAGCCGGCCCTCCGCGCGCGCGTCCGCGAGCGCGAGCGGGATCGAGCCCGACGAGGTGTTGCCGTATCGCTCGAGGTTCATCACCGTCTTCTCCACGGGGATCCCCAACTTACCGACCGCGTGGTCGATGATCCGCTTGTTCGCCTGATGCGGGACGTACACGTCCACGTCCTCGACGGTCTTGTCGCACTGGGCCAGCACCGCCGCGGCCGAGCTGACCATCACGCGCGTCGCGAACTTGAACACCTCGCGACCGTTCATCCGCAGGATGCTCTTCGGGTCGTCGAACCGACGCGAACCGCTGCCCGGGTAGCAGAGGTGGACGCCGCCGCCGCCGTCCGCGCCGAGCTCGAAGCCCAGGAAGCCTCCGCGGTCGACCCGCTCCATCACGACGGCGCCGGCCCCGTCCCCGAACAGGACCAGCGTCGAGCGGTCCTCCCAGTCCAGGATCGTCGACAGCACGTCGGCCCCGACGACGAGCGCGCGGCGGGAGAGACCGGACGCCAGCATCCCGTACGCCTGGGCGATCGCGTACATGAAGCCGGTGCAGCCCGCGAGCAGGTCGTACGCCGCCGCCTTCGGCATGCCGAGCGCGTCTGCGAGCAGGGCCGAGCTCGTCGGGAACATCATGTCCGGCGTCACGGTCGCGCAGACGAGCAGGTCGATCGACTCGGGGTCGACCGCGGCGTCCTCGAGCGCCGCGATCGAGGCCGGGCGAGCGATGTCCGTCAGTGCCTCGTCCGGCCCGATCACCCGGCGCTCGCGGATCCCGGTCCGATCGCGGA
>CAZUVW010000025.1:8978-13568 GCA_964623875.1 uncultured Gaiellales bacterium
TGTCGACGATCTTCGCGAGGTCGTGGTTCGTGAGCACGGTCTCCGGCACGTGCACCCCGAGCCCGGTGATCCCGATGGGCGTGGTCGCCGACCCGATCACCGGGCCTCAGCGCTCCACCGCGAACGTCAGCGTGCCACGAGCGGCGAGGTCGTCGCCCACGTGAGCGGTGGCCTTCCCCCGGCCGATCGGCCCGCGCACCTGGTCGATCTCGCACGTCAGGAGGAGCTCGTCGCCCGGCTCGACGACGCGCTTGAAGCGACAGTCGTCGATCCCGGCGAAGAACGCGATCTTGCCGCGGTTCGCGTCCTCGACCAGCACGGCGATCGCACCCGTCTGCGCCATCGCCTCGACGATCAGCACGCCCGGCATGACGGGTCGGCTCGGGAAGTGCCCAGGGAACCACCAGGCGTCGGCGCGCACCCCGAACCGCGCGACGACCCGGCGGCCGGGCTCGAGCTCGAGCACCTCGTCGAGGAGGAGGAACGGATCGCGGTGCGGGAGGATCGCCTCGATCTCGTCGCGCCCGAAGGGAACAGCGGGGATCATGTCGTGGCCCCCGCCCGCGCACCGGGTCGAGGCGTGTCGTAGGGGCGGCTGCGAGGTCCCGGCGGATGCATCCGGCGAACCCTATCGCCGCCGGCCGGACGTGTGGCGCGGCGCGAGCCCGTCAGCTCCTGCGGAGCTCGCCGACGTTTCCGCTCGGGTCGCGAGCGATCACGACGAGGGTGCGGATCCGGCTCGCGCCGGGGAGCGCCACCACACCCGCGGCGTCCACGTCGAGCCGGCGGCGGATCCCGTTCAGCCGCACGTCGAGGCGGGCCGCCTCGCTCACGCGAATCCGGGGCGGCGAGGACGACACGACCGCGATCCGCGGTGGCGTCCAGTCGGCCACGAACGGAAGCTCGACCCGGGACGTGGCCACGGCGTCCGTCGCCTCCACCACCGCCGTGAACGCGCCTTCCCGGAGCGACCCGGTTCGCCGTGTCGCGTCCCACTCCAGGTAGCGCCGACCCGCAGTCAGCAGGCCCGTGAACGGCGTCGCCACCCACTTCCCCTCGCGGAGGACGCGGACGCGCACCGTCGCGGAGCCGTTGAGCAGGAGCCGGATCCCGAGACGGTCGCTCCGGCCGTCGCCGTTCGGCGTGACGACGGCGTTGCGCAGCTCGACCCCGCCGAGCGTCCGGCTGACCGCGACGGTCACCGAGCGGGTGGCCTCCCGTCCGCCGGTCGCTCGGGCGAGCAGGCGCACCTGGTAGACGCCGTCGGGCAGCCCGAGCCCGTCGAAGGCGATCGTGTGCTCCCCGGCGCGGCGCCAGGCAGGAGCGGCGAGCTGGGCGACCGCGACGCCGGCGGCGTCGAGCACGACCGCGGAGACGTTGGCTGCCGTGCTCAGCGCGTACGTCACCGTGGACGCGCGCAGCGCAGGTGCGCCGCCGGGCGCCACCACCTCCGGATCCGCGGAGGCTCCGGTGAACGCGAGCGACAGGCCCGCCGCCAGCGTGTCGAGAGAGCCGGTGGCAGGGGTCGCACCGGGGGCCTCGATCCGCCAGTCGTACAGGCCCGGCGCGACGCCGGCCGTGTTCCAGGTCGCCGCCACTGCGGCGCCCGTCCCGCTGATCCGCTCCACCTCCGTCCCGCTCGTCCGCTCGGTGACCGTCACGGTCCACGGCAGGATCCCCGAGAGGCGGGCGGCGAACGCCAGCGCCTGACCGAAGACGCCCTCGAGCGTCACGTCGTACAGCTTCGGCAAGCCGATCGCCGCGGCGCGCCTCGCGATCGCGGGCAGGAGCGCGTAGAGCCGGTCGCCCGGGCACGAGGTGAACCCGGTGTCCCGGTGGCCGGACACGGCGCGGAGGAAGACCGGGATGCCCGCCGGAAAGCGGTCGCTCCCGGAGGAGACGACGTCGAAGGACCTGAGCGGGTCGACGTGGGCGAGGTCGAGCCGCCAGGCGATCGTCCGGGCGAGCGCCTCGACGGCCGCCTTCGTCGGCTCGACGGTCGTGAACTCGCCCAGCAGCGCGATCCCGTACGACCCCGTGTTGAAGCCCCTGGCGTGGGCGCCGACGACGTTCGCGTCCACGCCGCCGAAGCGCCCCTCGTAGACGGTGCCGAAGCGGTCGACGAGCGCGTTGTAGCCGATGTCGTTCCAGCCGTTCGACTGGACGTGGTAGGCCATGATCGCCCTCACGATCGCGGGCGCCTGGGCGCGCGTGTAGTCGTTCGGCCCGGCGGTGTGGTGCACGACGGCGTAGCGGAGCGAGGGCGCGGTCTCCGGCTCTGCGCGTCGGAGCGACTCGTCGGCGCGCCAGGCGGACCTGCTCACGATCGCCGGAGCGCGCGCCGTGGCCGTCGCTCGCAGCGGGACGGCGATCGGTCGGCTCCGGACGAAGTGCGCCCGCACGCGGCGGACGTCGCCGTGGATGCGCACTTCGAGCCGCGTGGACGGGCCGACCCAGAGCCCCTCGCCGAGGCTCCAGCCCTGCAGCCGTCCGTGCGGCGCAGGTCGTCCCTCGACGTGCACGGCGTGCCAGGGCCCCCAGCCGCCGGCCGCGCGCCGCGCACGGAGCTCGACCCTGCCCGCGCCGCGCCAGTGGACGCCGACATAGTCGAAGGTTCGTCCCGGGATGCCGCCGACGAGCGGCTCGGCGCCGGAGACAGGCAGGTCGACGCTCCTGACCTGCACGAGCCCGTCCCCCGCCGCGGCGGCCGACGGCGCGACCAGGACGACGGCGAGGACGGCCAGAAGGGCTCTGCAACGGGTGCCCACGGGTGCGCTCCAGGGTGGCGGACCCGTGGATCGCGCGCAAGAGCGGCGGGACGACGCTGATAGAATCCTCACAGACGTGGATCTCCGGCAGATGCGGGCAGCTCCGACCGTCGTGGCCCTGCTCGCAGGAGTGATCGTCCTCTTCGCCGGGCCGGCTGCGCCCCCTGCCGACGGTGCCGATGCGGCGTCCCGGGTGGTCGTCGCGACGCTCGACGGCGACGTCAACCCCGTCACGCAGGAGTACCTGCAGGACGTGATGACGCGCGCCGAGCGCGAGGCCGCGGACGCGGTGGCGATCGAGATGGACACACCGGGAGGGCTCGGCTCGTCGATGCGGGAGATCGTCCAGACGATGCTCGGCCTCGAGATCCCGGTGATCGTCTACGTCGCCCCGCAGGGCGCGAGCGCCGACTCCGCGGGCGCGGTGATCGGGATGGCGGCGGACGTGCTCGCGATGTCGCCGCAGACGAACATCGGGTCCTCCACCCCGATCCAGGCGACCGGCGAGGACTTCCAGGAGGACCTGCGCAAGAAGGTCGTCAACGACGCCGCGGCGTACGTGGGCGAGCTCGCGCTCGAGCACGGCCGCAACGCCGAGGCCGCCGAGGCGATGGTGCGCGACGCCGCCAACTACGGCGCGCGCGAGGCGCTCGAGCTCGGCCTCGTGGACGACATCGCGGAGACGCTCCCCGCGCTGCTGGAGCAGATCGACGGCCGCACGGTCGAGCCGAAGGGGCTCGTGCTGCGGACGGCGGGCGCGACGATCGAGCGGGAGGAGATGTCGCTGTGGAAGCGGGCGCTGGACCTGCTCATCGACCCCAACATCATCGCGCTGATGCTGTCGCTCGGCATCGTGGGCCTGCTGGTCGAGCTGTGGAACCCGGGTCTGATCTTCCCCGGCACCGTCGGCGCCATCTCGCTGCTCGTCGGGCTGTACGGGCTGCAGGTGCTCCCCGTCTCGGTCGCCGGCGTGCTGCTGCTGCTGCTCGCAGTCGCCTTCTGGGTCGCCGAGGCCTTCGTCCCGAGCTATGGCGCGCTGACGGTCGCCGGCGGGGTGATGTTCGTGATCGGCGCGCTCATGCTGTTCGACCCTGCCGGCGACGCCTACCAGGTGTCGTCCTGGACCGCGATCGCGATCGCGGTGAGCCTCGCGCTGCTGCTCGGGGTCGCGCTCACGCGGGTCGTCAAGGCGCGGCGAAACCCGATCGCGGTCGGCGTCGGGACGCTCGTCGGCGAGGAGGCCGTCGTCCGTGACGCCGGCTGGGTGACCCTCGCCGGCGAGCTCTGGCGCGCGCGCAGCGCCGACGGCACCCGGCTCCGGCCAGGCGACCACGTCACCGTGGAGGCGGTCGATGCCGAGCTCGGCCTCGTCGTACGATCCCGCAACCCGACAGAAAGGCCCGCCCAGTGAACACCGCGCTGATCGTCGTCGCCGTCATCGCCCTGCTGCTCATCCTCCTGCTGTTCATGACCGTGAAGATCGCCCGCGAGTACGAGCGCGGCGTCATCTTCCGCCTCGGTCGGCTCTTGCCGGAGCCGAAGGGCCCGGGTCTCTTCCTCCTGATCCCGGTGATCGACAAGATGGAGAAGGTCGATCTCCGCACCGTGACGCTCAACGTCCCTCCGCAGGAGGTGATCACGCGCGACAACGTGCCGGTGCGCGTCAACGCCGTGGCGTACTTCCGGATCATCGAGCCGAAGGCAGCGATCGTGCAGGTGGAGAACTACATGGTGGCCACCTCGCAGATCGCGCAGACCACGCTTCGCTCCGTGCTCGGCCAGCACCAGCTCGACGAGCTGCTCTCCGAGCGGGACAAGATCA
>CAZUVW010000025.1:13578-21353 GCA_964623875.1 uncultured Gaiellales bacterium
ATCCTCCAGGGCATCATCGACCCCGCGACCTCGCCCTGGGGCATCAAGGTCTCGGTGGTCGAGGTCAAGGACGTCGAGATCCCCGCCGACATGCAGCGCGCGATGGCGCGTCAGGCCGAGGCCGAGCGCGAGCGCCGGGCGAAGGTGATCTCGGCCGAGGGCGAGTTCCAGGCCTCCGAGCGGCTGAAGGACGCCGCAGCCGTGATGGCGACCGAGCCGATCACGGTGCAGCTGCGGTACCTCCAGACCCTGCTCGAGATCGGGGCGACGAACAGCTCGACGATCGTCTTCCCGATCCCGATCGAGTTCCTGGAGACCCTCGGCAGAGCCCAGCACCCGCCCAAGGAGTGACGCGCAGGCGTACCCGGGCCGTCGTGCGCCGCTAGAGCGTCAGATAGAGAGCGTCAGACCCCGACGTCCGCCGGCTCGCCGGAGGCGCCGGCCGGGGGCTCACCAGCCGTCTCCGCCACGTCGCCGTCCTCGGCTGCGGCGACCGGCGCGAGCGTCGACACGAGCTCGCCCTCGCGCAGCCGCATCACGATCACGCCCTGGGTGGCCCGTCCCGACCGCTTGATGCCGTCGACCGGCGTGCGGATCACGGTGCCGCCATCCGAGATGAGCATCACCTGGTAGCCGTCGCGGACGATGCGGGCACCGGCCAGCCGGCCCTTGCCCTCGACGAGCTGCGCGGTCTTCACCCCCATCGTGCCGCGACCCTTGACCGGGTACTCCGCGACGCGCGTGCGCTTGCCCCAGCCGTTCTCGGTCACGACCAGGAGGTCGGCGTCGTCTGCGGCGATGTCCACCTCGATCACCTCGTCGCTCGCGCGCAGCCTCATCCCCGCCACGCCGGAGGCGGGGCGGCCCATCGGCCGGACGTCCGACTCGTGGAACCGCACAGCCTGCCCCAGGCGCGAGACCATCAGGATGTCGTCGTCTCCGTCGGAGAGGCGCACCCCGATCAGCTCGTCGTCGGCGCGCAGCTTGATCGCGATGATCCCGTCCGCCTTGAGGGGCGTGTTGTACTCGAGGAGCTCGGTCTTCTTGACGACGCCCTTCTTCGTCGCGAAGACGAGGTACTTCGACTCCTTGAAGTCCCGGGTCGCGATCACGGCGCGCACGTGCTCGTCCTGGCGGAACGGGAGGAGGTTGACGATCGCGCGGCCCTTCGACTGGCGCGAGCCGAGCGGCAGCTCGTGCACCTTGAGCCGGTAGACCTTTCCCACGGTCGTGAAGAACAGGATGTAGTCGTGCGTCGAGGCGACGAACAGGTGCTCGATGTAGTCCTCGTCCTTCATGTCCATCCCCATCACGCCGATCCCGCCGCGGCGCTGCTCGCGGTAGGTGGTCACGGGGAGCCGCTTGATGTACCCCGACCGCGTGATCGCGATGACCATGTCCTCCTCGGCGATCATGTCCTCGAGCTCGAGCGAGTCCTCGCCGTGGACGATCTCCGTGCGGCGGTCGTCCCCCCGTCCGTAGATCTGCTTGATCTCGAGCAGCTCCTCGCGGATGAGGGCGTCGACCCGACCGGGGTCGCCGAGGATCGCGCGGAGCTCCGCGATCCGCTCCTGCAGGTCGCGGAACTCGTCCTCGACGCGCTTGCGCTCGAGCCCCGTGAGCGCGCGGAGCCGGAGGTCGAGGATCGCCTGCGCCTGCTCCTCCGACAGCTCGAAGCGCGTCATCAGCGAGGTGCGGGCCTCGTCCGTGTCGTCCGCGGCGCGGATCAGCGCGATCACCTCGTCGAGGTTGTCGAGCGCGATCAGGTAGCCCTGCAGGATGTGGGCGCGCTTCTCGGCCTGGCGCAGCTCGTACTGCGACCGCCGCGTGACGATCTCGCGCTGGTAGTCGAGGTAGTGGCGGACGAGCTCGAGGAGCGAGAGCGTGCGCGGCACCCCGTCGACGAGCGCGACGGCGTTGTAGCCGAACGTCGACTGCAGCGCCGTGTGCTTGAAGAGCTTGTTGAGCGCGACCTGCGGGATCGCGTCGCGCTTCAGCTCGACCTGGATCCGCATGCCGCTCTTGTCGGAGTGGTCGGCGAGGTCCGAGACCTCCGTGATGACCTTGTCGTTGACGAGGTCGGCGATCTTCTTGATCACCCCGGAGTCGCCGCCCTTCTTGACCCCGTAGGGAAGCTCGGTGATCACGATCGCGCTCTTCCCACCGCGCAGCTCCTCGACGTGCGCCCGAGCGCGCATCACGATCCGGCCGCGGCCGGTGCGGTAGGCGTCACGGATCCCGGAGCGGCCGACGACGATCGCGCCGGTGGGGAAGTCGGGCCCATGCACGTGCTTCATCAGGTCGTCGACGCTCGCGTCGGGCTTGTCGATCAGCTGCACGACCGCGTCGACGGTCTCGCCGAGATGGTGCGGCGGGATGTTCGTCGCCATCCCCACCGCGATCCCCGCGGAGCCGTTGACGAGCAGGCTGGGGAAGCGGGAGGGCAGCACCGCGGGCTCGCGGCGCGACTCGTCGTAGTTCGGGACGAACGCGACCGTGTCCATGTCGATGTCGCGCAGCATCTCCGTCGCGAGCCGCGTGAGCCGGCACTCCGTGTTGTGGTTCACGAACCCGTTCGCGAGGAACGAGTGGTCTGGCGTGTCGACGCGCAGCGAGTAGACGGGCTGGACGCCGGCGTCCGTGACCTCTGCGACCGCCGCGTAGTAGTAGTCGCCCGTCACGAGGGGCTCGACGACCGCCTTGACCTCGTCGGAGGCGATCCGCTCCATGATCGCCGTGGCGCCTCGCTCCCATCTCTCGACGCGGTCGACGTTGTGCCGACGGAGCCACTCGCGATCGCGGATCGTCCCACCTGCATCCGTGCGGATGTAGTCGGCGACGAAGGGCACGTGGTCGTGGGAGAGCGCGCGGCTCTCGCGAGGCACTTGGGCGAGCTCGGCGTCGAGCTTCGCCTGCTTGGCACCGAGGAAGCCGACGTTCCGCGCGAACAGCCGAGCGTCTCGGCGGTTCGTGATGACGACCGTCGTCTCACCCCTGGCGTACCGGCAGAGGCGCGACACGACCCCGAGCTCGAGCAGCAGCAGCTGGACGTCGCGAGCGAGTGCGTCGCTGTAGGTCGAGTAGGAGATCTGGATCGCCGCGCGCGGCAAGAGCGAAGAGGAGCCGTCGCCGGTGAAGAGCGCCTGCAGGAAGACCCGCTTGAACGCCTGGCCGCTGCGCCAGACCCGCTCCGGGATGCGCTTTGCGTCGCTGCGCAGCCCGGCGAGCGTGGACAACGGGCTCACGCGCAGTGCGGCGAGATCCTGCACGTCGAGCTCGTGGAGCAGGCTGCCCGACCGGATGGTGCGAGACGAGACGTAGCGCGGCCCCCCGACGACGGCGTCGTAAGCGGCGAGCACCGCCGCGAAGAAGTCGCCGTCCACGTTGTTGAAGCCGGCCCGTGTGTCGCTCACCCAGCCTTCTGAGACGAAGGCGCCGAGCAGAAGCGCGAGGTCGCGCTCCCTCTCCGAGAGCGGATCCGCAACGGGACTCGGCGTCCGCGAGACGAGCACCCGGTCGCCCGGGCGGATCTCGGACAGGAGCTTCCAGAGCAGGAGAGGCACCCCGAGCATCTCCACCAGGCAGAGCACGGGATGGTTGTGCGTGCCCGTGAGCTCGTAGCCCTCCCTCGTGCGCATGCGCAGCGTCGGGTGGTCGCCGGAGTGGAAGAGCTTCGAGGCCCGCACCGGCCGGCCCAGACGGTCCAGCACCTCGAGCTCGATCTCCCGCTCGGCGTTCGCGGGGATCGACCGGTGGATCTCGTCGATCCGCAGCGTTCCTCGCGACGTCCGAACTCGCGTGTCACCCGAGACGCAGTAGCGCATCGCCGCCGGCGGGTCGTCGTCGAGCGAGCCGAAGTTGCCCTGACCGTCGACGAGCGGATAGCGCAGCGAGAACGGCTGCGCCATCCTCACGAGGGTGTCGTAGATCGCCTGATCGCCGTGCGGGTGGTAGTTGCCCATCACGAACCCGACGACGTTCGCCGACTTCTTGTAGGGCCGGTTCGGCTGCATGCCGGCCTCGTGCATGCCGTAGAGGACACGCCGGTGCACCGGCTTGAGCCCGTCGCGCACGTCGGGCAATGCGCGCCCCACGATCACGCTCATCGCGTAGTCGAGGTAGCTCGAGCGCATCTCGAGCTCGAGCTCGCGAGGCTCGACCCGACCAGCGCCGAGCGGCTCCGTCACGTCAGACATCGAGGACCTTCACGTCCTCTCGCGCGGGGGAACCCATGGTTCCCCCACGAGCCCCCTCCTTCGCGGCGGCGACCCGGCCGACGGGCAGCGCGCCTCCCGGCCGGCGAAGCCGGCCTCCGGCGGCGGATCGGCGACGCCGCCGCACAGCGATGCCACACCCACACGGGTCAGACATCGAGGACCTTCACGTCCTTCGCGTTCTGCTCGATGAACGCCCGGCGCGGCTCGACCTGGTCGCCCATCAGCACGGAGAACAGCTTGTCGGCGGCAGCCGCGTCGTCGACCTCGACCTGGAGCAGGAGTCGGCGGGCGGGATCCATGGTCGTCTCCCAGAGCTGCTCCGGGTTCATCTCTCCCAGTCCCTTGAAGCGGCTGATCTGGATGCCGTCCTTCGCGAGCTCGAGGGCCTGGTGACGGAGCTCGCCGAACGAGTCGGCGGTCGTGGTCTTCTTGACGCCGGCGATCGTGAACGGCGGGAGACCCACGGCCTCGGCGACGCGCTCGTAGGCTCGGCGGAGGCCGCCGTACGTGGGCGAGACGAACAGCTCGCCGGGCAGGTCGACGAACCGCGCGGTGCTCGTCTCGGTCTCGACCACCTTGACCCGGACGAGATCGCCGATCCGCTCGGCGACCTCGAGCTCGTGCCCGTTCGCGGGCGCGCTCTCGATCGCCGCGACGGCGTCGTCGCCGTCCGCGGTGGCGCCCTCGACGAGCCTGTGCGCGACCACGAACTCCGCCGCGGAGCCGTACTCGTCGGTGAGCTTCGCCGTCCACGCGTCCAGCTCGTGCAGGGCTCGGGTGAGCCGCGCCCAGCGCGCCTCCGTGAGCGTCTGCTCGTCGCCGTCGCGCGAGGTGATCGTCATCGACTTGATCCGCTCGCGGACGAGGAGCTCCTCGAGCTGCGCGTCCTTCTCGAAGTAGAGCTGCTGGTTGCCGAGCTTCACGTGGTAGAGCGGCGGCACCGCGATGTACACGTGGCCGCGCTCGACGAGCTCCTTCATCGTCCGGTAGAGGAAGGTGAGGATCAGCGTCCGGATGTGCGCGCCGTCCACGTCGGCGTCGGTCATCACGATCACGCGGCCGTAGCGCAGGCCCTCGATGTTGAACTCGTCGCCGAAGCCGGTGCCGATCGCGGTGATCATCGCCTGGATCTCGGTGTTCGAGAGCACCTTGTTGATCCGGTTCTTCTCGCTGTTGATGATCTTCCCCCGCAGCGGCAGGATCGCCTGGTACGTCCGGTCGCGTGCCTGCTTGGCGGAGCCGCCGGCCGAGTCGCCCTCGACGATGTACAGCTCCGCCGACTCGGGGTCCTTGATCGTGCAGTCGGCGAGCTTGCCCGGCAGCGAAGAGTTCTCGAGCGCGCTCTTGCGACGTGTCAGCTCGCGGGCCTTGCGCGCCGCCTGGCGCGCACGGGCGGCCGACACGGCCTTGGTGATGATCTGCCGCGCCTCGGCCGGGTGCTCCTCGAGGAACTCGGCCAGCTTCTGGTTGACGACCTGCTTCACGAGGCTCTCGATCGGGGGGTTGCCGAGCTTCGTCTTCGTCTGCCCCTCGAACTGCGGGTTGCGGAGCTTGACCGAGATCACGGCGGCGAGGCCCTCGCGGACGTCCTCGCCCTCGAGGTTGTCCTCCTTCTCCTTGAGCAGGCCCTTGTCGCGCGCGTAGCGGTTGAGCGTGCCGGTCAGCGCTGCGCGGAACCCGGAGAGGTGCGTGCCGCCTTCGGTGGTGTTGATGTTGTTCGCGAACGAGAAGACCGACTCCACGTACGACGTGTTCCACTGCATCGCGACCTCGACCTGGCCGTCGTCGTTCTCGCCGTCGATCGCGATCACGTGCTTGTGGACGGGGTCCTTGCCGGAGTTGACGTAGGCGACGAAGTCGCTGATCCCGCCCTCGTAGTGGAACTCCTCGACCTTCCCGCCGGCGCGCTCGTCACGGAGCACGATTCGCAGGCCTCGCGTGAGGAACGCAGTCTCGCGCAGGCGCTGGACGAGGGTCGCAGCCGTGAACGAGGTCTCGTCGAAGATCTCGGCGTCGGGAAGGAACGAGATCGTGGTGCCCGTCTCCTCCGTCTCGCCGACGAGCTCCACGTCGCCCTGCGGCACCCCGCGGGCGAACGCCTGGCGGTGCACCTTCCCGTCGCGACGCACCTCGGCGACGAGCCACTCCGAGAGGGCGTTCACGACCGACACGCCGACGCCGTGCAGGCCGCCGGAGACCTTGTACCCCTCACCGCCGAACTTGCCGCCCGCGTGGAGCTTCGTCAGCACGACGGTCAGCGCGCTCAGCCCCTGCTCCTCCATCAGGTCGACCGGGATGCCACGACCGGCGTCCCTGACGGTGATCGAGTCGTCGGGATGGATGGTGACGTCGACGAGCTCGTTGTGGCCCGCGAGCGCCTCGTCCACGGCGTTGTCCACGACCTCGTACACGAGGTGGTGGAGGCCACGCGGGCCCGTCGAGCCGATGTACATCCCGGGACGCAGCCGGACCGGCTCGAGGCCCTCGAGGACGGTGATGTCCTTCCCGGTGTAGGCGGTTTCCGTCATAGGCTCCCTGAACAAGAAAATGCCTGCAAATCAGGCATTTCCTCAGGGCCCTGCATTGTATCAGAGACCGCGGTCGGAACGCCGTGCGGCGAGGCTGGCGGCGGCAGCACGACGGACGAGCGAACGGAGCTCCGGATCGTCGATCGCGGATGCCACGTCGGCGGCCAGCGACTCGTCCGCGGGCGCCACCGTCGGGGGCGTCGGAGCATCCCGCTGCGGGTCCGCAGGTGGTGAGGGAACGGGGCCGACGGCGAAGCGGAGACGCTCGGGGCACTCGTCGCCGACGGCGCCGCGGAGCCGCGACCGCAGCTCGTCCTCGAGCAGGGCGAGCTCGTGCGCCCAGGTGGACGACTCGGTCGCGACGAGCAGGGTGCCGTCCCGGGCGATGCGCAACGGCCACGCGGCCCGGGCGATCGCCGGCCCGACTGCGGACGGCCAGGCACGCGTCACCTCGGCCAGCACGCCGGCGTCGGGCACGCCGGCTGCGCGCAGGGCGCCACGGACGTCGGAGCCGAGGCGCTCCACTCAGACCACCCGCACGACGCCGGGGGAGACCTCCAGCAGCTGCGCCGGCGCCAGCGGCAGCGCTTCGGCGCCGGTCGCCGTGACGATCGCCTGGCCGACGACGCCGAGCCTCGCGCTGAGGATCCTGCGTCGAGCGGCGTCGAGCTCGGCCAGCGCGTCGTCGAGCAGGAGGAGCGGCGGCACGCCGGCGTGCGAGGTGATCAGCTCGGCCTCGGCGAGCACGAGGGCGAGCACGGCGAGGCGCTGCTCCCCTTGCGACCCGTACGGCCGCAGGTCGCGGCCGCCGGACGTCACCCGGATCTCGTCGAGGTGGGGCCCGACGCCCGTCGCGCCGCGGTCGAGGTCGCGGTCGAGCCGCGACTCGAGCGATGCGACGGTCGCGGGCTCCCCCACGAGCTCCAGCGCGGCATCCGCCAGCCCGAGCTCGCCGCCGCGCTCGCGGAACACCGGCCCGAGGAGCGACAGCGTCTGCGCACGCGCCTCTGCGAGCGCCGCCCCGTGCTGG
>CAZUVW010000026.1:0-21052 GCA_964623875.1 uncultured Gaiellales bacterium
GCCGTCTGCTCGACGATCTGCTCGGCTTCCGCGAGCAGATCGAGCGCGAGGGCGGGTCGCGCCTGCCCGATCCGGTGGTGTCCTACCGCTGGCTGGCCGAGGCCTACGATCCCGCGCTGGCCGCCATCCCGCTCGACCTGCGCGCCAAGCTCGAGCCCGCCGAGATCTACCACCAGCTCCTCGAGCACCGCTGGTTCCTGTCGGAGGAGCTCGACCGGTGCGCGACGATGGACGAGGCGATCGCCTCGTACACGGAGCGCGTCCTCCGGCCGGCGCCGAGCGAGCGGGTCGTGGCGGACGCGGAGTAGACGTCGCCAGCGCCCCCGGGCACGTGCCCGGGGGCGCTGCGGGTGACATCCTCGAGTGTCGTCTCGTGCGTCGCGTCCGAGGCGACGCAGGTGACGACCGTGGCGCTGGAGGGCCGCAGGCGGACGCTCGCGCGTCCGGGTCGGGACCCGCAGCGCCTCTAGTCGCCGTCCGAGAACGTCTTGTTCGGCTTGAACTTGCCGACGAACGCCGCGAGGAGCGCGAGGTTGGCCAGCAGCAGGAGCAACCGGGCGTGAGACATGAGCTTTCCTCCTCTCTCAGAAGCGGACGACCTGGAGCGCCTCTGCGGCGTTCCGGTAGAGGCGCGCTGCCTCACGGGCGTCTCCTCGACGCTCCGCGAGATCCCCCAGCGCGACCCACGCCCCCGCCCTGTGGCCGACGGACGCCATCTGCTCGAACGCGGCGTCGGCCCTTCTGAACCACTCCTCGGCCTCGTCCAGACGACCTCGCTCCAGGAGCGACCGGCCGAGCACCAGGCTCGACTGGCCGATCTCGTCGAGGAAGTCGTCCCGACCGTCGAGGAGCTCGAGCGCCTTGCGCGCGTGCTCGTCCGCGGCCTCGAGCTCTCCGAGCTGGAGATGCACCGCTGCCAGGCTTCCCAGGGCCTGGGCGGCGTCCGGCTGCGAGCCGGCCTCGACGGCGAGTGCGAACGACGCGTTCAGCTGCTCGATCGCCTGCCCGGGCTTGCCGAGCAGGAGCTGCAGGCCGCCGAGGTTCAGCATGATGCGGCCCAAGTTGCGATCGTCGTTGAGCTCCGAGTAGATCGCCCGCGCCTGCTGCGCGTACTGGCGCGACAGGATCAGGTGCCCCATCTTCTCGGCCACGAACGACGCCTGGAAGTACGCCCCTGCCACGACCCGCGGGTCGTTCGCCGCCTGGGCGAGCTCGAGCGCCTGCGCAGCGTCCTCGCGCGCGGCCTCGAAGTCGCGCTGCCTGCGGCGGCACCGCGATCGCCAGCTGAGGATCTGGGCCCGGAGCCGGTCGCACGGGAGGCCCGACCGCTCGGAGAGCGCGAGCGCCTCGTCGAAGAGGGCGAGCGCGGTGGCGATGCTCGAGAGCTTGTAGCGGCAGCAGCCGAGGCGGAAGAGCACGTCGGCGCGCTCGACGTCGGAGAACTGGGGCAGCTCGGTCAGCTCCCGGGCGACCTGCAGCACGTCCGTGGCCGCGCGAACGTCGCCGTCCTGCATCAGCGCCCAGCCCTCGCCGGCCAGGGCTCGCGCCTCGAGCTCGGCTGACCCTGTCGCCCCGGTCTCGGCGCGGGCGAGCCTGAAGGCCTCGATGGCCTCGGCGTAGGCATGCGACTCCGAGAGCGCCTCCGCCCGCGCCAGGATCGCCTCGACACGGTCGCGAACGTCCGCGGCGACCCCACGGGCGAGGTAGTCGGCGTCGACCTCGAGCCGCGCGGCGAGCCAGGCGATCGTCTCGCTCGTCGGGCGCGTCTTGCCGCGCTCGATCTGGCTGATGTACTCCTTCGAGAAGCGCTCGCCGGCGAGCTCCGTCTGCGTGAGACCGCGTCCGATCCGCAACGCGCGCACGCGGTCGCCGAGGCCGGCGGGTGGCGTCGGCCGGGCGGACTGCCGCGTGGCGGTCTCGGTCGTCATCCGGATCTCAGTCAATGCCCTTGGCTCCTCCCGCGCGCTCCCCCCGAAGGGGGATTCGTGCTCCCTCGGCTGGAGAGACATCGAGTGAACCGCATGATAGCGCAAATCACTTGACCGAGGTACTTGACTTTTTGGGACATGGCTCCTAGAGTGCAGTGCACCAAGCACCGAGCCGGACGCCAGGCGCGGTGGACGGGCACCGACCGACACCTGGCGGTGGCACGGAGAACAGCGTGGCTGGGCCGCAGAGCCACGAGCTCCGGATCACCGCCCCGGGAGGGGATGCCCACCGAAACGCCCCCGGGAGCCGCAGCCGGGGGCGTTTCTTCGTGGGGGAACCCATGTCTGCCTGGGGGAACCCATGGCTCCCCCAGGAGCCCCCTCCTTCAGCGTGGTGCCCGGACAGCCGCTTCTGGCCTCCCGGCCCGGCAGAGCCGGCCTCCGGCCACACAGAGCGCCGCCCACGGGACAAACCGAGGGCGGCAAAGCCGCCCGAGCGCCAGCCGGCGCACCTCCCGACCCATGAGGCTTCAGGGATCTGCCCCGCAGGCTACCTTCGTCCGATGGACGGACGTCGCGTCCAGCGGCACTTCCGGCGCGGGTTCGCCGCGATGGTGCCCCTCTGGCTCGGCGTGGTGCCGTTCGGGATCGCCTACGCGGTGCTGGCGCGCGACGCGGGGCTCTCCGTGGTCGAGACCCAGGCGCTCTCGCTGCTCGTGTTCGCGGGAAGCGCGCAGATCAGCGCGGTGGGCCTGATCGCCGCAGGGAGCGGCGGCCTCGCGATCGTGCTGACGACGTTCCTGCTCAACGTGCGCCACGTGCTCTACGGCCTGTCGCTCGGCCGAGCGATCTCCCTCACCCGCCGACAGCGACCGGTGGCGGCCTTCCTCCTCACGGACGAGGCCTACGGGGTGACGATCGCCTCGCGGGTGCTGACCTTCCCGTTCTTGCTCGGCACCGAGCTCAGCCTGTTCGCGACCTGGAACCTCGCGACGCTCGCCGGGTCGCTGCTCGGCGAGGCGGTTCGCGACCCGGCCGCGCTGGGGATCGACCTCGTCTTCCCGATCGCGTTCGTCGCGCTGCTGGTGCCGCTCGTGCGACGGCGGTCCGAGCTGGTCGTCGCGGTCGCCTCCGGGGCGCTCGCCTGGCTGCTCGCGCACGGCCTGTCGGAGGGTGTCGCGATCCTGCTCACCGGCATCGCCGGCTCGCTGCTCGGGGCATGGCTGACGCGCAGTGGGCCATCCCCCGAGGAGCGCGGCCTCGACGACGCCGTCCGGGAGGTCGCATGAGCTTCTGGCTGACGTGCGCCGGGATGGTCGCCGTGACCTTCGGCTCGCGGTTCGCGGGGCTCGCGCTCCACCGGGAGCTGCCTCCGTTCTGGCTGAGGTTCATGCACTTCGTGCCGATCGCGGTCTTCGCCGCGCTGGTCACGCCCTCGATCGCCGGCTCCCGCGGCGAAGGCGAGATCCGCCTGCTGGCGGTCGCGCTCTCCGGTGCGGTGGCGTGGCGCACGCGCAACCTCGGGCTCGCGATCGCCCTCGGGATGGCGTCCTTCTGGGCGCTCCGTGCTCTCTGAGGTGCCGGGCGAGCCGGACCGACCCCTCACGACGCAGTGTCGCGAGCTGCATACGCCTCGAACCAGTCGAGCGCAGCCGGGTCGGCGAGCGCGTCACGGCTGACGGCGTCCTCCGCGGGCGTGCCCGTGAGGATGCGCTTCACGGGCACCTCGAGCAGCTTGCCGGACAGCGTCCGGGGGACGCCGGGCACGGCGACGACCTCGTCGGGAACGTGCCGCGGTGAGCACTCCGCGCGGATCCGGGCCCGGATCCGTGCGGACAGCGCGTCGTCGAGCGTCGTCTCGTCCCGCAGCACGACGAAGAGCAGGAGCCGGCCGTCGACGCCCTCGGCCGGGACGTCCACCGCGAGCGCGTCGACGACCTCGTCCGTCGCGAGCACCGCGCGGTACAGCTCGGCCGTTCCGATCCGCACGCCTCCGCGGTTGACCGTCGCGTCGGAGCGTCCGCTGATCACGGCGCCGCCGTGCTCGGTGAGCTCGATCCAGTCGCCGTGGCACCAGATGCCCGGCCAGCGACCGAAGTAGCTCTCGCGGTAGCGAGCGCCGTCGTCGTCGCCCCAGAGACGAAGCGGCATCGACGGCATCGGTGCCGTGATCACGAGCTCGCCGACCTCCCCCACCACCGACGTCCCGTCGCGGGTCCACGCCTCGACCCGAGCGCCGAGCGAAGGCGCCTGGAGCTCGCCGCGCCGCACGGGCAGCGTGGGCACGCCCCCGACGAACGCGGTGCACAGGTCGGTGCCTCCGCTCGTGGAGAACAGCCAGACGTCCGGGCCGAGCTCACGTTAGACCCAGTCGAACGCCTCCGGGGCCAGGGGCGAGCCCGTCGAGCCCACGGCTCGCAGCGTCCGCAGCGAACGGCCTGCGCGCGGGTGGACATCCGCCTTCATGCACGCGCCGAGGTAGGCGGCGGACGTGCCGAGCACCGTGACACCCGCCTGGTCGGCGAGGTCGAACAGGCGGTCGGGCCGCGGGTGGCCGGGGCTCCCGTCGTACAGCACGACCTCGGCCTCGGTGAGCAGGCCTCCGACGAGGAAGTTCCACATCATCCAGCCGGTGGTGGTGAACCAGAAGAAGCGATCTCCCGCGACGAGGTCGAGGTGGAGGCGCATCTTCTTCAGCAGCTCCAGCAGGATCCCGCCATGCCCGTGGACGATCGGCTTCGGCAGGCCCGTGGTGCCCGACGTGTAGAGCACCCACAGCGGGTGGTCGAACGGCACCTGCTCGAAGGCGAGCCCGAGCTCGTCCCCCCCGTCGAGGAACGCCTCCCACGTGAGCGCCCCCGGGATGGCGGTCAGGCTCGGCGCCGGCTCCAGGTACGGGAGCACGACGACCCGCTGCACGCTCGGAAGCTCGCGCAGGAGCGAACGCAGCTGATCGAGGCGGGGCACGTCCTTGCCGGCGTACCGGTAGCCGTCGACGGTCAGCAGCACCTTCGGCTCGATCTGCGCGAACCGATCCGCGATCGCGCGAGGCCCGAACTCCGGCGCGGCCGACGACCAGATCGCGCCCAGCGAGGCCGTCGCGACGAAGGCGGCCACCGTCTCGGGGAGGTTCGGCAGGAGCGCCGCGACGCGGTCGCCCGGCCCGACTCCGAGCGAGCGCAGACCGCCGGCGATGCGAGCGGAGAGCGCCTCCAGCTCCTCCCACGTCGTCTCGGCGAGCGGTCGCAGCTCCGATGCATGACGAAGCGCGACCGAGCCCGGCTCGCGCTCGCGCAGGAGGTGCTCCGCGTAGTTGAGCCGGGCTCCTGGAAACCACTCCGCGCCGGGCATCGCACGCGATCCGAGCACCCGCTCCGGAGGCGCGGAGAAGCGAACCTCGAAGAACTCCGCGAGCGCGCCCCAGAATCCCTCGAGATCCTCGACCGACCAGCGCCAGAGCGCCCCGTAGTCGGGCAGATCGAGGCCGCGGGTCTCACCCAGCCAGCGGGCGAAGGCGGTCAGGGTGGCGCGCTCGACGGTGTCGGCAGCAGGCGTCCACAGCACCGGTGAGGTCGCAGGCATGCGCTGATCATGCCGACCCGACTCGCACGCCGAGCAGCAGGGTCGTCGCTAGTCTCCCGGCCGTGACGACCGAGCGACTCGACGGCGACGCCCGCGGGTCCGGGGTCGCGCTCGTCACCGGCGCCGGTCGCGGCATCGGGCGGGCGATCGCGGAGCGCCTCGCCGCCGACGGCCGACGCGTTGCCGTCGCCGCTCGGACGACGTCCGAGATCGAGGAGGTCGCGCGCGCGATCGACGGCCACGCGATCCGGCTGGACGTGACCGACGACGCAGCGGTCCGCGCCGCCGTCGACGAGGTCGAGCAGACGCTCGGCCCTCTCGAGCTGCTCGTCGCCAACGCCGGGCTCGCAGGCCCGGTGGCTCCGTTCTGGGAGCAGGAGCCCGACGACTGGTGGCGCGTGGTCGACGTCAACCTCCGCGGCCCGTTCCTCTGCGCCCATGCCGTGCTCCCGCGCATGGTCGAGCGCGGCGCAGGCCGGATCGTCGCGGTCGCGAGCAACGCGGCGTTCATCCCGCTCGGCGACGGGTTCCTGCCGCCGATCTCGGCCTACGCCGCCAGCAAGGCGGCGCTCGTCCGGTTCGTCGAGGCGATCGCCGCAGAGGCCGGCGCCCACGGCGTGCGCGCGTTCGCGATCAGCCCGGGGATGGTGCGGACGACGATGACGGAGGGACTGTTCGAGAGCGTCCCGGACGACGCCTGGTCGCCCCCGGAGCTCACGGCCGCGCTCGTCGCGCGCATCGCCGAGGGGTCGCTCGACGCGCTCAGCGGACGGTATCTCCATGCCCGCAACGACGACTGGGAGACGCTCCCGTCGCGCGCGGCGGAGATCGCGGAGCGCGATCTCCTGATGCTCCGCCTGCGTCGGGCGGGAGAGTGAGCCGCGAGTCGGGGCGCCGCGCCTACGATCAGGGCGTGCCCGTCTTCATCTGCCCGAACTGCCGCGAGCGGTCGATCGACAACGACGGGCTCGAGGGGTTCTCGACCCAGGCTGCCCAGTGCCGCAGCTGCGGCTTCGGCTTCCTCTTCCAGCTGCTCGAGGACTACTACCCGGCACCGGCGACCGGCTTCGTCGTCTGCGACGCGGAGACCCGGGTGCTGGCCGTGGGCAGGAACGTGTTCGAGCTGACCGGGTTCCGCGACGCCGATCTCATGGGGCGTGAGCTCGTCGGCGCGCTCGGCCTCTCCGATGCGTCCGCCGTCACGACGGTGCGCGAGTGGGGCGTGCGGCAGCTCGGGAAGCCGTCGACCCTCCGCACGCGAGCCGGGATCGAGCGCCCGGTCACGCTCGACCTGTTCCCTGCGTACGACGAGGACGGAGGCCTGCTCGTCGCGCTCACGCCGCGCAACACGGCGGCGTAGCTCGACGGCGCGTACGCGAGCGCCGGACGTGCCTCAGCGCCCCGAGCGCCGAGGCGGCGTCGAGATCACCGCGCGCGGCTCGATCCAGAGCTGGCGTGACACCGCGAGCGCGTGACCGTCCTCGCCGACGAGCGCCGTCGCGGCGTGGAGCTTCCGACCCTCGACGCCGAGCGCCCAGCCGATCACGACGCAGCGCTCGCCCTCCGTCGGGAGACGATCGATGCGCGCCGTGATGCGGGCCAGCAGCGGCTCGCCGCGACCGGGGTCTCCGACGGCGTACGCGCCGGGGCAGTCGATCGCCGCCCAGACGATCTCGGGTGCCACCTCGCGCGCCTCCCAGGCGGCCGCGACGAGCCCGCGACCGGGCACCCGGCGCGCGTGGACGTCGAGCCCCGACCCGTCGCCTCGAACACCGCAGACGAAGCACTCTGCGAAGGCAGGGCTCCCCCAGCCCTCGGGGTCGCCGTGGGCGAGCGCCGCCGCCTCGTCCCAGCTCGGTGCGGCGGGCGGCACGACGGCGGGATCCGCCGGTCGTGCCTCCGCCACCGTCCTGTCCTCGTCGAGCAGCAGGACCGCCTCGCCCTCCTCCCGGACGACGAGGGGGCGTTCCAGGGGCGGCGGCAGACGCAGCGTCACCTCGACCGCGCCGCCGAGCACGCCGGCCAGCAGCCCCGCTGCGTAGCCGCCGTTGGCCGAGTCTATGGGCCCGCGGAAGCGCCGGGCGATCGTGAGCGTCGGCAGCACGGGGGTAGAGTGGCAGACGGGTCCCGTGGTGCGTCTCGCTCTCGCGCAGATCAACGTCGTCGTCGGCGACCTCGACGGGAACGTCGAGCGGATCGCCGGTGCCGTGGACGAGGGCCGCCGGGCGGGCGCGGACCTCGTCCTCCTGCCGGAGCTCGCGGTCACGGGGTACCCGCCCGAGGACCTGCTGCTCCGACCCGGCTTCGTCCGGGCGTCGGCCGAGGCGCTCGACGAGATCGCGCGACGCTGCGTCGGCGTCACCGCGCTCGTCGGCTGCCCGCTCTTCGACCGCGATCTCGCGAACGCCCTCGCCGTCTGCGTCGACGGTGCCGTGCGCGGGGTCTACCGCAAGCACTTCCTCCCGAACTACGGGGTGTTCGACGAGCACCGCTACTTCGCCGAGGGCCGAGAGCTGCTGCTCCTCAGGCTCGGAGAGGCGCTGATCGGCCCGACCATCTGCGAGGACGTCTGGCAGCCCGGCCCGCCCGCCACCGACCTCGCCCTCGCCGGCGCCCAGCTCCTGCTGAACGCCTCCGCGTCGCCGTTCCACGTCGGCAAGGCCGAGGATCGCGAGGAGATGCTCGTCACGCGCGCGCGCGACAACGCCGCGTACCTCGCGTTCTGCAACCTCGTCGGCGGGCAGGACGAGCTCGTCTTCGACGGTCACTCGGTGGTGCTCGACGACGAGGGCGAGGTGCTGGCGCGGGCGCCCGGCTTCGAGGAGGCGCTGCTCGTCGTCGACGTCGACCCGCTCGAAGCGATCGGACGGAGGCTCAAGGACGTCCGCCGACGGGAGCTCGAGCGGTCGCGGACGCGCGCCCCGGAGGCGACGGTGCTCGACCTCGGACCGCCCGCCGTGCCCTCGACCGACGCACGCGCCGCCCAGGTCGTGCCCTTCGCCGTCGAGCTCGAGCAGATCCGGCTCGGCCTCGGCCTCGGGCTGCGCGACTACGTGCGCAAGAACGGCTTCTCGGACGTCGTCCTCGGCATCTCGGGCGGGATCGACTCGGCGGTGACCGCGGCGATCTGCGTCGACGCGCTCGGCGCAGAGCACGTCCACACCGTCTCGATGCCCTCGCGCTTCTCCTCGCCCGAGACCCGCGACGACGCCCGCGAGGTGAGCGAGAACCTCGGCGTCGACTTCCGCGAGATCGCGATCGAGTCCGTGGTGGAGGCCTTCCACGAGGCCCTCGGCGGCGTGGAAGGCATCGCCGCCGAGAACCTCCAGGCGCGCGCGCGCGGCACGATCCTCATGACGCTCTCGAACGCCGAGGGCTGGCTCGTGGTCACGACCGGCAACAAGTCGGAGATGGCGGTCGGCTATGCGACGCTCTACGGCGACATGGCGGGTGGGTTCGCGCTGCTCAAGGACGTGTTCAAGACGGACGTCTTCCGGCTGGCGCGGCACCTGAACGACCGCGCCGGACGCGAGCTGATCCCCGAGACGACGATCGACCGACCGCCGACCGCCGAGCTCCGTGCCGATCAGCGTGACGACCAGTCGCTGCCCCCGTACGACGTGCTCGATCGCGTGCTCGAGGAGTACGTCGAGCTCGACCGGTCGCGGGAGGAGCTGCTCGCCGCCTTCGACGCCGACGTCGTCGACCGCACGCTGGGTCTCGTCGACCGGGCCGAGTACAAGCGCCGCCAGGCACCGCCGGGGGTGAAGCTCCGCCCTCGGGCGTTCGGCCGCGACTGGCGCACGCCGCTCACGAACCACTGGCGCGGGTAGCCCCGAAGCCCGGGGAGCGATCGGCACACATCCGGCACAGGTGCGCCCTTGACAGCCGACGGTGTCTGGCACCGGATCGGAGCTCGGCCACGTCCCGCAGGCCGGATGCCGCTCGGGCACTTGCATTCTGCAGATGGTTAGTGCACACTAACCGTAAGTGAATGCTTACGCAAACCCCATCGACGCGCTCGCCGATCCCACACGACGGCGCGTGCTCGAGCTGCTGCGCGGCCGACCCGCGGCGGTGGGCGAGCTGGCGGGACGCCTGCCCGTCAGCCGCCCCGCGGTCTCCCAGCACCTGCAGATCCTGCTTCGGGCGGGGCTCGTGACGTTCCGCCGCGAGGGCACCCGCAACGTCTATGCCGTCGACCAGCGCGGGATCGCCGAGATGCGCGCCTGGCTCGACGCCTTCTGGGACGACGCGCTCGACCGCTATCAGGAGACGGTCGAGCGGGAGAGGAGCACGAGATGACCGAGACGAGACACGACGCCGCCCTGGCGCCGATCGTCAAGATGCGCACGGTGGCCTGCGATCCCGAGCGGGCCTTCACCGTCTTCACGCGCGAGATCGGCACCTGGTGGCCCGTCGAGACGCACGCCTTGAGCCCCGGCGAGGTCGAGCGGATCGTCTGGGAGGAGCACGTGGGAGGCACCGTGTACGAGATCGCGACCAGCGGTGCACGAGCGACGTGGGCGACGGTGCTGACCTGGGAGCCGCCACATCGGCTCGTGATCGCCTGGCAGGTCAACCCGGAGCGGCTCGGCACCGAGCTCGAGGTGCGCTTCACCGCAGCAGAGGGCGGCACCAGGGTGGACGTCGAGCATCGCGGGTTCGAGAGGGTCGCGGACGGCGAGGCCATGCGGACCGGCTACGACACGGGCTGGGACGACGTCCTCGCGAGGTATGCCGGCGCGATCGCATAGTCACCGCCGTCCTCGTGGCGACGAGGGCTGCGGCCTGGCAACGGCACTCGTGTCGGGCTCACTCGACCAGCCGCCTGAGCTCGACGAACCACCGCAGTCGCTCCTCCCACGGGACGGCGGCGTTCGCGGGGGAGGTCGAGGGGAGGACGAAGAGCGGGGTGTCGCCGAGCCGCTGATCCTGGAGCCCGTGCTCGGGCCGCCTGCCGAACGTCCCTCGATACGCCTCCTTGCCGACGAAGGCGATCACCCGCGGCCGCAGCTCGACCGCCAGGCGCTCGAGCCGTTCCGCGGCCCCCGCGAAGTCGGATCGGCGCAGGTCACCCGACCCGGCGGTCGTGCGGTAGGCCGCGTTCGTCACGCCGATGCCGAACGAGAGCAGCGAGCGCTGCTCCGAGGGGTCGAGCAGCCTCGACGTGAACCCGGCCGCCTGCAGGAGGCGCCAGAAGTCGTTGCGCGGGTTCGCGAAGTGCGCTGCCGCCGCGTCCGACCAGCGCCCGGGGTTGATCCCGCAGAACACGACGTCGAGGCCGGGCGCGAGGACGTCGGGGACGGCGCTCGGCGTCTCGCCCAGGTCAGGCCGCCTCGGCCTCACGCTCGGCGAGCCGCGCCTCGAAGGCGAGGCGGATCCGCTCGGTGAGCACCGCATCCGCAGCGGCCGCCGCGGCGGCCGGGAGGTCGCGAATCACCCGCACGTCGTCGGTTCCCGTCCACCCGTAGCAGCGCAGGTAGCACTCCTGCTCGCTCAACGGCCGCAACCGCTGCATCGAGCGACAACCGTAGGCGAGGAGCCGGACGGACTCCCGCCCTGCTCCAGCGGACGACCCGTGAGGTGAGCGCTCGTCTAGGCTGGCCCCGAGATGAGCTCCCGCCCCCGCGTGTTCGCGTTCGCCGTCGAGGTCGACGAGCGCTGGAACGCGACCGGCGACCGCGGCGGCTCACCCCTGCCCGGGGCCGAGCGCTCCGAGTGGACGCCAGAGCACCTTCTCCTCGCGGGGCTCTGCCGCTGCGTGCTCACGAGCCTGCGCTACCACGCGGACCGTGCGAGGGTCGCAGTCGAGTCGTCGGGCCGCGCGCGCGGGACAGTCACACGGCGCGAGGAGGACGGGCGGTTCGCCTTCGTCGAGATCGACGTGGAGCTCGACCTCGTGCTCGATCCCCTCCCGGACGACGAGGCGCTCGCGGCGCTCCTTGCGAAGGCAGAGCGCGACTGCTTCGTGGGGGCGTCGCTGACCGCGACGCCGACGTACCGCTGGACCGTCAACGGCACGAGGCGGGCATGAGCGCGACGCTGCTCGACGTCGCCGCGGTCCGGCGCCGCTACACCGCGCTCCAGCGGCCCCTCGCGTTCTTCGACGGGCCTGGCGGAACGCAGTGCCCGGACAGCGTGATCGACGCCGTCGCCGACTACCTTCGCCACGACAACGCCAACGTCGGCGCCCCGTACGAGACCTCCGCGCGCACGACAGCGCTCGTCGACCGCGCCCACGAGAAGGCGGGCGCGCTCCTCGGCTGCGATCCCGGCGAGGTCGCGTTCGGCCAGAGCATGACCGCCCTCAACTTCCTGCTCACTCGCGCTCTCGGTCGGGAGCTCCGCCCCGACGACGAGGTGCTGGTCACGAGGCTCGACCACGACGCGAACGTCGCGCCGTGGCTCCACCTCGAGCGCGATCTCGGGATCGTCGTGCGGTTCGTCGACGTCCACGACGACCTCTCCCTCGACCTGGGCAGCCTCGAGGCCCAGCTGTGCGATCGAACCCGTGTCGTCGCCTTCCCCGTGGCAGCGAACTCGGTCGGCACGGCGCCGGACGTCCGGGCGATCGTGGAGCTCGCGCACGGCGTCGGCGCGCTCGCGTGGGCGGACGCGGTGCACTTCGGGCCGCACGGTCGGATCGACGTCGCCGCCTGGGGAGTCGACGTGCTCCTCTGCTCGCCGTACAAGTTCTTCGGGCCGCACATGGGACTCGCGTTCGGTCGCGAGGATCTGCTGCGCAGCTGGCGCCCCTACAAGGTCCGTCCCGCCGCCGACGAGCCGGTCGGGCACCGCTTCGAGCTCGGCACGTGTCAGCACGAGCTGCTCGCCGGGTTCGTCGCCGCCGTCGACTACCTCGACGAGCTCGGCTGGGAGGCGATCACCGCACACGAGCGCGCGCTCGGGCAGCGCTTCCTCGACGGCCTGCCGGACGGCGTGCGGCTCCACGGGCTGCCCACGATGGAGGGCCGCGTGCCCACCTTCTGCTTCTCGGTCGAGGGCCGCACCGCTCGCGCAGTCGCCGAGCACCTCGCACAGCGGGACGTCGCGGTGTGGTGGGGCAACTACTACGCGCTCGAGACGATCCGGCGCCTCGGTCTGGACGAGGAGGACGGCGCCGTGCGGGCGGGCATCGTCCACTACAACACGGCCGAGGAGGTCGACCGACTGCTCGCGGGGATCGCCGAGCTGCGGTGAGGCTGCTCCTCCTCGGCGGACCGAGGTTCCTCGGTCGGGCCGTGCTCGCCGAGGCGCTGGCGCGCGGGCACGACGTCACGACGTTCAACCGGTCGGGCACGGACGCATCCGCCTGGCCCGAGGTCGAGAGCCTCCGCGGCGATCGGGACGGCGGGCTCGAGGCGCTCGAGGGCCGCGCCTTCGACGCGGTCGTGGACACCTCCGGCTACGTCCCGCGGATCGTCGCCGCCGGGGCGGAGCTGCTGCGTGACGCGGTCGAGCACTACGTGTTCGTGTCGAGCATCTCCGTGTACGCCTCCTTCGCGTCCCCCGTGGACGAGACGGCGCCGGTCGCGATGCTCGCCGATCCGTCGTCCGAGGACGTGCAGGCCGACTACGGAGCCCTCAAGGCCCGGTGCGAGACGGTGGTCGAGGCCGTCTTCCCCGGAGCGGCGACCCACGTCCGTGCCGGGCTGATCGTCGGCCCGCACGACCCGACCGGTCGGTTCACGTACTGGCCTCACCGCATCGCCCGGGGCGGCCAGGTGCTCGTTCCGGCTCCGCTCGACCGCCAGGTGCAGGCCGTCGACGTGCGCGACCTCGGCGCCTGGCTGGTTCGCTGCGCAGAGGGTCACGTCGCGGGCACGTTCAACGCGACGTGCTCGTTCTCGTTCGCGGACGTGCTGTCGGCCGCCCGGTCGATCACGGGGGTCGAGGTCGTGCTCGAGGCGGTCGAGCCCGCGTTCCTCGTGGAGCAGGGGGTCGGCGCGTGGATGGAGCTCCCGGTGTGGGTGGACGAGCAGCAGGAGGACTGGCGCCACTTCATGGACGTCGCCACGACGCGGGCGCACGACGCAGGGCTCGTTCCCCGGCCGATCGCGGAGACCGTTCGCGGGACGCTCGAGCACGCCGACCCTGTCGAGGGCGTCGGGCTCGCCCCCGACCGCGAGCGCGAGCTCCTCGCCGCCTGGCGCGCGCGCTCGCGCGCCTGAGCGCGAGACCGTCGCGACGTCCGGCCGGCTATCCCGCCGCGGGCGCGAGACCCGCGGCGTCGATCGCCGCGAGCGCGAGCGCCTCGTCGACCTCCCCCGGGAGCCCGCTCACGCCGACGGCGCCCACCCGCCGGCCGTCGACGGCGATCGCGACGCCGCCGAGGAAGAAGGAGAACTGCGGGTCGAAGCTCGCCAGCTCGGTCGGGGCACCGCTGACCTTCGCGGCCAGCGCCCGGGTGGTGGTCGCGTCGCTGCGGGCGGCGGTGTAGGCCTTCCGCCTGGCGTTCTCGAAGGTGTCGAGCGCGGCGCCGTCCATGCGCTGGGCCGCGACGATCTCACCGTGCTCGTCGGCGACGACGACGGAGACGGGGCCGTCGGCCCGCTCCACCACGGCCCGACAGACGGCGATGGCATGGTCGAGGATCACGGCGGCGACGGTACCTCCTCGCGCCACGTCGCGGTACGACTGCAGCCTCGGCGGCGCCCCGCAGGCACGCGGCTACGATGGCCCGATGCCGACCTTCGAGCGCACCACCCTATCGAACGGCACGCGTGTCCTCACCGCGCCGATGCCCAGCGCCCAGTCCGTCGCGTGCTTCGTCATGTTCGCGGCCGGGTCGCGCTACGAGCGCCGCGAGGAGAACGGGATCGCCCACTTCGCGGAGCACATGTTCTTCAAGGGCACGGAGCGGCGTCCGACGGCGCGCGACATCGCGACCGAGATCGACGGCATCGGTGGCGAGTTCAACGCGTTCACCGGCAAGGAGGTGACCGCCTACTACGTCAAGTGCGCTGCGGAGACGCGCGACGTCGCGCTCGACGTGCTCGTCGACATGCTGCGCAACTCGCGCTTCGACGCGGACGAGATCGAGCGCGAGAAGGGCGTGATCGTCGAGGAGATGAACATGTACGCCGACACGCCGCGCAGCTACGTCGGCAACGTCTGGGACCGGCACGCGTACGGCGACCAGCCCCTCGGCTGGGACATCATCGGGACGGAGGAGACCGTGCGCGCAGCGACGCGTGAGACGTTCCTCGACTACCTCGGGCGCTGGTACCGACCGGAGCGCACCGTCGTCGGACTCGGCGGTCGCATCGGCGACGACCTCCACGAACGGCTCGAGGAGCTGCTCGGGGACATCGCCGCCGAGCCCACCGGTGCCCCCGACCCACTCGTCCCCGTCACCAACGGCTCGACCGTCCGGATCCACACGAAGCAGTCGGACCAGGCGCACATCGTGCTCGGCGCGCCCTCGTACCCGACCGGGCATCCCGACCGCTACGTCGTGCAGCTGCTCGCCACGGTGCTCGGCGGCGGCATGTCGTCGCGCCTGTTCACCGAGGTCCGGGAGCGGCGCGGCCTGGCGTATTACGTCTTCTGCGGCAACAGCTCCTACGCGGACGCGGGCACCATCGCCGCGCAGGCGGGTGTGGACATCACCCGGATCGACGACGCCGTGACGACGGTCGCGCACGAGCTGCGCCAGGCGGCGAACGAGCCCGTCCCGGCCGACGAGCTCGAGAAGGCCCGGGCGTTCGCGAAGGGCCGGTTCGTGCTCGGCCTCGAGAGCCCCCACGCGACGATCATGTTCGGGCTGCGCCGGGAGGTGCTGGAGGGCCGCGCCACGGAGCCCGAGGAGGTGCTCGCGGGACTCGACGCGGTGACCGCCGACGACGTGCAGCGGGTCGCCCAGGACCTCCTCGGCGGCGAGCTCCGGCTGGCGCTGATCGGCCCGTTCGACGATCCGGCGCGCTTCGAAGACCTGCTGGCGTAGGGCTGCGCGGCAGGCGAGCTACACCGCGACGGTCTGGAGCCCGAGCGCGTCCAGCAGCTCGCGCGCAGCGTCGTCGCCGGCATCGGCGCGCGCGCGGAGCTGCCCGTGGAGGTCGACGAGCGCGGCGAGGTACTGCGCGTGCGTCATGCCTCGGCCGCCGGCGGCCGCGCGGAACCGCATGGCCGTCTCCCGCGGAACCCGCCGGAGCATGATGTCCTCGTGCTCCCGCGGCCCGTCCCCGGGAGCCTCGCCCTGGATGAAGACGACGTGATCCCCGTGCGGCGGCGGGAAGCCGGGAGGCAAGGGGACGGTGAAAGGCCGGAGATCGTCGGTCACGTCATCATTGATAGCGTAGATAGCGCACGCAGTCAAGCGTGGCAGCTGACGACACCTGGCCGCTGCCCCCGGCAGCAGGCACTTCAGGGATCTCCCGCGCCGCAGGCGCGGGTCACCTGCGGAGGGGAATCCGCTTCCGCGGATTCCCCGGAGCAAGCAACAGCCAGTGGCCGCCACCGGCGGCACCTGGCCGCTGCCCCCGGCAGCGGGCCACTTCAGGGATCTCCCGCGCCGCAGGCGCGGGTCACCTGCGGAGGGGAATCCGCTTCCGCGGATTCCCCGGAGCAAGCAAGCAGTCAGTCCGCGACCGGCTCCGTCGCGCGGTCCGCGAGCTCGTGGACGACGGCCGGGTCGGCGAGCGTGGTCGTGTCGCCCAGCGGGCGGTTCTCCGCGACGTCGCGGAGCAACCGGCGCATGATCTTCCCCGACCGGGTCTTCGGCAGCTCGGGGGTGAAGACGACGTTCGCCGGCTTGGCGATCGGGCCGATCTTCGCGGCGACGTGGTTGCGCAGCTCCTCCAGCCGTTCGAGCGAGCCCTCCTCACCGCCCTTCAGCGTCACGAACGCGACGATCGCCTGTCCCGTGATCGCGTCCGCCCGACCGCAGACCGCAGCCTCGGCGACGCTGGGATGATCGACGAGCGCCGACTCGACCTCGATCGTCGAGATGCGGTGACCGGAGACGTTCATCACGTCGTCGACGCGCCCGAGCAGCCAGAAGTCGCCGTCGGCGTCGATCCGGGCCCCGTCGCCCGCGAAGTAGAGCCCCGGGAACCGCTCCCAGTAGGTCGCGCGGAAGCGGGCTTCGTCGCCGTAGATCCCACGGGTCATCGCGGGCCAGGGTCGGTCGAGGACGAGATACCCCCCGCCCTGCGTGACCCGCTCGCCCGCCTCGTTGACGACGGCCGCCGAGACGCCGGGGAAGGGACGCGTCGCCGAGCCCGGCTTCGTCGTGGTCACGCCCGGCAGCGGCGTGATGAGGATCATCCCCGTCTCCGTCTGCCACCAGGTGTCGACGATCGGGCAGCGCTCGCCCCCGATGTGCCGGTGGTACCACATCCACGCCTCGGGGTTGATCGGCTCGCCGACGGTGCCGAGCAGGCGGAGCCGTGAGAGATCGTGGCGCTCGGCGTGCTCCGGACCCCACTTCATGTGCGCCCGGATGGCCGTCGGCGCCGTGTAGAGGATCGTGACGCCGTAGCGCTCGGCGATCGCCCACCAGCGGTCCTTGTCGGGGAAGTCCGGCGTGCCCTCGTACATCACCGAGGTCGCGCCGTTGCACAGCGGGCCGTACACGATGTAGCTGTGCCCCGTGATCCAGCCGATGTCGGCGGCGCACCAGAAGACGTCGGTCGCAGGCTTGAGGTCGAAGACGTAGTGGTGGGTGGTGGCGGCCCCGACGAGGTAGCCCCCCGTCGTGTGCACGATCCCCTTCGGCTTCGCGGTCGTGCCCGACGTGTACATCAGGAAGAGCAGGTCCTCGCTGTCCATCGGCTCGCACGGGCACGTCGAGGGATCGTCGGAGACGTCGAGCTCGTGGAGCCAGCGGTCACGACCGGCCGTCATCGGCACGTCGCCGCCGGTCCGGCGCACCACGAGGCACTGGCGCACGCTCGGTGAGGCCGTCATCGCCTCGTCTGCGGTCGCTTTCAGGTGCACGCGGCCCCCTCGGCGCCACGCCTCGTCCTGGGTCAGGAGCACCTCTGCGCCGAAGTCGGTCATGCGATCGGAGAGCGCGTCGGCCGAGAACCCGCCGAACACGACGGTGTGCGGCGCTCCGAGGCGCGTGCACGCGAGCATCGCGATCGCCAGCTCCGGGATCATCCCCATGTAGATCGCGACGTGCGTGCCCTTCCCGACGCCGAGCTCCTTGAGCGCGTTTGCGAAGCGGACGACCTCGCGTTGGAGGTCGCCGTAGGTGAGCGTGCGGACGTCGCCGGGCTCGCCCTCCCAGTGGTAGGCGACGCGGTCGGCGAGCCCGGCCTCGACGTGACGGTCGACGCAGTTGTAGGCGACGTTGAGGGTGCCACCGGTGAACCAGCGCGCGTTAGGGAGCTCCCACTCGAGCACCTGCTCGAACGGGGCGAACCACGACACGCGCTCGCGAGCGCAGCGCGCCCACAGCTCCTCGAAGTCCTCGTCGTAGATCTCCGGCTGGGCGTTGGCCGCCGCGGCGAACTCCGGTGACGGCGGGAAGCGTCGCACCTCGTTGGAGAGGGTGTCGATCGCCTGGTCGCTCATCGTGGTCAGACCTCCAGATCGTAGGACGCGTCGGTCAGGGTCTCGCAGCCGTCGTCGGTGACGAGCACGACATCCTCGAGGCGCACGCCGCCGACCCCCCGGCGGTAGAGGCCGGGCTCGAGCGTGATCACGTCGCCGGCGACGAGCTCGCCGTAGGGGAGGCGGGTGAGGTAGGGCGGCTCGTGCACCTCGAGACCGACCCCGTGGCCGAGCCCGTGGAAGAAGCCGTCGAGGAGCACCTCGCCCGGGCGCTTGGTGCGCTGGGTCGGGTAGCCGGCTGCCTCGTAGACGTCACATGCCGCGTCGAAGAGCGCCTGGCAGGCGGCGCCGGCGCGGACGCGGCCCCGGACCGCCTCGAGCGCCTCGCGCGTGAGCCGATGCCAGGCGCGCACCTCGTCGCCTGGGTCGCCGACCGACACCGTTCGCGTCATGTCCGCGAAGCAGGCGGTGGCGCGGTCGCGCGGCCAGAGGTCGAAGACGACGGGCACGTTCGGCGCGATCGGCCCCTCTCCGAGATGGTGACCGACGGCGCCCTGCCCGGCGGGAGCGACGACGAAGTCGTCCGAGGTGCAGCCGAGCTCCTCGAACCGCGCCGCGACCACCGCCTTGACACGCTCGACGGTGAGCGGCTCCCCGTCGAGCCGGAGCTCGCCGCCGTCGGCCCGGGCCGAGCGGAGGAGCTCGACGCCGGCCGCCAGCCCCGCCTCGGCCGCCCTCTGCGCACGTCGGATGCCGACGAGCTCGGCCTCGCTCTTCACGCGCCGCCGGGCGTCGAAGAGCGGCTGGTCGACGGTCAGCTCCAACCCCGCCGCCCGCAGCCGGTCGAGGTACGCGGCGGGGAACCAGCGCGGCACGCGCGCGGCGCGCAGCCCGAGCGTGGCGCACGCGCGCACCGACAGCTCGAGCGGGATCTCGTCGAGGGGCATGCCGCTCGCGAGCAGCTCGTCGGAGCCGAGCTGCTCCGGCACGTGCACGGTCGCCCCCGGCACGGCGCCGGCGATCCGATCCGCCTCCATCGAGCCGACGACCACGTGACGCTCGCCGTCGACCTCGGCGTACAGGAACGGGTCGGGGACGAGCAGCGGCACCTCGTGCCGCAGCTCGGGCGACCGCACGGTGTCCCCGATCACGAGCACGTCAGCCATCCGTCCGATCCTAGTGCCTGGCCGCAGGCGACCCACGGGGTAGCGCGCCGGGGCGCTGCCAGCACCGCGTGACTAGTCTGCGGTCGTGGACGCCGCGCTGCGGGAGCTCAGGATCCGGCTCGCCGAGATCGCCGATCTCTCGCGCGCCGCGGGCGTGCTGGGCTGGGAGCAGCGCGTCTCGATGCCCCCGCTCGGCACCGAGGCCCGTGCCGACCAGCTCGCGACCCTCGGGCGCATCGCGCACGAGCGCTTCATCGACCCGGAGATCGGACGCCTCCTCGACCGGCTGGCCCCGCTCGAGCAGTCGCTGCCCTACGACAGCGACGACGCGAGCCTGATCCGCGTCACACGACGCGACTGGGAGAAGGATCGCCGCGTCCCGGCGGAGCTCCAGGAGGAGATGACCCGTGCGGCCGCGAGCGGTCACCACGCATGGGTCGAGGCCCGTCGGAACGACGACTTCGCGTCCTTCCTCCCCTACCTGCGCCGCAACGTCGAGCTGAAGCGACGGTACGTCGAGTGCTTCGACTGGGACGACAGCCCCTACACGCCGCTGCTCGACGACTACGAGCCCGGCATGCGCACCGAGGAGGTGCGCGAGGTGTTCGCCGTCCTCCGGCCGGCGCTCACCGCGCTCGTCGCGGAGGCGCCCGCTGTCGACGCGTCGTTCCTGCACGGCGAGTTCCCGATCGACGCCCAACGCCGCTTCGCCGAGCGCGTGCTCGCGACGATCGGCCTCGCAGAGGGTGCCTGGCGCCTCGACCCGACGGCTCATCCCTTCTGCACGTCGTTCTCCAACCGCGACGTCAGGCTGACGACCCGCTACCGCTCCGACGACCTCGAGTCGCTCTGGTCGACGCTGCACGAGGCGGGACACGGCCTGTACGCGCACGGGATCGCGGACTCGCTGCTCCGCTCTCCGCTCCAAGGCGCTCCGTCGCTCGGCATCAACGAGTCGCAGAGCCGGACGTGGGAGAACCTCGTCGGCCGGAGCCGCCCGTTCTGGGAGCACTGGTACGGGCCGCTCCAGGAGGCGTTCCCTGCCGCGCTCGGCGGGGTGGGCCTCGACGCCTTCGTCCGCGCGATCAACCGCGCCGAGCCGGGCCTGATCCGGGTCGACGCCGACGAGACGACCTACTCGCTCCACATCATCCTCCGCTTCGAGCTCGAGCAGGAGATGGTCGAGGGCACGGTCGACCTCGCCGACCTGCCCGAGATCTGGAACGCGCGCATGAAGGAGCTGCTCGGCGTCGAGGTTCCCCGCGACGGTGACGGCGTGCTGCAGGACGTCCACTGGTCGGGGGGCGGGATCGGCTACTTCCCGACGTATGCGCTCGGAAACGTCATCTCGCTGCAGCTGTGGCAGGTCGTCCGCGACGCGCTGCCCGACCTCGACGACCAGCTCGCCGCGGGCGACCTGCTGACGCTCTCGAGCTGGCTGCGCGACCACCTGTACGCGCTCGGTCGGAAGCTGACGCCGAAGGAGACGCTCGAGCGGCTGACGGGCTCGCCCGCGATCGACGCGGACCCCTATCTCGCGTACCTGCGCGACAAGGTCGCGTCGCTGTCGGCGTGACGGCGCTCTCCGAGCGCGACGTCGCCGCGATCGGTGACGCCCTCGCCGGCCTCGAGCGCGACGTGGCCGTCCGGCTCGAGCTCGGGCCGACTTCGGCCTCCGTCGCGCTCCTCGCCGCCGGCGGGGGCATGATCGACCCGGGCGCCGAGACGCGCGCGATCGTCGAGGCGGTCTGCGCCCTCTCCGACCGCGTCTCGCTCGACGTCGTCGAGCGATAGGAGCCGGGAGCCTGGCCGCAGCTTAAGATCGGAGACGGTCTCTTCTACCGCGGGTTTCCGCTAGGCTAAGAGCTAACC
>CAZUVW010000027.1:0-20905 GCA_964623875.1 uncultured Gaiellales bacterium
CGCTCCGGCGGGCGCTCCTCCGACGTCCTCCCGGCCCGAGCGTGCGCTTCCTCCGCCGGCCCACCGAGCAGTACCACGTCGTCCTCTCGGGCCCGGGGGTCGCCCGCGACGACCCGCGCCGCTACGCAGGCTGGGTGCTCGACACGCTGCTGGGCGGCTCGTCGTCGTCGCGGCTCTTCCAGGAGATCCGCGAGCGGCGCGGGATGGCCTACAGCGTCTACAGCTTCGCCTCGCACTTCCAGGAGACAGGGCACGTGGGGATCTCGCTCGGCACGCGCGAGGAGAACCTGGTCGAGTGCATGCGCGTGGTCCGCGACGAGCTCGCGAGCGTCGCCGCAGGCCGGCTGCGCCTCGGCGAGCTCGTGCGGGCGCAGGAGTCGATCGAGGGTCGGCTCCTGCTCGCCCAGGAGAGCACCTCGAGCCGCATGACGAGGCTCGGACGAGCGCTGGTGACCGACACCGAGCTCGTCCCTCTGCGCGAGACGGTGCGACGCATCCGGGCGGTCACCGAGGAGGACGTCGTGGGCCTCGCCCGCGAGCTCTTCGACCCGGCTCGGCTGTCTGCAGCGGGGATCGGCCCCAGCGAGAAGCGCTTCACGGCGGCGCTGGCGCACCTCGCTCCCGTCGCGGAGGCCGCATGAGGATCTGCGTCTTCGGTGCGACCGGGAAGGTCGGCGCCGTGCTCGTCCCCGCACTGCTCCACGCCGGTCACGACGTGGTCGACGGACGACAGCACGGGCCCGGCGGCTGCGACGTCGCAGTCGACTTCACGACGCCGTCCGCGGTCGACGCGAACGTCGACGCGTGCCTCGGCGCGGGCGTTCCCGTCGTGATCGGGACGACGGGCTTCGACGCCGACGCCCTCGCCGAGCGGGCCCGCGCGGCCGGCGTCCCCTGCTTCCACGCCTCGAACTTCGCCCCGGGCGCGGTCCTCATGATGCGCTTCGCCGCAGAGGCCTCGCGCGTGCTTCCGCGAGCCGAGATCGTCGAGCTGCACCACGAGACGAAGGTCGACGCGCCATCGGGCACGGCGAGGGCGACGGCGGCGCGCATGGAGGGCGACGTGCCGATCCACTCGGTCCGCCTGCCCGGGCTCGTCGCGCACCAGGAGGTGATCCTGGGAGGGCCCGGGGAGACGCTCACGATCCGGCACGACACGACGTCGCGCGAGGCCTTCGTCCCGGGCGTGCTGCGCGCCCTCGAGGCCGTGCGCGGGCTGCCGGCGGGGCTCACCATCGGGCTCGACGCGCTCCTGTGATCACGGTCGTCGTCGGCGACCTCACGACCCAGCCGGTCGACGCGATCGTGAACGCGGCGAACGAGCGGCTCGCACCGGGGGGTGGCCTGTGCGGCGCGATCCGGCGCGCCGGAGGCGACGAGATCTTCGCGGAGTGCGCTCGGCTCGGCGGTTGCGCGACCGGCGATGCCAAGGCGACCGGCGCGGGCCGACTTCCCGCGCGCTGGGTGATCCACGCCGTCGGACCGGTGTGGCGTGGGGGCGGAGTGGGGGAGCCGGGGCTGCTGGCGTCCGCGTACCGGCGCTCGCTCGAGGTCGCGACCGAGCTCGGGGCGCGCACCGTCGGCCTGCCGGCGCTGTCGACAGGGATCTACGGGTATCCGCTGGAGCAGGCCGCGCCGGTCGCGGTGGCCGCCGTCCGCGAGGCGCTCGCGCGTCTCCCGCGGATCCAGGAGGCGCGGTTCGTGCTCGTCGACCAGGCCACGGCCGACGCCTTCGCGGCCGCCGTGGGCGGCGGCGCCTGAGCTACTTCGCCGCGATCCGCTCGAGCAGCTCGACCATGCGCTCCTCGTTCGTCGGTGCCGGCTCCTCCTGCGTCCGCAGCCGCGCGTCGAGCGCGCTCATCGGCTTGACGACGAAGAAGAACACCGCTCCCGCGATCGCGACGAACGAGATCACGTCGGTGAGGAACGCGCCGTAGCGGAACACGGCGTCGTTGAGCGTGAACGTGAGGTCCGAGAAGTCCGGCTTGCCGATGATCATGGCGATCACGGGCATCAGCAGGTTGTCGACGAGCGAGTTGACGACCGCTCCGAACGCGACGCCCATGACGAAGGCGACCGCGAGGTCGACGACGTTGCCACGGAGCAGGAAGTCTCTGAACTCCTTGATCACCGAACTGTCCCCTTCCGGTCGACGACTGGTCTCCACATCGTCCCACAGCGCGGCCGGCTCGTTAGGATCGACCGCATGCTCGGCGAGGTGCTGACTGCGATCGCCACGCCGCTCACGGAGGAGGGGGCCGTTGACCTGGCGGCGTTCCGCTCGCTCGCACGGCATCTCGTCGACCAGGGCTCGGACGGCCTCGTCGTCGCGGGCACGACCGGCGAGGCGCCGACGCTGTCGGACGCGGAGCGCCTGTCGCTGTTCGAGGCGGCGCTCGACGAGGTCGGTGAGCGCGCCACCGTCGTCGCCGGCACGGGGACGTACGACACGGCGCACTCGGTGCACCTCACCGAGCGGGCGCACGCGCTCGGCGTGGACGGCGTCCTCGTCGTGACGCCGTACTACAACAAGCCGCCGCAGCGCGGGATCGTCGCCCACTTCGAGGCGGTGGCGGCCGCCACCGACCGACCGGTGATCGTCTACAACATCCCCGGCCGGTGCGTGGTCAACATCGAGCCGGCGACGATCCACCGCCTCGCGGAGATCGACAACGTCCGCGCGGTCAAGCAGGCAGCGCAGCCCACCGACGAGGAGGCGCAGGCCCGGAACGTCGTCGCCTGCGGGCTCGACCTGTACGCAGGCGACGACGACCTGATCCTTCCGTTCCTCCGGCTGGGAGGCGTGGGCGGGATCTGCGTCCACACGCACGTGGTCGGCCCCCGCGTCAAGCGGATGGTCGAGCTGTTCCGTGCCGACGACCATGCGGGCGCGGAGGCGCTCGACGCGGAGCTGCGTCCGGCGATCGACCTGCTCCGGGTGACGACCAACCCGATCGCGATCAAGCGTGCGCTCCAGCTGCTGGGACACGAGGTGGGCGGGCTGCGCCTCCCGCTGGTCCCGGCCGACGAGGCCGAGACCCTGGCGATCCGTCGTTGCCTCGAGCGACTCGGGCTGCTCCAGCCGGCCGCGTCCACCCGGTAGCGTCGCCGCACCGCCCGCTACGGCTCGGCGGAGGCCCTGCCGGGCCCGTCACTACACTCCGGTGCGATGAGCGACGCGCTCCGGATCATCCCGCTCGGCGGGCTCGGCGAGGTCGGGAAGAACATGACGGTCTACGAGCTGGGCGACGAGCTCGTCCTCGTCGACGCCGGACTGGCGTTTCCGCGAGACGAGCACCTCGGCGTCGATCTCGTCCTGCCCGACTTCTCGTACCTCTACGACCGCACGGTGCGCGCGGTCGTGCTCACGCACGGACACGAGGACCACGTCGGCGCGCTGCCGTACGTGCTGCGCGAGGTGGAGGTCGGGGAGGTGATCGCCACGCGGCTGACGCTCGCGCTCGTCAAGTCGAAGCTCGACGAGCACGGGCTCGGCGCCAGGACGACCCTCACCGAGGCCGACCCGACCGCGCCTCCGGTGGCGCTCGGGCGCTTCCAGGTCTCGTTCGTCCGCATGGCGCACTCGATCCCCGACGCGGTCGCCGTCGTGCTCGACACGCCCGCCGGGCGGGTCCTCCACACGGGCGACTGGAAGCTCGACCACACCCCGGTCGACGGGCTCAAGACCGATGTGGGCCGCCTCGCCGAGCTCGGGAACGAGGGGATCGACCTCCTCTGCGGCGACTCGACCAACGCAGAGCGACCGGGGATGACCGGCTCCGAGCGTCTCGTCGGGGAGGCGTTCCGTCAGATCATCCCCCTCCGCCGTGGGAGGATCGTCGTCGCCTCGTTCGCGTCCAACATCCATCGGGTGCAGCAGGCCGCCGAGGTCGCGATCGAGAACGGTCGCAAGGTCGCGGTCGTCGGGCGCTCCATGCGCAAGAACGTCAACATCGCCCGCAGCCTGGGCTACGTCGATCTGCCGGAAGAGGCGATCGTCTCGCCGAAGGAGGCGATGAGCCTGCCTCCGGACGAGGTGATCGTGCTGTGCACCGGGAGTCAGGGCGAGCCGATGTCGGCGCTGACGCGGATCGCCTACGGCGACCACCAGAACGTGACGGTCGAGCGCGGCGACACGGTGATCATCTCCGCGAAGCCGGTGCCCGGCAACGAGCTCCGCGTGCACGACTCGATCAACCGGCTCACCCGGGCCGGGGCCGAGGTGCTGTACGAGGAGATCGCCACGGTCCACGTCTCCGGGCATGCGTGCTCGGAGGAGCTGCGCACGCTGCTCTCGCTCGTCCGTCCGCGGGCCGTGATGCCGATCCACGGCGAGTACCGGATGCAGGCCGCGCACGCACAGCTCGCGCGCGAGGCCGGGGTGCCGGACGACGCGATCGTGATGGCCGACAACGGCTCGGTCGTCGAGCTGACGCGCGAGCACGGAGCGCGCCTCGTCGATCGGATCGAGGCCGGTGTCACGTTCGTCGACGGGCTCGGCGTCGGTGACGTCGAGGACGTCGCGCTGCGCGACCGCCGTCATCTGTCGGAGGACGGGGTGCTGATCGTCGTCACGACCATCGCGCTGTCCGACGGCGGCGAGATCGCACCGCCGGAGGTGATCGCACGCGGGGTCGGCGAGGACGACGAGCTGGTCGACGAGCTCCGCGAGGAAGCCGACCGGATCGTGGCCGGGCTGGCCCAGTCGGGGGTCACGGAGGTCAAGCTCGTGCAGGAGCACATCCACGACGGGATCGGCCAGTACGTGTACGACCGCACGCGCCGCCGGCCGATGATCCTCCCCGTCGTGATCGAGGTCTAGCCGGTGGACGGCTGGGCCGACGTGATCGAGCTCCATGGCCGGAGCGACACGACCACGCGGCGCCTGACCGCGCAGCTGCGCGCGTGCGAGGCGGCGTCTCTGTCCTTCTGCCGGCTGCTCGAGCGCTGGAGTCGCGGCGACGCGGTGCCCGCGACGCCAGGCGGACGGGAGGCGGCGCTCCGCCGCGCCGCGGAGCGCGTCGAGACCGCGCTGGCCGGTCTGGAGCCGCCGCTCTCCACGTACCTGCTCGAGCTGGAGCCCGAGCGGGCAGAGGGAAGCTCGTGGTACGGAGGGCCCGGGGCGGGAGAGCTGGTCGAGTGGCGGCCCGTGCTCGACCGTGCCGGGGTTCACGCGTGTCCGAACCGCGTGGCAGCGGTCTACCTCGAGCTCGCGGTGCTCGTGCGCGCGCTGCAGAGCCTCGACGACGCGGCTCGCATGGAGGCGGCTCCCGATCGCTCGTCGCTCTGGGCGGGCCTGTTCGACCTGCGTGACACGCTGTTCGCCTCGACCGTCGTCGACCTGCGCGCGCTGGCCGCGTAGCACCGACCGCAGCATCCTTCCCCCGCAGCCCAGGCGCTGCCCGTGCGCATCGATGCGGCATGCGTGCGTGCGCGGCCGCCCCCGGTGCGGGGGATCGCGACGGGCCCTGGCCGTAGGATGGCGCCGTGGCGCCGCGAGTCGTCGTCGTCGGATCGGTGAACCTCGATCTCGTCGTGCGCGTCGCACGGCTCCCTGCCCCGGGCGAGACCGTCTCCGGTGGGATGCTCGCTCGATACCCGGGCGGCAAGGGCGCGAACCAGGCGGTCGCGTGCGCACGGCTCGGTGCCGACGTGACGATGATCGCCTCGGTGGGGCGCGACCCCTTCGGAGACGAGGCCCTGGCAGGCCTGCGAGAGGCTGGCGTCACGCTCGAGCTCTCCGAAGCGGACGCGCCCACCGGGGTCGCGCTGATCGAGGTGGACGCCGCGGGCGAGACCACCATCGCGGTCGTGCCGGGCGCCAACGCGGACCTCGGTGTCGTGGGGCTGCCACCGCACGACGCCGTCCTCTGCCAGCTCGAGGTGCCCGACGAGGCGGTGATCGCCGCCTGGGAGGAGTGCAGTGGGGTCTTCTGCCTCAACGCTGCGCCGGCGCGACCGATCGCGGTCGACGCCGACCTCACCGTCGTCAACCGCCACGAGCTCGCGGCACTGACGCGGCGGGACGGCCTCGTCGCCCTCACGCTCGGTGCAGAGGGCGCGGTGCTCCTCGAGGGCGAGCGGGAGGTGGCGCGCGCCACTCCCCCGGAGGTGGAGGTCGTGGACGGCACGGCCGCCGGAGACGCCTTCACGGCGTGCCTGCTCGTCTCCCTGCTCGAGGGCCGGGAGCAGCAGGAGGCCCTGGAGCGGGCCTGCGCAGCGGGAGCGATCGCGGCATCCCGGCCGGGCGCCCAGCCGTCGCTCCCGACCGCCGCGGAGATCGACGCGATCCTCGCCCTGGGGGCGTAGGCTGCCGCCGATGCCCGCGCCGGTGCCCGTGATCCTCGACTGCGATCCCGGGCACGACGACGCGATCGCGCTGCTGCTGGCGCTCGCGAGCCCGGAGGTCGAGCTGCTCGGCGTGACGACGACGTTCGGCAACCAGACGCTCCGCAAGACGACCGAGAACGCGCTGCGTGTGCTCGAGCTGGTGGATCGCACCGACGTGCCCGTCGCGGCGGGAGCCGACCGGCCGCTCACCCGGCCGCTGACGGTCGCAGCGCACGTGCACGGCGAGAGCGGTCTCGACGGCCCCGTGCTCCCACCTCCGACCACGCAGCCCGTCTCGGTCGGCGCGGTCGACCTGATCGCCTCTCTCGTCGCGCGGGCTGCTGCGCCGGTGACCCTCGTCCCGACGGGCCCGCTCACGAACGTCGCCCGCTACCTGGAGCGGCACGGCCCGGCCGGCCTGGGCCACATCGTCCTGATGGGCGGCGCGATCGCCGAGGGCAACATGACCCCTGCTGCGGAGTTCAACGTCTGGGCCGATCCGGAGGCTGCGCAGCAGGTGCTGCACGCGGGGGTCGAGGTGACGATGGTCGGACTCGACGTGACGCACAGGGCGGTGACATCGCCCGCGCTGCAGGAGCGGTTCCGCGCGACCGGGCGGATCGGGACGTTCGTCGCCGAGCTCGTCGACTTCTTCACCGTCTACCACCGCGAGACCTACGGCTGGGACGGCGCGCCGATCCACGACGCGGTCGCGCTCGCGCAGGTCGTGCGCCCCGGGCTCGTCGAGACGCGGCTGCGGAACGTCGAGGTCGAGCTCGAGTCGGAGCTGTGCCGAGGGCGCACGGTCGTCGACCTGTGGCACCGCACCGACCGGCCTCCGAACGTCCACGTCGGCGTCGACCTCGACACCGAGGGGTTCTTCGACCTGCTGCTCGAGCGGATCGCGCGCCTCGGGTAGCGTCTCGCGCCCGGTGCACGCGCGCGCTTCCGCTCCGCCGTCTACGGTGGAGGCATGAGCGACCACGTGACCGTCTTCGTCGAGGTGCCCTCCGGATCGCGGAACAAGTACGAGGTGGACGCCGACACCGGCCACATCGTCCTCGACCGCCGGCTGTTCACGTCGATGAGCTACCCGGCGGACTACGGCTTCGTCGAAGGCACCCTCGGCGAGGACGGCGACCCCCTGGACGCGCTCTGCCTGGTCGGCGAGCCGACGTTCCCCGGCTGTCGGATCCGGGCACGGGTGGTCGGCGTGTTCCACATGACCGACGAGAAGGGGCCGGACGAGAAGATCCTCTGCGTGCCGCTGCGCGACCCGGCGTGGATGCGCCTCCACGACGTGCACGACATCCCGCCCGAGCTCCGCAACGAGATCGAGCACTTCTTCCAGGTCTACAAGGATCTCGAGGAGAAGAAGACCGAGACGCGAGGCTTCGGCAACCGCGCCGAGGCGGAGCGGCTCATCGTCGAGGCGACCCAGCGGGCCGGCTCGGCGTCCTTCGGGTAGCACGCGCCCGGGCAGGTCGCCCTTCCGATCCCGACGCTCGACCCGCCGTGGCCGGCTCGTCGGGCCCTGTGGCTACGGTGCGACGGCGATGAGCGTCGTGTCCTCGCCGTCCGCTCCCCCCGTCGCCAGGCTGCGCCCACGAGAGCGGGAGCGACTGCTTGCCGCGATCCTCGTCGGCGGAGCGGTGGGAGCGCTCGTCCGTGCCGGGCTCGAGCAGCTGAGCCCCGCCACCGGGAACGGCTGGCCGTGGGCGACGTTCGCGGCGAACGTGGCCGGCACGGCGCTCCTCGGGTACCTCGTGACGCGCCTGCAAGAGCGGCTGCCTCCCTCGACGTATCCGCGCCCGTTCGTCGGCGCCGGGCTGTGCGGGGCGCTGACGACGTTCGCCACCCTGCAGGTCGAGGTGCTCACGCTCGCTCGCAACGGCCACGCGCTCCTCGCCATCGCCTACCCGGCGGTGAGCGTGACGGTCGGCCTGCTCGTTGTGTACCTGACGACGGCCGTCGTGCGCCGGGTGTCACCTCGATGAGCGCGCTCGTGACCTGGAGCTGCGTGGCGCTGCTGGGCGGTCTCGGTGCGGTGCTGCGGTTCGTGCTCGACGGCTTCGTGCAGCGGCGCCTCGACAGCGAGCTCCCGCTCGGGACGCTGACCGTCAACCTGCTCGGCTCGTTCCTGCTCGGGCTCCTCGTTGGCCTGGACGTCACGGACAGCGCGATGCTGCTCGTCGGCACTGCCGCCCTCGGGTCGTTCACGACGTTCTCCACGTGGATGCTCGAGACCGAGCGTCTCGCCGAGGACGGCGAGGGGGGGCTCGCGCTCGCCAACGTCGTCGGCAGCCTCGTGCTCGGCCTGACCGCGGCGGGTGTCGGCTGGGGGCTCGGAGCGAGCCTGTGACCTCCGACTGCCTGAGGCTCGCCGTGTACTTCGGCGAACGCGACCGGCAGAACGGCCGTCTCACGTCGGACGTGCTGATCGACCTCTACCAGCGGCACGGACTGCAAACGGCGATGCTCGTTCGCGCGACGGAGGGGTTCGGGATCAAGCACCAGCTGCACACGCAGCGGATGCTGACGCTGTCGGAGGATCTGCCCCTCGTGTCCGTCGCCGTGGACGCGCCCGAGCGCATCCTGGCGCTGCTCGGGGAGGTGCGGGCCGTCGTGACCGAGGGCCTGGTCACACTGGAGCGCGCTCGGGTCGTGACCGAGCTCGGACGGGCCGCGCAGCTCCCCGAGGACCTCCGCGACGCGACGAAGCTGACCCTGTACCTGGGCCGACAGGACAGGGTCGGTGCGCGCGCCGCGCACGCCTGGGCGGTGGACGTCCTGCAGCGCCACGGGGTGGCCGGCGCCACCGTCGTCCTCGGGGTCGACGGCATGAGGCAGGGCCGGCGCCGACGAGCGCGCTTCCTCTCCCGGAACGCCGACGTGCCGGTGATGGTCGTCGCCGTCGGGTCGGGCGGCCCGATCGCGGGCGCGCTCCTGGAGCTGTCCGGGCAGCTCGACGAGCCCACCGCGACGCTCGAGCGGGTGCGGGTCTGCAAGCGGGACGGCGTCGTCTCCGCCGAGCCGGTCGGGGTTCCGGGGACGGATCCGAGCGGGCTCGGGATCTGGCAGAAGCTGACCGTCTACGTCGGCGAGCAGACGCGCCACGGCAGGCATCCGCTCTACGTCGAGCTGATCCATCGGCTCCGGCTCGAGGGGGCAGCCGGTGCGACGGCGGTGCGGGGCATCTGGGGCTACTCGGGCGACCACGCCCCGCACGGGGACCGGCTCTTCGCCGTCCGACGACACGTGCCGGTCGTGCTCACCGTCGTCGACCAGCCCGAGGCAGCCCAGCGCTGGTGGCGCGTGATCGACGAGCTCACCACCGACGCGGGCCTCGTGACGAGCGAGATCGTCCCCGCCTTCCATGCCGTCGGCCCTGGGATCGCGAGGGGCGGCCTGCGCCTGGCTCGAACGGGCCGCTGAGCCGCTTCGCGGCGGCGGCGCACGGAGGGCGACCCGCCGTCGCAGGAGACACGGCTCGCGTGCCGAAGCGGTCTGCTCATGGCGACGAGCAGGAAGCGCCCCGCGCGCGCGAAGCGCCGAGGGGCGACGAAGACGGGCTCTCGGCGGTCCGCGCCGCCGCGGCCGCAGCACACCCATCCCGAGCTCTGGGGCCTCGGGCTCGTCGCCGTCGGTCTCTTCCTCGCCGTCGTCCTGTGGCTCGACTGGGACGGCGGGGTCGTCGGCGAGCCGATCGGACGCTGGCTCGACGAGCTGCTCGGCGCCGCCGCGCTCCTGCTGCCGGCGGTGCTGTGCGGGGTCGGCGGCCTGATCCTCGTGCGCAGCTCGCTCGTGGACGTCCGTCCCTTCCGCACCGGGCTCGCGGTCGGCGCCGTCGGGTTGCTCGTCGTGCTCGGCGAGGAGCACGGCGGTCTGGTCGGCTCGTGGCTCGGCGGCGGCATCGCGCGGGTGCTCGGCGAGACGGGAGCGCTGATCGTCGGCACCGCCGCGCTGCTCGCCGGCCTCCTGCTCCTGACGGGCGCCTCGGCCGGCGCGCTGCTCCGGCGCTCGGGGCACGTCATGCGAAGCGCGTCGCTCGCGGCGGGCTCCGCCGCGCGTCGTACCCTGGACGCGCTCGAGTGGGAGGAGGACGACGAGCCGCGCACCGCCACCGCGCTCGGCACGCCGCGGCGCTCGGCGAAGGCGCCGCTCGACGGCGTCGAGGCGTATCCCGACGTCCTCGCCGCTCCGCAGCCGCACGAGCCCGCCTCCGCCGAGCCGGCCTCCCTCGTCGTGCCTCCGGCCGAGGAGGCCGACACCGCCGAGAGCGCCGAGCTCGCCTTCGGGGCCCCCGGGCACGGCGAGGGCTACACGCTCCCCGACCGCTCCGTCCTCAAGCAGAGCCCGCCCACCCGCGACGACGGCACGGACACGAGCGCCCGGACGGCACAGCTGCTGATCGAGACGCTCGCGCACTTCGGGATCGACGCGCAGATCGTCGGACAGATCGCCGGGCCTCGCGTCGTGCGCTACGAGCTGCAGCTCGCGCCCGGCACCAAGGTCGCGAAGGTCGCGGCGCTGAGGGACGATCTCTCCTACGCGCTCGCGACGACGGAGATCCGCATCCTCGCCCCGATCCCCGGGAAGCAGGCGGTCGGCGTCGAGGTGCCGAACCTCTCGCCGCGCCTCGTCACGCTCGGTGACATCTTCGGCGACCTGCCGGGCAGCGCGAGCCCGCTGTCGGTGTGGCTCGGCAAGGACATCTCAGGCAATGCCGTCTGGACCGATCTCGCCCGCATGCCGCACCTGCTGATCGCCGGCACCACGGGCTCGGGGAAGTCGGGCTGCATCAACACGCTGCTGACCTCGATCCTGCTGCGCGCGACGCCGGACGAGGTGCGGATGATCCTGATCGACCCGAAGCGGATCGAGCTGAACTACTACGAGTCGATCCCGCACCTGCTCACGCCGGTCGTCTCCAGCCCGAAGGAGGCCTCGGCCGTCCTCCAGAACGTCGTCGCCGAGATGGAGCGCCGCTACGAGCGGCTCTCGATCATCCGGGCGCGGAACCTGCCCGAGGCCAACCGGACCTTCCGGGCGCGCGGGGAGGATCCCCTGCCGTACCTGCTCGTCGTGATCGACGAGCTCGCCGACCTGATGATGGTCTCGCCCCAGGCGGTCGAGGACGCGATCATCCGCCTCGCGCAGAAGTCCCGCGCCGTCGGGATCCACCTCGTGCTCGCGACGCAGCGCCCCTCGGTGGACGTCATCACCGGGATGATCAAGGCGAACGTGCCGAGCCGGATCGCGTTCGCCGTCTCGAGCCAGACCGATTCCCGCGTGATCCTCGACGGCGCGGGCGCGGAGAGCCTGCTCGGTCAGGGCGACATGCTCTTCAAGCCGCTCGGCACCTCGCGGCTGCAGCGCGTCCAGGGCGCGTACGTCGCAGAGGAGGAGGTCGCGCTGGTCGTCGAGCAGTGCCGCGCCCAGCGCGGCCAGCAGCGCGGCGAGACGCTGCTCGAGATGCCCGAGTCGGCGCCGAGCGATGACGGCGACGACGACGTCGACTTCGATCCCGACGAGGATCCGCTGCTCGACAAGGCGATCGAGATCGTGGTCCAGACCCAGACCGCATCGGTCTCGCTGCTCCAGCGCCGGCTCCGCGTGGGCTACACGCGCGCGGGTCGGCTGATCGACATGCTGGAGCGGCGCGGGATCATCTCCGGGTACGAGGGCTCCAAGCCGCGGCGCGTCCTGCTCGAGGAGCACCAGCTCGCGAGCGTGATCGGCGTGGATCAGTAGTCGGTCCGCACGACAGCGCCCGCCGCGCGCTATACGATCCCGCCGACACGAATCCCAACTTCGGCTCCGCCGCCGCGTCTGACTGGCGGGAGAGCCAGAGAACCACGTCCTTAAGGAGGGCATGTGGCAATGCGGAAATGGATGGTCATGGGCGCGCTCGCGCTCGTCGCCGCGCTCGCGCTGACCGTCGTCTCGGTCGGCTCTGCGAAGCCGGCCAAGAGCCAGGCGACGATCAAGGTCGCGGTCGTGACCGACGTCGGCGGCCTCAATGACAAGGGCTTCAACGCGCTCGCGGCCAAGGGGCTCGCACAGGCGAAGACCCAGCTCGGCGTCCAGGGTCGGGTCTTCATCTCGAAGTCGGCCGCGGACTACATCCCGAACCTGTCGACCCCGGCCCGTCAGGGCTACGACCTCGTGATCGCCAACGGCTTCCTGATGGGCGACGCGCTGGCCGCGGTGGCCAAGCGGTTCCCGAAGACGAACTTCGCGATCATCGACTTCCCGTGGGTCGCGCTCAAGGGCAAGCCGAAGAACGCCCGCGGTCTGATCTTCAAGGAGGCCGAGGCGGGCTACCTGGCCGGCGTGGCTGCTGCCAGCGTCGCCAAGGGCGCGCTCGTGAGCTCGGTCGGCGGCCAGGCCGTCCCGGCCGTCGTCGCGTTCCTCGCTGGCTACAAGGCGGGCGCGAAGAAGATCTTCCGCAACACGAACGTCCTCTCGGGCTACTCGGAGGACTTCGTCGACCAGGCGAAGTGCAAGGAGATCGCGATCAACCAGATCGCGGCGGGCTCGAAGGTCGTGTTCGCAGCGGCCGGCCTCTGTGGCCTCGGTGCTCTGCAGGCGGCCAAGGAGGCGGGCGTCTGGGGGATCGGCGTGGACAACGACCAGGCCTTCCTCGGCACGCACATCCTCACGAGCGCGACGAAGAAGGTCGATCTTGCCGTCTTCACCACGATCCGTCAGGTCACCGAGGACGCGTTCGTCGGTGGCAAGGACGGCGTCTTCACCGTCAAGAACGGCGGGGTCGGCTTCGGTCAGGTCAGCGTGAAGGCGCCTCAGCGCCTCGCCCTGATCGCGCGGCTGAACTCGTTCGCGAAGCAGATCGCGGCGGGCAAGATCACCCCGCCGGTCAAGTAGCACCCGACCGCTTCTGTGCGACGGAGGGGCGGGCCGTGAGGCCCGCCCCTCCGTCGTCTCGGGGCCCCTTCGCCGACGGCGGCCGCGCCACTGCGTAGAATCCCCGCCCGATGGCCGTGAACGACCAGCCCGTCGTGCTGGAGATGCGACACGTGACGAAGCGCTTCCCGGGCATCGTCGCCAACGACGACGTCTCGATCGACCTGCGGCTCGGCGAGGTGCACGCCCTGCTCGGCGAGAACGGCGCAGGGAAGTCGACGCTGATGAACTGCCTCTACGGCCTCTACCACCCGGACGAGGGCGAGATCGTGATCAAGGGGACGCCGGTGCGGCTCGGCTCGCCGCGCGCGGCGATCGACCACGGCGTCGGGATGGTGCACCAGCACTTCATGCTCATCCCGGTGATGACCGTCGCCGAGAACATCGTGCTCGCCGTGGAGCCGCGCACGAAGGGGGTGCTCCTCGACCAGCGCGCGGCCGAGCTCAACGTGCGCGAGATCTCGGAGCGCTTCGGGCTCGCGGTGGATCCGCACGCGCGCATCGAGGACATCTCCGTCGGTCAGCAGCAGCGCGTCGAGATCCTCAAGGCGCTGTACCGCGGCGCGGACATCCTCGTGCTGGACGAGCCGACCGCCGTGCTCACGCCGCAGGAGGCGCAGGAGCTGTTCGCGATCATCGAGAGCCTCACGGCGCAGGGGAAGTCCGTCATCTTCATCAGCCACAAGCTGAACGAGGTGCTCCAGATCGCCGACCGCATCACGGTGCTCCGACGCGGGAAGCTGATCGAGACGCTCCCCGCGGCCGGTGCGACCGAGCGGGGCCTCGCGACGCTGATGGTGGGCCGCGAGGTCGTGCTCGACATCGAGAAGGGCCCGTCGACGCCGGGGGAGCCCCTGCTCACGGTCGAGGACCTGCGCGTGATCGACGAGCGTGGGCTGGAGAAGGTCAAGGGCGTCAGCTTCGACGTGCGCAGCGGCGAGATCGTCGGGATCGCGGGGATCGACGGCAACGGCCAGACCGAGCTGATCGACGCGCTCACCGGGCTGCGGAGCGTCGCGTCGGGCACCGTCCGGGTCGCCGGCGTCGACGTGACGGAGACGAGCGCACGCGAGCACAACGACTCGGGTCTCGGCCACATCCCCGAGGATCGGCAGCGACGGGGGCTGGTGCTCGAGTTCTCCATCGCGGAGAACATCGCGCTGCACGACTTCCGCAAGCCGCCTCGGTCGCGCTACGGCTGGCTCTTCCCGCGCACGCTCGTCCAGTCCGCACGACGGCTGATCGACGACTTCGACGTGCGCGGGGGCGACGCGAAGACGCCAGCGGGCGCGCTGTCGGGCGGCAACCAGCAGAAGGTGATCCTCGCCCGTGAGATCGACCGCGACCCGAAGGTGCTGATCGCGGCGCAGCCCACACGAGGGCTCGACGTGGGGGCGATCGAGTACGTCCACCGCCGCCTCGTCGAGGAGCGCAGCGAGGGGCGGGGCATCCTGCTCGTCTCGCTCGAGCTCGAGGAGATCCTCTCGCTCTCCGACCGCATCCTCGTGATGTACGAGGGCGAGATCGTGGGCGAGTTCCCGCCGAGCGCGACCGAGGAGGAGCTCGGCGTGGCGATGACCGGCGGCGGCGCGCGGCGGGAGGCCGCGTGAGCGACGGGCTCGACCCGAACCGGCCCTCCGACGCGCAGCGCGGGGCCCCCGGCGACCCCGGCGGCATGGGCCCCCAGGTGCGTGAGGACCTGAGCTGGGTCGAGCGCTACGGCGTCGCGCAGAAGGCGGGCGGTCTCCTCGCCCCGGTGCTGACGGCTCTGCTCGCCTTCTTCATCGGCGGGATCGTCGTCCTGATCACGACCGGCAAGAACCCGCTCACGACCTATCAGGCGATCTTCGAGGGCTCGGGCCTCAACTGGCTGCTCCCGTGGGTCACCGGGGACGATCGGCTGACGGCGAGCTACAACCTCCAGCTCACGCTCCTCTACACGACGCCCCTCATCCTCACCGGCCTCGCCGTGGCCTTCGCCTTCCGCTGCGGCATGTTCAACATCGGCGGCCAGGGCCAGTACCTCGTCGGCGCGATCTTCGCCGTGTGGATCGGCTCCTCGTTCGACGGCCTCGACCCGTTCCTGCACATCCTCTTCGCGGTGGTCGTGGCGACGCTCGCCGGCGCGCTGTGGGCGGGGATCGCGGGGCTCCTCAAGGCGACCGTCGGCGCGCACGAGGTGATCTCGACGATCATGCTCAACTGGATCGCGATCTGGGTCGGGCAGTTCCTCTTCGGCCTCGGCGGTCCGCTCCAGAACGACCTCCAGGAGTCGGTGCCGATCTCGAACGACATCGTCGAGGGCGCGAAGCTGCCCGTCTTCTGGGGGGACCCGCTCCTGCAGGGCCTGTCGATCGGGATCTTCGTCGCGCTCGCCGCGCTCGTCGTCTACCACTTCCTGCTCAACCGGACGACGCTCGGCTACAGCGTGCGGGCGGTCGGCTTCAACCCGGAGGCTGCCCGCTACGGGGGCATCAACGTCCCGCGCAACTACTTCCTGGCGATGGCGATCTCGGGGTGCTTCGCGGGGCTCGCGGGCGCGCTCGACATCCTCGGCTGGCAGTTCCGGCTCTCCACGAGCGACATCCAGACCACGACGATCGGGTTCATCGGCATCGCCGTCGCGCTCCTCGGCCGCAACACCGCAGTCGGGGTCGGGCTGTCGGCGCTCCTCTTCGGGGCGCTCGTGAACGGCACCTCGACGCGCAACCTCGACCCCGAGGTCTTCCAGCCCGAGCTGGCGTCCAACCTCACGGTCCTGATCCAGGGGCTCGTGGTGCTCTTCGTCGGCGCCGACGTGATCGTGCTGACCATCATGGCCAAGCTCCGCCGCCGCCCACCGAAGAGCACGGCCCCGACCCCCGAGCCGGCGGCCCCGGCATGACCGGCGTGCCGAGCGAGAGCCCCGTGACCGCGTCGGCACCGGAGCGTCCGGGTCTCGGCCGGCGGCTGCTCGCGCGTCTCCCGCGGGGCACGCGCGCGATCGCCTGGGCGGGCATCCTGCTCGGACTCGTCGCGGCCTGGATCGCCCTCCCTCCGGTGATGGTGCGCTCGATCGGGCCGAGCATCGCGATCGGGCTCGCGGCGATGACGCTGGGCGCGGTCGCGCTGGCGCGGCGGGACTTCCGCTACGGGGGCTTCGCGCTAGCCTCCGGGCTGTTCGGGATCGCGCTCGGGATCCTCGCGCTGCAGTCGAGCGTCGGCAAGCTCGAGAGCGTCGTCGTCTGGTCGGCGCTCTTCGCCGCCATGCTCCGCTACGCGACGCCCCTGGCGTTCGCGGCGCTCGGCGGCCTGTTCTCGGAGCGCTCGGGCGTCGTCAACATCGGCCTCGAAGGGATGATGCTGATGGGGGCGTTCTTCGCCATCCTGGGCGCGGACAAGACCGGCTCGTGGGTTGCCGGCCTGCTGATCGGGATCGCCGCCGGGGCGGCGCTCGCCTCGGTGCACGCGTTCTTCGCCATCTCGCTCCGCTCCGACCAGATCGTCGGCGGCACCGCGATCAACTTCCTCGCGCTGGGGATCACCGGGTACCTGCTGATCGACACCTACGGCACCGAGGGCACCCCGACCGACACCCCGAGCATCCCGAACGTGAGCCTGGGCTTCCTCGACGGCGTGCCCTTCCTCGGCGACATCTTCGGCGATCTCAACCTCATGATCTGGCTGATGCTCCTGACGGTCGTCCTGACCTGGCTGGTCGTGTTCAGGACGCCTGTCGGGCTGCGCATCCGCTCGGTGGGAGAGCATCCCCGGGCTGCCGACACGGTCGGGATCAGCGTCTACGGGATTCGCTACGGCGCCGTGATCCTGTCCGGTGCGCTGGCAGCGGCCGGTGGCGCGTACCTCTCGATCGGCTTCGTCAACTCGTTCACCGAGAACATGACCGCGGGTCGGGGCTTCATCGCGCTCGCCGCGCTCATCTTCGGGAAGTGGCGTCCCTTCGGCGCTGCCGGTGCCTGCATGCTGTTCGGCTTCTCGAGCGCGCTCGCACAGCGCCTGCCCGAGTACTCGCAGTCGGCCTCGGTCCTGTTCCAGGCGCTGCCCTACGTCCTCACGCTGATCGCGGTGGCCGGCATCGTCGGCCGCTCGATCCCACCCGCAGCGGTTGGCCGCCCGTACCGCAAGCAGTAGCGTGGCCGCGGGCGGCGAGTCGCGGACAGCGTGGGGGGCGATCGCGCTTGGCGTGCTCGCGGTCGCAGCGCTGCCGCTGGCCGTCTTCGCGACCCGTTACTCGGAGTCGTACGACCTCCTGCACGCCGGCTTCGCGATCCCCCTCGCCGTCGTGCTCGGCGTCGGCGCCGTCATCGGAGCGCGGCGGGCGCGACGCCGGCAGGCGCTCTCGCTGCGCGGGGAGGAGGCGATCAGGGGCGCCGCCCTGGCGTGGGGGCTCGGCGTCGCGGGGATCGCGCTCGCGGCGTCCGCGGCGGTGGCGCTCGTCGTCTACGGCGTGCTCACGTACCTGGGCGAGCGCGGAGCCTGAGCAGCGGCCGCGCGCGAGCGGTTCGTCGAGACGCTACCCTTCGCCGTCCATGTTCGACATCGGCTCGAGCCTGCGCGAGGCCCGGACACGGCAGTCACTGGACTTCGACGAGATGGAGACCCGCACGAAGGTGCGGGCCAAGTACCTGCGCTTCCTCGAGGAGGAGCGTTTCGACCAGCTGCCCGGGCACACGTACACGAAGGGCTTCCTCCGCGTCTACGCCGACGCCCTGGGCCTCGACGGCGATCTCTACGTGGACGAGTACAACTCCCGCTACGTCGCCGGGGACGACGAGCTGCTGGCACGGATCCCCCGCAGCCCCGTGCGCGACCGGCGTGACCGCCGGCGCCGAGGCGAGTCGCACGCGGTGCTCGTCGCCGTCGGCGCGATCCTGCTGGTGACGGCCCTCGTGATCGCGGCCTGGCGCTTCGGCGGCGAGGACGCTCCGCGCGTCGAGGGGGTCGACACGGCGGCGGAGGCCGCTGCCACCGCCCCGGTCGAGGCCCAGCGGATCAGGCTCGTCGTCCGAGCGGTCGAGGGCGCGTCCTTCATGGAGGTGCGCGAGGGCTCGGAGGCGGGCCCGCCCCTCTACACCGGCACGCTCGAGCGTGGCCAGACACAGCGCTTCACCAAGAAGGCGATCTACCTGGCGGTCGCGAAGCCTCGCAACGTCGTGGTGCTCGTCAACGGGTCGCGCGTCGCCCTCCCGCTGAGCGGCCGCCTCTCGATCTCCGGGGCAGCAGCCGTCAAGTGACACGGCCCCGCGCCGTCGCGATCGTCACCGGCAGCGAGCTCGTCCGCGGGGAGCGCACCGATCGCAACGGGCCCTTCTACATGCGGGAGGCGCTGGCGCTGGGACTGCAGCCCGCACGGATCGACGTCGTCGGCGACGACCCGGACGAGCTCGTCGATGCCCTCCGCATCGGCTCCGAGGCCGAGCTCTGCCTCGTCTCGGGGGGGCTCGGCCCGACGCACGACGACCGCACCGTGGAGCTCGTCGCCCGGGTCGCGGGCGTGCCGCTGGTCGTCGACCCCGACCTCGAGGCGCAGATCGAGGCGGTCTCGCGGACGGTCGCCGAGCGACTCGGGCGGCCGTACCACGACTTCGCTGCAGGCGTGACGAAGCAGGCCACGGTGCCGGAGGGCGCCGTCGTGCTCGGCATCGCCGGCACGGCCCCTGGTCTCGTGCTCGAGGCGGGGGCGACGGTGTACGTCATCCTGCCCGGCCCACCCGGGGAGCTGCGGCGGCTGTGGCCGCGAGCCCTCGAGACGACGGCGGTGCGCTCGCTGCTCGCACGCACGACCGCGCCCACGCGCCGCGTGCTGCGCTTCTACGGGGCGAGCGAGTCGGCGGTGGCGCGTGCTCTGGCCGAGGCGGGAGGGGACGGCGACGGCGTCGAGGTGACCATCTGCGCGCGCGACTTCGAGATCCACGTCGACCTCGTCGTCGAGCCCGGCGCCGAGGAGCGCGCCGACCGCCTCGCCGAGGCGATCCGAGCGCCGGTCGAGCGGTATCTCTTCGCGACGGGCGAGTCGTCCATCGAGGAGCTCGTGCTCGAGACCTGCCGTGGCCGTGGGCTGACGCTGGCCACTGCCGAGTCCTGCACCGGCGGGATGATCGCCGCACGGCTGACGGACGTGCCCGGCTCGAGCGACGTCGTCCGCGGAGGCGTCGTCGCCTACGCCAACGACGTGAAGGCTGGTCTGCTGGGCGTGCCCGAGGAGCTCCTGTCACGGCATGGCGCAGTGTCACCCGAGGTCGCCGAGGCGATGGCCCGGGGGGCACGGGCACGACTCGGCGCGGACGTCGCCGTCGCGGTGACCGGCATCGCCGGACCCGGAGGCGGGACGCCCGAGAAGCCGGTGGGGCTCGTGCTGCTCCACGCCTCGGGCCCCGACGGGGAGCTGCCACAGCGCTTCGAGCTCCCGGGCGAGCGCGACTGGATCCGCTCCCGGGCGACCGTGGCCGCGCTCCATCTCGTGCGGCGCCTTCTGGCACAGAGCCGTGACACGGTCGCGTGAGCTCCGACGCTAGCGTCGGAGCCGATGGCACCCTTCGGCTCTTCCTGGCGCTCGACCTCCCCGACGACGTGCGCGACGAGCTCGCGACGTGGGCGGCCGCTGCGCTCCCGGCTCTCCGCCGGGTCGAGCGCGAGCGCCTCCACGTCACGCTCGCGTTCCTCGGTCGCCGTCCTGCCGGCGACGCCGACGCGGTCGTCGCGCTGCTGCGCGAGTGCGCCACCGGCGCCGGTCCCGTGCCGCTGTCCGTCGCTCGCTGGCGCGAGACGCGCTCCGTCGGGATGCTCGTGCTGGAGGATCCCACCGGTGCAGCCGGACGGCTCGCCGCAGCGCTCCACACCCGGCTCGAGGCGGCGGGGCTCTATCGGCCGGAGCAACGGCCCTGGCTGCCGCACGTCACGGTGGCGCGGTTCGCCGAGCGGCCGCGGCTCCGACCGACGCTGCCGCGGATGGGAACATTCGTTCCGTCCGACGTGGCTGCTTACGTATCTCGACTGCATCCCACCGGCGCGCGCTACGAGGTGCTCGCCCGGGTGCCGCTCGACCCGATGGAAGCGAGGAGGATGACGGAATGAACCGCGAGGAAGCACTCGACGTCGCGCTCGGCCAGATCGAGCGGCAGTTCGGCAAGGGCGCCGTGATGCGCATGAGCGATGCGGCCCAGGTCTCGGTGGGGGCGGTCTCCACCGGCGCGCTCTCGCTCGACATGGGTCTGGGCATCGGCGGCCTGCCCCGCGGCCGGATCGTCGAGATCTTCGGGCCCGAGTCCTCGGGCAAGACGACGCTCGTCTACCACGTGATCGCGGAGGCCCAGCGTCGCGGTGGCATCTGCGCGTTCATCGACGCCGAGCACGCCATGGACCCGCAGTACGCGCGGCGGATCGGCGTCGACATCGACGCCCTGCTCGTCTCGCAGCCCGACACGGGCGAGCAGGCGCTCGAGATCACCGAGCTGCTCATTCGCTCGGGTGCGGTCGACGTCGTCGCCGTCGACTCGGTGGCGGCGCTCACGCCGAAGGCGGAGATCGAGGGCGAGATGGGCGACAGCCATGTCGGCCTCCAGGCGCGGCTCATGAGCCAGGCGCTGCGGAAGCTCGCCGGCACGCTCAACCGCACCGACACGATCTGCATCTTCACGAACCAGCTGCG
>CAZUVW010000028.1:0-14786 GCA_964623875.1 uncultured Gaiellales bacterium
CCGCGAGTCGGTGAAGCGCGAGATGGTCGCCCACCTCGCCGACTTCCGCGGCGAGGGCGACGGGGAGGCCGAAGGGCGCACGCTCCTCGGCCTGGCGCAGCGACGCGATCTCTCGGTGTTCCGGGTCAACGTGCTCGTGGACAACAGCCGCACCGGCGGGGCGCCGGTCGTCGTCGAGGAGAACCCCACGTACTACAACCTGCTGGGCCGCGTCGAGTACCGCGCCATGTTCGGCGCGATGACGACGGACTTCCGGGAGATCAAGCCCGGCGCGCTGCACCGCGCGAACGGGGGCTTCCTCGTGCTCGACGTGCTCGATGTGATCCGGCACCCGTTCGCGTGGGACGGGCTGAAGCGCGCGCTCGGGACGGGATCGGTCCGCATCGAGAACCTCGCCGAGGAGTTCGCCGGCACCCCGAGCGCGAGCCTGCGGCCCGAGCCGATCCCGGTCTCCGTCAAGGTCGTGCTGATCGGCTCGCCCTTCGCCTACCACGTCCTCCATGCGGTCGACGAGGACTTCCGCGAGCTGTTCAAGGTCAAGGCGCAGTTCTCTCCGGTGCTCGCCTGGAACAGAGTCCACCAGCGCAGCTACGCCGCATTCGTGAGCCGGTGGGTGCGCGAGAACGGGCTGCTCCACTTCGACCGCGCCGCAGTCGCGCGGCTGATCGAGCACGGTGGACGCCTCTGCGAGAGCCGCCGTCATCTGTCGGCGAGGCTGATCGACGTCTCCGACGTCGTCTCGGAGGCGAGCTTCTGGGCCGACCGGAGCGGGCGGACGCTGGTCACGGCCGACGACGTCGACCGAGCGATCCGCCAGCGCGAGTACCGCTCCAACCTGCTCGAGGAGCGCGTCCGCGAGCTGATCGCCGACGGCACCATCGCGATCGACACGAGCGGCCGTCGAGTCGGGGTCGTCAACGGGCTGTCCGTCCACGATCTCGGCGACCACTCCTTCGGCCGACCGACCAGGGTGAGCGCACGCGTCGCGACGGGTCGCGGGTCGCTCGTCTCGATCGAGCGCGAGATCGAGCTGTCGGGGCCGATCCACTCGAAGGGCGTCCTCACCGCGGCCGCGTACCTGACCGCGACGTACGCACAGGAGGCGCCGCTCGCGCTCTCGGCGACGCTCACCTTCGAGCAGTCGTACGACGAGGTCGAGGGCGACTCGGCCTCGACGGCGGAGCTGCTCGCGCTGCTCTCGGCGCTCGCGGACGTGCCCCTCGACCAGGGGATCGCCGTCACCGGGTCGGTCGACCAGCACGGGAGCGTCCAGGCGGTCGGCGGCGTGAACCGGAAGATCGAGGGCTTCTACGCGACCTGCAAGGCGCGCGGCCTGACCGGCACCCAGGGCGTGGTGATCCCGCAGGCGAACGTGACGAGCCTGATGCTCGATCGAGAGGTGGTCGACGCCGTGAGCGCGGGACGATTCCACGTCTGGGCGGTGCGCTCCGTGGACGAGGCGCTCGAGGTGACCACCGGGCAGGCCGCCGGCCGTCGGCGACGCGACGGCAGGTTCCCCACCGGGACGGTGCATCGGCTCGTCGAGGAGCGCCTGGCGCTCTACGCCGAACGCGTCGCCGCCGCACGCGATCAGGCGCCCGACGAGAGCTGACGCGAGAGGTCCTGCCGGTCTCCGGCGCGCCAGGTCTCGCGGCCCGTCTCTCGCGCGAGCGTCGTCAGGTGTCAGACACCGGCACGGGAGGCCGCGCGCGAGCGCTCCGCGACCAGGAGCGGGGACCATGCGACCTCGACCACGGGCTCGGCGTCGAGCGCGAGCGCGCGGGGATCGAGTGAGGCGCGCTGCTCGCGGTGGCGCGCGCGGGCCGCTTCGAGCGAGGGGTCGCAGCAGCGCTCGCCGCCGCGGAGCGCCTCGACGAGGAGCGGTGTCGCGTCGGACTCGGGGGCCGGCTCGTCGGCGCGGCCGACGACGTCGCGCACCACGACGCCGCCCTCGTGCAGGCGCCAGACCTGCTTCGCGCAGGGCATCGTCGCCTTCCCCTCCGAGAGCTTCAGCACGGGTCTGCCGTCGAGCGCGACGAGCTTGTAGGCCATGTCCAGCGCCGGGGCGTCGGCCACGGTCGCGAGACGAGAGCCGATCCCGAAGCCGTCGACGGGCGCGCCCGCGCGCACGATCCGATCGACCGTGTCCTCGTCGAGGCCGCCGCTGGCGAAGATCGCCAGCTCGGGGTGACCCAGCTCGTCGAGGAGCGCCCGCACGCGTCGGGACAGGTCGACGAGATCGCCCGAGTCCAGCCGCACGCCGGCGACCCGCCCGCCTGCCCGGGTCAGCTCCGCCGCGACGGCGGCCGCGCGGCGAGCGCCGAGCAGCGTGTCGTACGTGTCGATCACCAAGGTGGCGCCGTGCGGGTGGGCACGGCTGAACGCCCGGAACGCGTCCTCCTCGTGCGCGAAGCACTGCACGAACGAGTGGGCCATCGTGCCGGTGACCGGGATGCCGTGCCGGAGCCCGGCGAGCACGTTGCTGGTGGAGTCGAAGCCGGCGAGGTAGCTCGCGCGGGCCGCGCGGTCGCCGGCGTCGCGTCCGTGGGCACGACGCGCGCCGAACTCGACCAGCCGTCGTCCACGGGCCGCAGTCACGCAGCGGGAGGCCTTGGCTGCGACGAGCACGTCGAAGTGGACCGTGTTCAGCAGCAGGGTCTCGACGAGCTGTGCCTCGAGCAGCGGGGCGGTCACCTCCAGCAACGGCTCGTGCGGGAAGACCGCCGTGCCGTCCGGGACGGCCCGCAGCGTGCCGGTGAAGCGAAGCGTGTCGAGCCGTCGGAGCAGGCGGTCGCCGAGCTGGCCGAGCGAGGCGAGCCGCTCGACCGCCTCGGATGGGAACGCGTAGCCCTCGAGCAGGTCGAGCACGCGGTCGAGGCCGGATGCGACCAGGTATCCCCACCGTGCGGGCAGACGTCGCGCGAAGAGCTCGAACGTCGCCTGGCGCTCCGCAAGACCCTCGGCGAGGTAGCCCTCCGCCATGGTCAGCTCGTACAGATCGACGAACAGCGCGGCATCCGCGACCGCCGCGCGGTCGATGCTCGCGATCGTCTCGGCCATGCGCACGACCTCCGGACCGGTGCTCTCCCGGCCTGCTCGGAGCATGACGACCGGGGCGGGATACCGCAGCGGTACCCAGCCCGGACCGGGTCGCGTAGGTTCCCGCAGTCCGACGACGTGCGGCGCACGCCGCAGACGCGCTCGCGCTTCGGCCTTGTACCGATGCGCACGCACGGACGCCGTGGCACGCTGGTGTCGGTCGCCGAGAGGAGGCGGCATGGTGCGACCTGCTCTCCGTCGCATCGCGGAGGTCGTGTGGGAGATCCCGGCGGACGCGCGACCCGACATGCGGGTGCCTGCGCGGGTGTTCGCCGACGAGGAGCTCCTCGAGGCGCTTCTCGACGACGCCTCGCTCGACCAGCTCCAGAACACCGCGACCCTGCCCGGCATCGTCGGCGCCGCGCTCGCGATGCCGGACGTCCATCAGGGCTACGGCTTCCCGGTCGGCGGCGTCGTGGCGACCGCGGAGCCCGACGGCGTCGTCTCGCCGGGCGGCGTTGGCTACGACATCAACTGCGGCGTCCGCCTGCTCGCCCTCGACCTCACCGCTGCGGAGCTCGGCGATCGTCGCGAGGCGCTCGTGCACGAGATCTCCCGCCGGATCCCGGCAGGCACCGGGAGGCGCAGCGAGCTCCGCCTCGACGGCGCGGCGCTCGATCGCCTGCTGGTCGAGGGACCGCGGATGCTCGTCCGCGAGCACGGGATCGGCACCGAGGACGACCTCCTCGTGACCGAGTCGGAGGGCTGCCTCGCCGAGGCCGACCCGGCCGCGGTCTCCGAGCGCGCACGACTGCGCGGCGCGGGCCAGCTCGGCACGATCGGCTCGGGCAACCACTTCGTCGAGCTCCAACGCGTGGACGCGGTGCTGGACGCCGAGGTGGCCGGGGCGTTCGGGCTCGCACCGGAGATGGTGACCGTGCTGATCCACTCGGGCTCACGCGGGCTCGGGCACCAGGTGTGCACCGACCACGTCCGCCTGATGGGACCCGCGATGCGCCGCCACGCGATCGAGGTGCCGGATCGACAGCTCGCCTGCGCGCCCCTCTCCTCCCCCGAAGGCGTGGCGTACCTCTCGGCGATGGCCGCCGCCGCGAACTTCGCGTTCGCGAACCGCCACGCGATGGCCCATGCCGTCCGGGGCGCGATCGCCCAGGTGCTCGGCCCCGCCACCGCGGCCGCGACCCGGCAGGTGTACGACGTCGCGCACAACGTCGCCAAGCACGAGCGGCATCACGGCCGTCTCGTCTGCGTCCATCGCAAGGGGGCGACACGCGCCTTCCCGGCCGGGTCGCCCGACGTGCCATCCCGCTATCGGGAGGTCGGGCAGCCGGTCTTCGTGCCCGGCTCGATGGGGACGGCGAGCTGGGTCCTCGTGGGGAGCCCCGGGGCGCTCGAGCTCTCGCTCGGCTCGACCTGCCACGGCGCCGGCCGCCGCATGTCGCGCACGCGCGCACGCAGCGAGATCACCGGCGCGGAGCTCCGTCGGCAGCTCCAGCAGACGGGAGTCGTGGTGCGCTGCGCGTCGAACAAGGGGCTCGCCGAGGAAGCGCCGTTCGCGTACAAGGACGTCGAGCGGGTCGTCGCCGTGGTGGAGACCGCTGGTCTCGCGCGCCGGGTGGCGCGGCTCGTCCCGCTCGGGGTGGTCAAGGGCTAGGAGGTGTCCAAGATGCGGGCCGTGATCGTGATCGACATGCTGGAGGACTTCGTGCACGGCAGCCTGGCGAACCCACGGGCAGCCGGGATCCTCGAGCCCCTCGGGAAGCTGCTGGTGCATGCTCGTGAACGGGGCTGGGTGGTCGCCTTCGCGAACGACGCGCACGAGCCCGACGACCCGGAGCTGCGGGTCTGGGGTCCGCACGCGCTGCGGGGGAGTCCCGGCGCGGAGGTCGTCGCCGAGCTCGCGCCCCGGCCGTCCGACCTGATCGTGCGGAAGCGGGTCTACGGGGCCTTCGACGGCACCGGCCTGGCCGAGGCGCTCGCCGAGCACGACGTGGACGAGGTCGTCCTGACCGGCCAGCACACCCACATCTGCGTGTGTCACACCGCCTACGGCGCTCTGCGCCACGGCCTCGGCATCCTCGTGCCGCGAGACGCCGTCTGCTCGTTCGAGGGCGTCGACGAGGAGGCCGCGCTCGACTACCTCGTGACGGTGTACGGGGCCCGGCTCACGACGGTCGCCGAGCTGACCGCGCTCACCGGCGAGGGGTGAGTCGTCGATGCCGCAGGTGGTCCGGATCCCCGTCGCCGGCGTCGTCCTCGTGGCTCGTCGAGCATCTCGGCGGGTCGGTGAGCGACCGCGCCTCGGACCGCGAGCGCTGATCGCCGGCACGCCAGCACGCTGCTAGCGGCGAACGGCGAGCTCGTCCAGAAGATCGACGACGTCGTCCTCGGAGACCTGGTCGAAGCGCTCGTACCAGTATCCGACCGCGCCGAGGTCGTCGGTCTCGAGCGGGCAGACCACCTCCGCCTCGTCGCGCAGGCGCTCGGCGCTGGAGGAGGCCGCGACCGGCACCGCGACGATCACCCGGCGCGCACCGCGCGTGCGCGCCCAGCGCACGGCCGCCGTCATGGTGGCGCCGGTCGCGAGACCGTCGTCGACCAGGACCACCGTGCGCGCCGCCGGGTCGATCGGTGGGTGCACGGCGTGCAGCCGTCGGTCGAGCGCCTCGGCCTCGCGCTTCGCGCGTGCGACGACCACCTCGAGCTCCCGGGGGCGCAGCCCGTCGAGGGAGCGGACGAAGACGCCGTCCGTGCCGGGCGTGACCGCCCCCAGCCCGTACTCGGGCTGGAGCGGGTGCCCGACCTTGCGCACGGCGAGCGCGTCCAGCGGCGCCCCGCAGGCGCGGGCGACCGCGGCAGCCGTCTCGACGCCGCCGCGGGCGAGGCCGACGACCACGACGTCCTCGCCGAGGTCGGGCGGCAGTGCGGCGGCGAGCGCCGCACCCGCAGACACCCGATCGCGATAGCGACGCACCTCCATGCTTCAAGCCTTCCACCGCGAGGGCTCGTCCGCATCAGCGCACCCGCGGAGGCGCGCGGCGGAGTTCCCGCGGGGGCGGTGCAGCGCCCGGGCAGGCCCGACGAGGGGTCGGGCTAGGCTGCGCCGGTGAAGGTCGTCACGGTCGTCGGCAACCGCCCCCAGTTCGTCAAGGCGGCGCCGCTCGGAGCGGCGCTCCGGGCGGCGGAGATCGACGAGGTCGTCGTCCACACCGGCCAGCACTGGGATCGCGAGCTCTCGCGCGTCTTCTTCGAGGAGCTCGGGCTGCCGGAGCCGCTGCACGGCCTCGACCTGCGCACCTCCGATCCGGTCGCGATGCAGGGTCCGCTCGAGACCGTGATCGCCGCCGAGTCGCCGGACGCCGTCGTCGTGCTCGGCGACACGCACTCGACCCTGGCCGGCGCGCGCGCCGCAGCACGGGTCGGCGTCCCTCTCGCGCACGTCGAGGCGGGCCTGCGCTCCGGTGACCTCGAGATGCCGGAGGAGCGGGCGCGCATCGAGGTCGACCGCCTGGCGGCGCTGCTGCTCTGTCCCGACGAGCGCTCCGCCGCGACACTCCGCGGAGAGGGCGCGTCGGGGGTGATCGTCGTCGTCGGCGACGTGATGGCGGACGCGACCCTCCGCCTGGCCCCGATCGCGCGGGAGCGCTTCCCACCGCCGTACCCCGCCGGGTCGTACGCCGTGGCGACCGTGCACCGCGAGGCGAACGTCCGCCCGGGGAGGCTCGCCCGGATCCTCGAGGGGCTCGGCCGGGTCGACGGCCCCGTCGTCCTGCCCGCCCACCCGCGCACGGCCGCGACGATCCGCGACACGGGCATCGTCGTCCCGGACACCGTGGAGCTGCGCCCGCCGCTCGGCTACCTCGCGTTCGCCTCGGCGGCCTCCCAAGCGCGCCTGATCCTCACCGACTCGGGCGGGCTCCAGAAGGAGGCGTACTGGTATCGCGTGCCGTGCGTCACGCTGCGCCCGTCGACCGAGTGGGTGGACACGGTCGAGGTCGGAGCGAACGTCCTGGTGGACGACGCCCCCGAGGCGATCGCCGCAGCGGCGCGTGCGGCACGCTTCCCCGACGAGGCCCCGCCCCTGTACGGCGACGGCCGCGCGAGCGAGCGCATCGCCGCGGCGCTCCTCCGCTTGTGACAAGTTGTTACAAGACCACCTGCCCCGCTACGATTCCCCGCTGTGACCACGCCCGAGACACGCGCGGTCGCGGCTGCGCCCGATGGCGCGACGACCGCGGCGTTCGACGTGGCGATCGTCGGCGCGGGCTACGTCGGCGTGCCCCTGGCGCAGGTCTTCGCCGAGGCCGGTCGTCGCGTCGTCCTCGTCGACGTCGACGAGGCACGCGTCGCGCAGCTGCTCGCCGGCGACAGCTACATCGAGGACGTCCCGCCCGCGCGGCTGCGCGAGCTCGTCGCCGAGCGCGGGCTGCACGCGACCACCGACTACGACGTGCTGCGGGACGCGGACGCGATCCTGATCGCCCTGCCGACCCCGCTGTCGAAGCAGCGGGAGCCCGACCTCTCGATCGTGCTGGACGCGACGCGGCGGATCGCGGCGCGCCTCCGGCCGGGTCACCTCGTCGTGCTCGAGTCGACCACCTATCCCGGCACGACACGTGAGCAGCTGCTGCCGCTGCTGGAGGAGGGCTCGGGACTCGTCGCCGGACGAGACTTCCAGCTCGCGTTCTCCCCCGAGCGCGTCGACCCCGGCCGCACCGACCACACGACCAAGACCGTGCCGAAGGTCGTCGGCGGGATCGACGAGGCCTCCACGGAGGCGGCGGCGGCGCTCTACGGCACCGCGATCGACACCATCCATCGCGTCTCGTCGCCCGAGGCGGCCGAGCTGACCAAGCTGCTCGAGAACATCTTCCGCTCGGTGAACATCGCGCTCGTCAACGAGCTCGCCCAGCTCTGCGACCGCATGGAGATCGACATCTGGGAGGTGGTGGACGCCGCTGCCACGAAGCCGTTCGGCTTCATGCCCTTCCAGCCCGGCCCGGGACTCGGCGGGCACTGCATCCCGATCGACCCCTTCTACCTCACCTGGAAGGCGCGGGAGTACGACTTCTCGACCCGTTTCATCGAGCTCGCCGGCGAGGTCAACCAGAACATGCCGTACTACTGCCGCTCGCGCGTGTCGCAGGCGCTGAACCACGGCCTCGGCAAGTCGCTCAAGGGGTCGCGGATCCTCGTGCTCGGGGTCGCCTACAAGGCGGACATCTCCGACATGCGCGAGTCGCCTGCGCTGAAGCTGATCGAGCTGCTGCGAAACGCCGGTGCCGAGGTCGCCTACCACGACCCCCACGTGCCGTCGTTCACCGAGCACGGCACGACGCTCTCCTCGGTGCCGCTCGACCCCGCCGCGCACGACGCGGTCGTGATCGCGACCGCACACACGTCCATCGACTACGCGCAGCTCGTCGAGGACGCGCACCTCGTCGTCGACCTCCGCAACGCCACCGGACGGGCGGGCGTGACGAGCGACCGGGTCTGGAAGCTGTGACGCGGGTCGCCCACGCCGGCGTCGGCGGTTGGGGGCAGAACGTCGTGCGCGTGGTGGGCGAGCTCGCGGAGCTCGCATGGATCGTGGACACCGACGACGCACGACGGGCGACCTACGCCGACCGCTACCCGGCTGCCCGCGTCAGCGCAGAGCTGGGCGATGCCCTGGCCGACGACGCGGTCGACGCGGTCGTGGTCGCGACGCCGGTGCCCACGCACCACGCGCTCGCGAAGCGCGCGCTCGAGGCGGGCAAGCACGTCTTCGTCGAGAAGCCGCCCGCGATGCGCGGCGAGGAGATGGAGGAGCTCGTGGCGCTCGCGCGCGAGGCCGGACGCGTGCTGATGCCCGGGCATCTGCTCCTCTACCACCCGGGTCTGCGCAAGGTGAAGGACCTCGTGGACGAGGGCGCGCTCGGCGACGTGGCGTGCATCTACGGCAACCGTCAGAACCTCGGCCGGATCCGCTCGAACGAGAACGCGCTGTGGTCGCTCGGCGTCCACGACCTCTCCGTGATCCTGTGGCTCCTCGGCGAGGAGCCGGAGGAGGTCGTCGCGCACGGGCAGGACTTCGTGCAGCCCGGGATCGAGGACGTCGTCTTCTGCTTCCTGCGCTTTCCGTCCGGGAAGGTCGCGCACATGCACCTCTCGTGGCTCGACCCGCACAAGATGCGGAAGATCACCGTCGTCGGAGGCGAGAAGATGGTCGTGTTCGACGACATGGAGCTCGAGCGCAAGGTGACCGTGTACGACAAGGCGCCCTGGGAGCCGGCGGACACCTACGGCGAGTGGCGGACGCGAACGGGCGACATCTTCAGCCCGAAGGTCGCGAACGACGAGCCGCTCAAGCTCGAGCTGCAGCACTTCCTCCGGCTGTGCGAGGACGGCCCCGGCGACCACCGCGAGGCCCTCGACGGCCTCGCCGTGGTGCGGACGCTCGACCGGCTGACCACCTCGCTCCGCACCGGAGCACCGGCGTAGACCGTGGGCGCCGAGATCCATCCGACCGCGATCGTGCACCCGGGGACGGTGCTCGGCGACGGGGTCAAGGTGCTCGAGCACGCCGTCGTCGGCAAGCAGCCGACGCTGTCACCGCGCTCGACCGCGAAGCGCGAGCCTCTCCCGCCCACGGTGATCGGCCCAGGCACGGTGATCTCGACCGGGGCGATCGTGTTCGCCGGGACGTCGGTCGGTGCACGGGTGATCCTCGGCGACCAGTCGTGCGTGCGCGAGCGCGTCACGATCGGCGACGACGTCGTCGTCGGACGCGGGTCGCTCGTCGAGAACGATACGACGATCGGCTCCCTGACGAGGATCCAGGCCGACGCGTACATCACCGCCTACTCGACTCTCGAGGAGCAGGTGTTCATCGCCCCCTGCGTCGTGACGACGAACGACAACTTCATGGGGCGGACGGAGAAGCGGCTCGAGCTGCTGCGCGGGCCCACGATCCGCCGCGGCGCGCGAGTCGGGGGCGGGGCCATCCTCTGTCCCGGCGTCGAGGTCGGCGAGGAGGCGTTCGTCGGCGCCGGCGCGGTGGTGACGAGGGACGTGCCCGCACGGGTGGTGGTGGTCGGCTCGCCGGCCCGCGTCCTGCGCGACGTGCCGACCGAGGAGCTCCTCCCGCCGCGTCCGGCGAGCGCCTAGCGGCGCACGACCGAGAGCCGGTAGGGCACCGGGCCGACCGGCACGACCACGCGGAGCTGGAGGTAGTGCCAGCCCGTCCTGCGCGCCACCCACGAGACCTGCTCGACCGCGCCGGGTCCCGCCGAGACCCGCAGCCGCAGGTCCTGGCGGGCCAGGTCGTCGACGGAGACCGTCTCGGGGCTCCAGAGCACGAGCGCGGTCTCGGCGCCGGAGGCTCCGAACGACGCGAACAGGCGCTGTCCCCTGCGCAGCTTCACCGCGAACACGTCGTCGCGATCGTCCCAGAAGTCGAGCGTGGCCCGTACCGAGCGGCTCCTCGCGCCGGTGGGGAAGAAGAGCCGGGCGGCGGACGAGCCCGCGTCGTCGTTCGGCTCCAGCGCGTCGGGCGCGGGGAGCTCGCGCTGGAGCGCGAGCAGGGCGGCGGCGCCGTCGAGCTCACCCCAGCCGGTGAGCGCGTCACGTCCGGGCGGACAGGCGCCGCACCCCGAGGACGGCTTCGAGTCCCGCGCCGTCCGCTGGACGATCGCGGACACCTGCTCCGCACGGAGATCGGGGCGCACCGCGAGGAGGTTCGCCGCCACGGCGGTCACCTGCGGAGCGGCGAAGGAGGTCCCCTCCGGAGCCTCGAACTCCGGCGGCGCGCACAGCGTGAGCCCCTGCTCGACGCAGTCGCGACGGCGCGCGGTGAGCGACCGAGGGAAGGTCGAGAGGATGTCCACGCCAGGCGCGGCGACGTCGTTGTAGACCCGATCCCGGTTCGAGAAGGACGGCACCGAGCCGCTGCGGGCGATCGCGCTGACCCCGAGCACGTGGGGGAGCGCCGCGGGGTAGGTCGCGAAGGGCCACGGCTCGGTCGGCGCCTGGTCACCGTTCCCGACGGCGGCCACGACCAGGACGCCCTTGCGCACGGCGTACGCGATCGCGTCGGCCTCGAGTCGTGAGTACGTGTCGCGGCGAGCGTTGGTCGGGTCGCGAAAGCCGCCGAGGCTCATGTTGATCACGCGTGCCCCCTGGTCGACCGCCCACCGGATCGCACGGGACTCCGCGCGCACGGAGATCGAGCGATCGGCGGCGACCACCTTGGCCACGAGGAGCTCGACGGACGGGCCCAGTCCCGCGATGCCGATGCCGTTGTCCAGCTCGGCCGCGATCACCCCGGCGACGATCGTTCCGTGCCCCTGGGTGTCCTGCGCGGAGCCGCCGACGAAGCTCCGCGCCGCGACGATGCGCCCCACGAGCTCCGGGTGCCGCCGGTCGACGCCCGAGTCGATCACGGCCACCCTGACCGGGGCGAGGGGCGGCAGTGTCGGCCACAGCTCGAGCGCACGCGTCCGGGTGAGGTACCACTGCTCGGCCGCGAGCGGATCGGTGGGGATCAGCGTCCGCACAGCCGGGACGGGGCCCCGGCCCGCCCCCGACGATCCCTGCGCCGGGGCCGCCGACAGCGCGCGCCCGGGGGCCGCCGCGTCCCGGCCGACGACGACCAGCCCTCCGATGCACGCGAGACAGACGACGAGCGCGCGAAGCGCCGTCACGCAGCGTCCTCGTCGACGGCGATCGTCACGGGGATCCCGATCAGGCCGTCGGCGACGAGTCTGACCTGGAGCGTCGCCGCGGGCCGCAGCGTGACGGCGAACGTGCCGTCGGCAGCCAGCGCGAGCCGGGGCCCCCTGACCCAGACACCGCCGGGCGCGAGCTTCTCGAGCCGCGGACGGTCGACGTCTCGCGCGGCGCCCGTCAGGCGCACCGGCGACCCCGGTGCGACCGTGCCGGGCGGAGCAGCGAGGCGGAGCGTCCCGAGACGGAACGTGGACGAGCGCAGCCCGAGCCGGGTGCGGACGTCCGTGAGACGGATCGCGGTCGCCGCCCCCGCGGCGGTGGTGAGCACCAGCTGCGCCGGGCGGGACGGCGCTCCCGGGACGATCCGGGCGTCCACCACCGAGCCCGACAGGCCGAAGGCGCGGGCGAGCGTCGTGCCGGTGTACGTCCGTGGCTCCCAGCGGTGGTGCGGCGACGCCTCGTCCCACGGGTCCTCGACGGAGACGAGGTAGGGCAGGTCGCTGCCGAACACGTCGAGCGCGCTCGACGTGCGGCCGCCGCTCGACGAGAAGTAGAAGACCTGCGCCGGCTCGCCGCCGTAGGTGACCACCTCGCCGCGGGTCTCGGCGATCGCGCGCGTCGGGCCAGGCGCCTCGGCGGACGCGCCGTAGTACATCTGCGAGCGCCAGTCGGAGTAGAGGTCGAACGAGCGTCCCTTCTGCAGCCCGACCACGGCGTACGTGCGCGCCGCCACCGCCTGCGCCTTGAGCGCCTCGAGCGGCCAGTCCCGCGGCATCTCCCCCGGGACGACACCGCGCAGGTAGGTCTCCAGCGGCACGACGTTGACGACCTCGAGACGGCCCCCGACGACGCTCACGCGCAGGTTCGCCCGGTACTGGCGGCCCGCGAACACGAGGTTCGCGCCCTTCGCGGGGAGGAACACGAGGGGGCCGACGAGCCGACGCGGCCTGCCTTCCGCCCCGACGGGGAGCTCGAGCGAGCTCGTGACGCGGACCGACCCCGCGGGCAGCTCGTACGTCCGGGCGGCGCGGTCGCGCACGCGGAACGGCCCACCCGAGCCGACGGCCACCGCCTCGAGATCGCTCCCGACCAGCACGCGCACCTGCTTCGGCACCTCGGCGGCGAGCTGGCCGAGCTCCGTGCCGGGGTAGTAGTGGCGGAGGATCTCGCGGTAGGAGCGGCCCGCCTTCGCCTGGCCGTAGGCGCCCCACTGGCTCAGGCCGACCCCGTGGCCCCAACCGCCTCCGGTGAGGAGGAAGGCGGCGTCCACCTTGGGCGGCGGAGCGGCCCGTCCGGCGACGACGACGGCGAGCGCGAGCACGGCGAGAGCAGCGAGGGGAAGTCGTGACCGCATGGTCATGGGAGGTATCGGCCGGGGAGCCGGGCCGCGCGAGTCGCTCGGCGTCAGCCGCCGAGGCGCCGTGCGTACTGCTCCTCGTAGTAGCGCTTGTACTCGCCCGACTTGATCGGCTCCCACCACGCGCGGTTGTCGCGGTACCAGGCCACAGTCTCGGCGAGCCCGCCGTCGTCGAAGCGGCGCCGCGGCGACCATCCGAGCCCGCGCAGCTTCGCGTCGTCGACCGAGTAGCGCCGATCGTGCCCCGCCCGATCCTCCACGTGGCGCACGAGCGTCTCGTCGCGACCGGTGAGCTCGAGGATGCGACGGGTGACGTGGAGGTTCTCGCGCGCCTCGCCGCCCACGTTGTAGGCCTCGCCGGGAGCGCCCTCGCGCAGCACGAGCTCGATCGCGGCGCAGTGGTCGTCGACGTGGAGCCACTCGCGCACCTGCTGGCCGTCGCCGTAGACGGGCAGTGGGATCCCGTCGAAGGCGTTCGTCGCGAACAGCGGGATCAGCTTCTCCGGGTACTGGCGCGGGCCGTAGGTGTTCGCCCCGCGCGTGGTCGACGCGTTCACGCCGTACGTCCGCACGTACGACGGCACGAGCAGGTCCCCACCCGCTTTCGTCGCGCTGTACGGGCTCGACGGTCGCAGCGCGTCGGTCTCGAGCGACGACCCCCCTGCCTCGAGGTCGCCGTACACCTCGTCGGTCGACACCTGCACCATCCTCGCCCCGTTGGCGCGCGCCCACTCCAGCAGGTTCAGCGGGCCCTGCACGTTCGTGCGCACGAAGTCGGACGGGTCGAGCACCGACCGGTCGACATGGGTCTCGGCCGCGAAGTTCACGACCGCGTCGCACCCCGCACCGGCCCGCTCGACCGCGTCCGCGTCGGCGACGTCCCCCACGACGAGCTCGGCGTCGAGGCCCTCGAGGTTGGCCGGGTTCCCCGCGTAGGTCAGCTTGTCGAGCACGACGACCTCGTCCCCGGCCGCGAGCAGCCGCTCGACGAAGTGCGAGCCGATGAACCCCGCCCCGCCGGTGACGAGCACGCGCATCCGCAGAAGGGTACCGGGTGCTCGCGTCGCGTCCGTCTCCGCGCGGGTCAGCCCTCGAGGGCGGCGAGGCAGGCCCGCAGGCCGTCTCGCCAGTGCGGGAGCACCGGGGCCTGCGGGCGCTCCGAGCGCAGCACGGAGCACGCGGGTCGCGGCGCTCTGGCGCCGAAGGCGGCAGTGTCGATCCGCCGGACGCGGCACGCGACGCCCGCCTCCTGGAAGATCGCCTCGGCGAAGTCGGCCCACGTGCAGTCGCCAGCCGCTGCCAGGTGCCAGACGCCGAACGGCGCTCCGCCGTCGACGAGCGCCCGCGTCGCCTCTGCGAGGTGTCCCACGTACGTCGGGCAGCCGCGCTGGTCGTCGACGACGGCGACCTCGTCGCGCTCCGCTCCGAGGCGGAGCATGGTGCGCACGAAGTTGCGCCCGGTCGCACCGAACAGCCACGAGGAGCGGACGACCCAGGCCCGCTCTCCCGCGGCCGCCTCCCCGTCCAGCTTCGTGCGGCCGTAGACGGAGCGAGGCGCGGGCGCGTCGGACTCGACGTACGGCTCGCCCTTCGTCCCGTCGAAGACGTAGTCGGTGGAGAAGGCGACGAGCGGTGCGCCGAGCGCCGCGGCGTGCGCCGT
>CAZUVW010000028.1:14796-20139 GCA_964623875.1 uncultured Gaiellales bacterium
GCTGACGGCGCCGGGCGGGGCCCAGCACCGTGGCCAGGTCGTAGATCCCCCAGAGCGCGGCGAGCCCGACCAGCACGTAAACAATGCGGGTCAGGGCGGTCATGGGACCGAAGAGCGCGGCGACGTTCACCGTTCCCCCGACGTTCACCGCCGCGGCACCCTGCGGATCGTCCTCGGCGCCGTCGACGTCCGTCCAGGCCGCGGCGTGCAGGACGAGGTCGGGTGTCCAGGGGAGCGGTGGGGGCGGTGCGGTGACGTCCCACGCCGACCGGTCGAGCGCGAGCACCTCGTCCGTCGCGAACGTCGTGCGGAGCGCGTGTCCGAGCTGCCCGCCGGCTCCGGTGATGAGAACGCGCCGGCTCCGGTGGAAGGGGTCGGGGAGCCCTGTCATCCGCGGCCCGCCGGCCGCGTCACGCGCTTCGGTCCCGCTCGGACAGGATCGGCGTGCGCGTGCTCCAGAGGTGGGCGACGCGCGGGTCGTCCCAGGGGATGCCGAGCTCGTCGGGGTCGGTCGGGTCGTACTCCGCGGTGACGTGGTAGAGGAACAGGAGGTCGCTGAGCGCCTCGAAGCCGTGCGCGTGATGGCCCGGGATCCAGATCCCGACGGGGTTGTCGTCGCCGATGTCCTCGCTGTACGTCGCGCCCGTGTCACGGTCGAGCACGACGACGCGAGCCGTGCCCTGCACGCAGGTGAACAGGTCGCTCTGGCGCCGGTGGTAGTGGAGGCCGCGGATCACGCCGGCGCGCGAGAACGACAGGTTCGTCTGCACCACGGGCTCGGGGAGGGCGCTGTCGCGGCGCAGCTCGCTGAACCAGCCGCGCTCGTCGGAGAACCGACGCAGCGGGATGCGGACGACGCCGGCGACGCCCACGTCGTCCACCTCCGGTCGTGCGCTCATCCGTGCGCCCCGCAGCCGCTGCTCACGCGACGTTCGCACCCGTCTCGTCCACCCGGCGACCGATCTCCGCCAGGTGCTGCCAGTGCTTGCCGGCGTCCTCCCACCAGCCCTCCACCGCGACGACGTCGAGCCGTCCCTCCTGGGCGTAGTGGCGGTTGACGTCGGTGATCTCCAGCTCGCCGCGGCTCGAGGGCTCGAGCCGGTCGATCACGTCGAAGACGTCCGGCGGGAAGCAGTACAGCCCGACGACCGCGTGGTTCGTGGGCGGCACGTCGTAGCGCAGGTCGACGACTCCCGCCTTCTCGACGATGTCCGTCACGCGGCCGGCGTCGTCGTAGACGACCACGCCGAAGTTCTCCGGGTCGGGCACCTCCTTGACGAAGATCAGCGCCCGGTCGGGTCCCGTGCCCCAGGCGCGCAACACCGCCTCGTGCGAGCGCTCGAACACGTTGTCGCCGAGCACGACGACGAGCTTCTCCCCGCGGGCGAAGTCGCGCGCCATGCCGACGACCTGGGCGATCCCGCCGGCCTCGGTCTGCACCTTGTACGTCAGGTCGAGGTCGAGCAGCGGCTCGTCGGTGCCACGGACGGTCAGCCGACCGTCCCCGAGCAGGTCGATCATCTGCCCGGCATGGCCCTTGCCCGTGACGAGCAGCACCTCGTGGACGCCCGCCCGCTCGAGCAGCTGGAGCGGGTACAGCACCATCGGCCAGCGGCCGACCGGGAGCAGGTGCTTGTTCGTGACCCGGGTCAGCTCGCCGAGCCGCGTCGCCTCACCGCCCGCGCAGACGAGTCCCTTCATGGCGACGCACTCTAGTGCCTCGTTGGCGGGGCGAGCCGCTCCTCGCGCGTCGCCTGGTCAGCGGGGAACGCGGCGACGCCCGCGCGCACGAGGGCGCCGAAGGCGAGCTCGACCGCCGGCCCGATCCCGAAGGCGAACGCGACCGTGCCGATCCCGACCGTGCCCCCCAACGCGAAGCCGACCACCGTCACTGCCGCCTCGAGACCGGCGCGCACCGCGCCGATGCGCACGTGCGTCCGGTAGGCGAGCACGAGCATCAGCGAGTCGCGCGGGCCTGCGCCCAGGCTGGCGCCGATGTAGAAGCCGCTCCCCAGGCCGATCACGGCGATCCCCCCGACGAGCAGGGCGATCCGCCAGCCGAGGGCGGCGTCCGAGAGCCCCTGGATCCGCTCGAGCCCGAGCAGCGCGTCGACGAAGAGACCGATGAGGACCGCGTTCGCGACCGTGCCGGGCCCGATCCGTGCGCCGAGCAATCGGGCGACCACGAGCACTGCGAACGCGATCGCGATGTTCGCCTGGCCGAAGGTGAGCGGAGTGCGCTCGCTGACGCCCTGGTTGAGCACGTCCCAGGGCGACAGCCCGAGCCCCGACTCGAGCAGCATCACGATGCCGAGCGCGAACAGCGCCAGCCCGACGACGAGCGCCGTCCACCGCACCGGTCTGCCTCCGCGGACGACGGGCGGGTGGATCACGGCCCGGCGCTCGCCGTGCGGTGCGTCACTTCCCGGCCGGTCTCAGCGCGGCGCGGGCGTGGTCGACCGGAGAGGGCTGCACCCGGACGACGCGTGCGACGCCGTCGGGGAGCCACCAGTTCCACCTGCCGAACAGCGCCATCGCGCTCGGCACGAGCAGCGCCCTGACGATCGTCACGTCGATCAGGATCGCCGCCGCGAGCGCGAACCCGAACTGCTGGAGACCGACGATCGAGCCGGCGACGAAGCCCATGAACGCGGCGAACATGATCAGCCCCGCCGAGGTCACCAGCCGGCCCGTCTTGGTCAGCCCGGCGACGACGGCGTCCTCGTTCGTGGTGCCCGCGTCCCACTCCTCGCGCATCCGGCTGACGAGGAAGACCTCGTAGTCCATCGAGAGGCCGAACAGCAGGGCGAACACCATCACCGGGATCCAGCCCTCGATCTGGTCGTAGGCGGTCAGGCCGAAGGGCTCGCCCCAGCCCCACTTGAACACCGCGACCGTGAGGCCGTAGGCGGCCCCGATCGAGAGCAGGTTGAGGACGATCGCCTTCAGCGGCAGCAGGAGCGAGCGGAACGCCCGTAGGAGGAGGACGTAGGTGGCGAGGAGCACCGCGATCACGAGCCATGGGAACCAGGAGTACACGAGGTCGAGGAAGTCCCGTCCTCCGGGCGGGCCGCCGCCGGCGACCACCGTCGCGGACTCCGGGAAACCGGCGCCCGGGATCACGTCGTCGCGCAGCCGATCGACGAACGCGAGGCTCGCCGGGGTGCCGTAGTCCTCCACGCCGACGACGACGACGTTGAGGTACCGGCGCGTGGGCTCGACGTGCTGCGGCGCCCGAGCGTCGAAGTCGACCCGCGCCACCTGGGGATCCGCCTCGAGGCCCGCCCGGAGCCGTTCGACGGCGGCGATCAGGGCGGGATCGTCGGCACCGCCCGCCCTGCCCGTGTCGACGACGACGTTGGCGGGTGCTGTGGCTCCCGCGCCGACGGCACTCGTCAGGATCGCGAGGCCCTGGACGCTCTCCAGCTCGGCCGGCAGGCCGTAGTTCGTCCCGGGGCCGACCTCGATGTCGAGCACCGGGGCCGCCAGCGCGAGCAGGAGCGCCGTCGCGCCGAGCGCGACCGGCAGCGGACGACGCATGATCGTGCGCGCCAGCGTTGCCCAGAAGCCGCGCTCGTGGTCGGCGCGTCGGTCGAGCCAGCGCTGTGGCACCAGCCTGACCCGATCGAGCCGTTCGCCGACGAGCGACAGCACGACCGGCAGCAGCGTGACGGCCGCGACGACCGACACGGCGGGGATCAGCAGCCCTCCGACGCCGAAGCCGCGCATGAACGGGAGCGGCATGAACAGCAGCAGCGCGAGCCCGATCGCGACGGCCGTGCCGGAGAAGACGACCGCCCGCCCGGCGGTGTCCATCGTGCGCACGATCGCCTCGTCCTTCGCGAGCCCGGCGCGCAGCTCCTCGCGGAAGCGGTAGACGACGAGGAGCGAGTAGTCGATCGCGATGCCGAGCCCGATCAGGCTGACGAGGTTGGTGATGTAGGTCGTCAGCTCCATCTGCGTGGCGACGATCCAGATCAGCCCGAGCGTGGCGGGGATCGTCACGAGCGCGAAGGCGAACGGGACGAGGAACGCGAGAGTGCCGAACGTCCACACGAGGAGCGCGATCGCGATCGGCACGGCGACGAACAGCTCGCCCTTCTCGAGGTCCTCGGCGAACACCGGATCCAGGTCGCGCTCGGTCGCCGCCTGCCCCGTGAGGAACACCTCCGCTCCGGGCACGTCGCCGATCGCCTCGCGCATCGCGTCGGTCCGTCCCTTGGCGTCGGCTGGTTCGAGCGAGGAGAGGATCGTCGCGGTCACCACGTCGCCATCGACTGCCTGGGCGCCGACCGCTCTGCCCGTCGGCAGCTCCGCAGCCGCCCGCTCGGCGGCCTCCGCCACGAGCGGCACGAGCTCCGCTGCGTTGCCGTCCCCACGGGCGACGAGCGTGAACGACCCCACGGATCGCTGGCCGAAGCCCTCCTCGAGGATGGCCTCCGCCGCCGCGGCGTCCGTCCCGGGCAGGGAGAAGCGATTCGTGAGCAGGTCGGAGAGCTGCGCCGCCGCCCAGCCCGCCGCGACGAACACCACGAGCCACACGCCGAGCACCGCGAAGCGGTGCCGGAGCATCGACCGCGTCAACCGCCTCACCCCGCGACCCTCATCCTCTCGTCGGGGCTCGCGCTCCCACGCCGACGTCGTGGTCCTCTGCCGTGCCGGGAGCCGTCGCGCGCACCCGAGAGCGCGCGCGGGACGTCACTCCGACCCACCTCGGGCGGCAGCGGCGCGCTCCTGCCTGAGCCGTGCCTTCCGGGCCCGCACCTCGGGAACGGCGCGCACGGACGCGCCGACGACGTATGCGGCGACCGCGGCGAGCGCCGCTGCCGCGAGCACGATACGTCGCACGATCCGCACGTCTCCATCGTAGACGGCCGCGCTGCGCAATACTGGAGGGACCACGAGGAAAGGACGGCCGTAGATGGCGAAGAAGCAACCGGTGAAGGCCGGCGACACCCTCGAGACGCTCAAGCCCTACCTCGAGAAGGCGCTCCACGACCCCGAGTTCCGCGCCGACCTCAAGGACGCGATGCTCGCCGCGCGCGAGCTCTACGGGCCGCTCTCCAAGAGCAAGGGCGGCGTGAAGGGGTCGGCGATGCTCCTCGCGACCGACAAGAAGGCGCAGGAGCAGCTGTTCCGCGCGATCGAGGACGTCGCGAGCGCTGCCGGGACCCTCACCTCCGAGGAGCCGCGCAAGAAGAAGAGCCGCAAGGGGCGCAAGATGCTGCTGCTCGCCGGGATCGTGGCGGGTGCGCTCTACAATCCCTGGACCGGCCCGCAGACCCGGGAGAAGCTCCTCGACCTGATCGCCGGAGACGACGACCTCCAGCCGCTCGAGGACTT
>CAZUVW010000029.1:0-19836 GCA_964623875.1 uncultured Gaiellales bacterium
AAGCACCCGAGCCCCACGAGGAGCAGACGCCGGTGACGACGACAGCCGCCGCCGACACCGCAGCGGGAACCCCGGCGACGCCGCCGGGCGACGACACGCGCGCCTGAGCCGCGCCGATGCCGCGCTGCGGGCTGGCGGCCTCTCGGAGCGCCACGACGCGGCTACGATCGCGCTCATGCGCACGACCGCAGAGCTTCGCGAGGGCTTCCTCTCGTTCTTCGAGGAGCACGGGCATCGGCGCCTGCCGTCCGCGCCGCTGATCCCGCCCGCCGACGATCCGTCCACGCTGTTCGTCGTGGCGGGGATGCAGCCCATGAAGCGATGGTTCCTGGGGCTCGAGCAGGCACCGGCGCCCCGGGTGGTCACCGCGCAGAAGGTGATGCGCGCCGGGGGCAAGCACGCCGACCTCGACGACGTGGGCTCGACGGCACGCCATGCGTCGTTCTTCGAGATGCTCGGCAACTTCTCGTTCGGCGACTACTTCAAGGACGACGCGATCGCGTTCGCCTGGCGGTTCGTGACCGAGCGGATGGGCTTCCCGGCCGACCGCCTCTGGACGACGGTGTTCGGCGGCGACCCGGACCTCGGCCTCGGTCTCGACGAGGTCGCGGTGGCGGGGTGGGAGCGCGTCGGGGTTCCGCGCGAGCGGATCGTGGGACAGCCTCGCTCGGAGAACTTCTGGCAGGCCGCCGACACCGGGCCGTGCGGACCCTGCTCGGAGATCTTCTTCGACCGCGGCGAGGCCTACGGCTGCGGCGAGCCCGACTGCGGCCCGAACTGCGAGCGCTGCGAGCGCTACCTCGAGTTCTGGAACCTCGTGTTCATGGAGTTCGACCTCGCGGTGGACGGCACGCTGACGCCTCTGCCGAAGCAGAACATCGACACGGGGCTCGGCCTGGAGCGCGGCGCGATGCTGCTGCAGGGCGTGGACTCGATCTTCGACGCGGACGGCTACCAGCGGATCATGGACTGGGTCGCCGCGGAGTCCGGCGTCCGGTACGGGGACTCCGAGCAGGCGACGAAGGCGCATCGCGTGCTCGCCGACCACGGCCGCGCGATGACGTTCCTGATCGCAGAGGGCATCACCCCGGCGAACGAGGGCCGCGGCTCGATCGTCCGACGGCTGATCCGGCGCGCGGTCTTCCAGGGCCGCCGCATCGGGCTGGCGGATGTCCACCGCCTGCCGGGCGTCGTCATCGCCCAGATGGAAGCGGCCTACCCGGAGCTGCGCGAGCACGCCGACGAGATCGAGCGCATCGTGCGCGCCGAGGAGGAGCGCTTCCTCGAGACTCTCGAGCGCGGCGCCGCGCTCTTCGACGAGCTCGCCGGCCGCGAGGCGATCTCGGGTGAGGACGCGTTCACGCTGGCGGCGACGTACGGCTTCCCGATCGAGCTGACGCAGGAGCTCGCGGAGGAGCGCGGGCAGGTGGTCGACGTGGACGGCTACCGCGCAGCGATGGCCGCCCACCGCGAGATCTCCCGGGCGGGCGGCGAGAGCGGGCTCCAGCGCGCGGCCGAGTTCGCCCGCGCCGCGGGCTTCGAGACCGTGTTCGTCGGCTACGAGAAGACCGAGGCGCTCACGCAGATCGGGGCGCTCGAGGACCTCGGCGACGGCACGTTCCTCGCCAAGCTGCGCGAGTCGCCGTTCTACCCCGCCGGTGGCGGTCAGGTCACCGACCAGGGCTGGATCGAGCGTGACGTCGAGGAGGGCGACGGCCCGCGCGCCGAGCTCGTGGAGGCCTACCGCCTCGACGGCGACCAGGCGCTCGTGCTGCGCGGCAGCGGGTTCTCCGTCGGCGACCGGGTGCGGGCGGTGGTCCCCCGGGCGACACGCTTCCCGACGATGGCGAACCACACGGCCACGCACCTGCTCCAGCAGGCGCTGCGGGACGTGCTCGGCGAGCACGTCAAGCAGGCCGGCTCCGCCGTTCGCCCCGACAAGCTCCGCTTCGACTTCACGCACGGCGCCGGGCTGACCGCCGAGGAGCGCGAGCAGGTCGAGCAGCGCGTCAACGAGCGGATCTTCGAGAACCTGCCCGTGCACGTCTTCGAGACCACGCAGGACGAGGCGCGCAGGCTGGGGGCGATGATGCTGTTCGGCGAGAAGTACGGGGACGTCGTGCGCGTGGTCGACGTCGAGGGGTTCTCGACTGAGCTCTGCGGCGGCACGCACGTCCGCTCGACCGCGGAGATCGGGGCCTTCGCGATCCTCTCCGAGGGCTCGGTCGGCGGTGGTGCGCGCAGGATCGAGGCGGTCACCTCGGGCGAGGCCTACGCGGTGCTCCACGCGCGCGCCAAGGAGGCCGAGGCTCTCCGTGCCGAGCTCGAGGAGCTCCGTCGAGAGCTGAGGCGCAAGCCACAGGCGGCAGCGCCGGCGACCGACGTCGAGGCGCGGGTGCAGGAGCTCGGGGGCGTCAACGTCGTCGTGCAGGAGGTGCCGGGGCTCGGTGCCGACGCGCTCCTCGAGCTCTCCGACAGGTTCAAGTCGCGCCATGCGCCGGCGTTCGTCGTGCTCGGCTCCTCCGACGAGGGGCGCGTCAGCCTCGTCGCGAACGCCGACGCCGCCGTCGCCGAGAAGGTCAGCGCGGTCGACGTGATCCGTGGCGCTGCGCCGATCGTGGGCGGGGGCGGCGGCGGTCGCGCGACGATGGCCCGGGCGGGCGGGAAGGACCCGGCGCGTCTCGGCGAGGCGCTCGCCGAGGCGCAGCGGATCCTCGCCGACGCGCTCTCGTAGGTGCGCGTGCTCGGACTCGACTTCGGTGCGGCGCGGACGGGCGTCGCGGTCTCCGACGCGTCCGGCACGATCGCGCGTCCGCTCGAGGTCGTCCGCGCCGCGGCGACGTCTGCGGGACTCGACCGGATCGCCGCTCTCGTCGCCGAGCACGGCGCCGAGGCGGTCGTCGTCGGGCTGCCGCTGACGCTGCGCGGCGAGACGGGCGCCCAGGCGCGCGAGACCCAAGCCTTCGTCGACGAGCTCCGCGGGGTGCTGACCGTCCCCGTGGAGGTCTGGGACGAGCGCTTCACGACGACGCTCGCCGCCCGAACCGACTCGCGAGCGCCCGAGGACGCGCTCGCGGCCGCTCATCTGCTGCAGAGCTGGCTCGATCGGCGGGCGCCGTGAGGCGCATGGTCGCGCTTGCCGGGCTGGTGCTCGTCGTCGGCGCCGCCGGGTTCGCCGGCGCCGCGCTGCTCCTCGGCTCCGACGATCCGCCACCACCTCCACCACCGACGACGGAGGCCCTGGCGCGGCTGAAGATCATCTTCCCGGAGGGGTTCACGGTGGCCGAGATGGCGGATCGCGTCGCTGCGGTGCGGAAGATCGCCATCGCCAAGCGGGGTGTCACGCCGCGCCTCACGCGACCGACCTACCTGAGCGCGGTCGCGCGCGCGCAGCCGCCTGTCCGCTTCCGGAAGGACGCGCCCAAGGGGTCGATGGAGGGATTCCTGTTCCCGGCGCTGTACGAGTTCACCCAGCGCACGACCAGCGCCGAGCTCGTGCGGACGCAGGTGCAGACGTTCAGCCGGCGCTTCGCGACGGTCGACCTCTCGTACGCGCGGTCGAAGAACCTGACCCCGTACGACGTGCTGATCATCGCCTCGATGATCGAGAAGGAGACTGCCGTCGCGTCGGAACGGCGGCTCGTGTCGGCGGTGATCTACAACCGGCTGCGCAACCGGATGCCGCTGGGGATCGACGCGACGCTGCGGTACGGGTTCGACATCCCGGGGACGGAGTCGCTGACGAAGGAGGCGATCCGCACCGACTCGCCGTACAACACCCGCATCCGGACGGGGTTGCCGCCGACGCCGATCGCCAACCCCGGGCTCGCCTCGATCAGGGCGGCGGCGAACCCGGCGCGCGGGGTCGACTACCTCTACTACGTGCGCAAGCCGAGCTCGCTCGCGCACTACTTCACGGCAGACGAGTCGGACTTCCTGCGCAAGGTCTGCGAGTACGGGTACGCCTGCGAGTGAGGCGCGGGCGCGACTCCGCTGCGCGGATTCGCGCCTAGGATGACGGTCGCGTGATCGAGATCCGCGGCACCACGACCCTCGTCGGATTGCTCGGCTGGCCGACGTCGCACTCGCTCTCGCCGCCGATGCAGAACGCCGGCTTCGCGGCGCTCGGTCTCGACTGGGCGTACGTGCCCCTGCCGACGCCGCCGGAGACGCTCGCGGACGCGGTGCGCGGGCTCACGGTGATGGGCTTCGCCGGCGCGAACGTCACCATCCCGCACAAGGAGGCCATGGTGGCGCTCTGCGACGAGCTCGACGAGGTGGCGGAGCGGGCCGGCTCGGTCAACACGCTCGTCGTGACCGACGGTCGGGTGCTGGGATCGTCCACCGACGGCCGGGCCGTGACGTCACAGATCCAGGCGCACGGGCGGCGGGCGCTCGTGCTCGGCACCGGTGGGGCCGCGAAGGCGGTGGCCGCGGCGCTGGAGGACGCCGGGGCGGAGGTCGTCGTGCGCGGCCGGCGCGATCCGGGCTGGCCGCCGTCCGCGGAGGGCTTCGACGTGCTCGTCAACTGCACCCCGGTCAAGGAGGAGCTCGTCGTCGCGCCGCGGCCGGGCATGCAGGTCGTCGACCTCGCCTACCTGGCCGACGGCCGCGACACGGCGCTCGTCGCGGCGGCGCGGGAGCTGGACTGCCACCCGTGCGTGGACGGGCTCGACGTGCTGCTCGCGCAGGGGGCCGCGTCGTTCGAGCGGTGGACGGGCCTTGCGGCGCCACTGGGGGCGATGCGCGCCGCCCTGAGGACGCCCGTGTAGGGCATCGGGTCCGTCCCGACCGCGCGGCGGTACGATCGTCCGCCGTGCTCGACCCGCGCCTCGAACGCTACGCGACGCTCCTGCTCGACAGGTGCCTGCGCGTGCAGCCGGGCTGGCAGGTGCTCGTGTGGGGGATGCCGGGCGCGCGTCCGCTGCTCGAGGAGGTGCTCCGGCAGCTCGGTCGCCGCGGCGCGTACCCGCTGCTGCGCCTGACCTTCGGCGGCGGCCTCGTGTACCACCGCGACTGGCTCCGACACGCGCCGGCCGAGCTCGTGGCGACGCCCGCACCCCTCGACCTCCACGTGCTCGAGCACTGCGACGCGCTGCTCGCGATCTCCGCGCCCGAGAACACCCGCGACGGCAGCGACCTCGCCCCGGAGCTGACGAGCGCGGTGCAGGGCGCCTACCGGCCGGCGCTCGAGCGCGTCAACGCGAACACGTTCCCGTGGGTCATGTGCTGGTACCCGACGCCCGCGCTGGCGCAGGATGCGGGGATGACGCTCGCCGACTTCGAGGACTTCCTCTTCGGTGCCTGCCTGCTCGACTGGGACGCGGAGCACGAGCGGCTGCAGCGGTACGCCGCGCTGTTCGACGCGGCGGAGGAGGTGAGGATCGTCGGCGACGGCACCGACCTGACGCTCTCGCTCGCCGGGCGGCGGATGGAGGTCGACGCCGGCGCCGGGAACATGCCGGGCGGGGAGATCTACGGGTGCCCCGTCGAGACCTCGGCCGAGGGGACGATCGCGTTCACCGAGCTCCCTGCGGTGTGGCACGGCCGCGAGCTCAGGGGCATCCGGCTGCGCTTCTCGGGCGGGCGTGTCGTCGACGCATCGGCCGAGACCAAGGAGGAGTACCTGCACGCGACGCTCGACGGCGACGCGGGCGCGCGGCGCGTCGGCGAGCTCGGCATCGGCTGCAACCCGGGGATCCAGCGGTCCATGCGCAACGTCTACTTCGACGAGAAGATCGACGGCACGGTGCACCTCGCGCTCGGCTTCGGCTTCGCGGACCTCGGCGGGACGAACGAGTCGGCGATCCACTGGGACCTCGTCAAGGACCTGCGCGCCGGCGGGAGGATCGAGCTCGACGGCAGGCTCGTCCAGGAGAACGGGACCTGGGTCGTCTGAGCCTTCGGGTGACGACGGCGGCCGCCCTCGCCCACGGGCACGGCGCGTAGGCTTGCGGGATGGCGCTGGCGCTGACCACCGCAGGCGAGTCGCACGGGCCGGCGCTCGTCGCGATCGTGACCGGCCTCCCGGCGGGACTCCGGCTCGACCGCGAGGCGATCGACGCCGACCTCCGACGGCGACAGCAGGGGTACGGCCGCAGCCCGCGGCAGCAGCTCGAGACGGACGCGGTCGAGGTGCTCTCGGGGCTTCGGCACGCGCGGACGCTCGGCACGCCGCTGACGCTCGTCGTGTGGAACCGCGACCACAAGAACTGGCCCTGGGGGATGGCGCCCTGGGAGCCCGAGGGCGAGCCCTCCGGCAAGGGCGTGAAGAAGGTCACGCTTCCCCGGCCCGGCCACGCCGACCTGGCGGGCGTCCTCAAGTACGACCACGACGACGTCCGGAACGCACTGGAGCGCGCGAGCGCCCGGCACACCGCGGCGCACGTGGCGGCGGGCGCCGTCGCGAAGGCGCTGCTCGGCGAGCTGGGCATCACGGTGCGCGGCTCGGCGGTCGAGGTCGGCGGCGCCGCCGGGGAGGACGGCATGCGCGAGGCGACCGACGCGGCCCGGAAGGCGCAGGACACGCTCGGCGGCGTCGTCGAGGTGGTCGCCGACGGCTGCCCGCCGGGACTCGGCTCGTACGCCGAGAAGGCCGACCGCCTCGACGCGCGGATCGCGTTCGCGCTGATGGGGATCCAGGCGGTGAAGGGCGTCGAGGTCGGGGACGGCTTCGCTCTCGCCAGGCTCCGGGGCTCGCAGGCGCACGACGAGCTCGATCCGGGCATCACGCGGCGCACGAACCGCGCAGGGGGGCTCGAGGCGGGCATGACCAACGGCGAGCGGCTCGTCGTCCGGGCCGCGATGAAGCCGCTGCCGACGCTGATGAAGCCTCTCGACTCCGTCGACCTGAAGACCGGGGAGCCGGCCCAGGCGCTCGTCGAGCGCTCCGACGTGCAGGCGGTCGAGGCGCTCGCGGTGGTCGCCGAGGCGGCCGTCGCCTGGGAGCTCGCCCGCGCCGCGCTCGACAAGTTCGGCGGCGATGCGATCGGCGACACCGTCGGCGCGCACCGCGCCTACCTCGCACGGATCGCGGAGCGGTGGCGTCCGCGCACCTGAGCTGCCTCGGGCGCCACCTCGCGCTCGCCGGGTTCATGGGGTCGGGCAAGACGACCGTCGGCGAGCGGGTCGCCGAGCGCCTCGGGCGGCCGTTCCTCGACCTCGACGCCGAGATCGAGCGGCGGACGGGCACGTCGATCGCCGAGCTCTTCCGCGAGCGGGGTGAGGCCGCGTTCCGCTCCCTCGAGGAGGAGGTCGCCTGCGAGACGCTCGACCGCTCGGAGCCGGCCGTGATCGCGCTGGGTGGTGGTGCGATCCTCTCCGAGCGGACGCGCGCCGTCCTCGCGCGGCAGGCGTTCACGGTGCTGCTCGAGGTGGAGACCGCCACCGCCTGGGAGCGGGTCGCCGGATCGGGCCGACCGCTCGCCTTCGGGGAGGCCGACTTCCACGCACTCCACCGCGCGCGGCAGCCGCTCTACGACGAGGTGGCGGACGGTCGCGCCCACGACGCCGACGGGGTCGTCCTCGCGGCCGCCGGGGTGCACGTCGAGCTCGGGGCGGTCGACGCGCTCGACGCGCTCGTGCCGGGCAGCGGCCCGATCGAGATCGTGAGCGACGCCCACGTCGCGGGCATCCACGGAGTCCGCGCGCAGCTCGCGCTGGGAGCGCGCGACGTCGCGCTGCACGAGGTTCCGAGCGGCGAGGCGGCCAAGAGCGTCGGGACGCTCGAGCGGCTCTGGTCGGCGCTCCGCGTGGGCCGGGACGGGTCGATCGTGGCGCTCGGCGGCGGGTGCACGACGGACGTGGCGGGGCTCGCCGCGGCGACGTACGTGCGCGGGATCCCGTGGAGCGCGGTGCCGACGACGCTGGTGGGCCAGGTCGACGCCGCGATCGGCGGCAAGACCGCGATCGACCTGCCGGGCGCGAAGAACGTCGTCGGCGCGTTCCACTGGCCGGCGAGCGTCGTCTGCGACCCGTCGCTGCTCGAGACGCTGCCCGAGGCCGAGCGGCTGAACGGCATGGCGGAGGTCGTGAAGACGGGCCTTCTGGTCGGTGAGCCGCTCTGGGATCTGCCCGAGGCCGAGCTCGTCCGTCGCTGCGCCGCCTACAAGGCAGGTGTCTGTCTCCGCGACCCGCACGACCGGGGCCCGCGCAACGTGCTCAACCTCGGCCACACCTTCGCGCACGCGCTCGAGGCCGCAGCGGGCTACGGGCTGCCGCACGGCCGTGCCGTCGCGCTCGGCCTGGTCGCGGCGCTCCGCCTGTCCGGCCTGCCGGAGTCGGTCGAGGTCGTGCGGCGCGTGCTGAACCCCAGGCCGGTACAGGTCGACCGCGAGGCGGCTTGGGCGGCCCTGGCACGCGACAAGAAGGCGGAGGGAGGCACCCCGAGGCTCGTGCTGCTCGACGCGCCGGGCCGTCCGCGCTGGGGTGTCGAGCTGCCCGCGGCCGACGTCCGTGCCGCCCTGGACGCCGTCATCGCCTGAGGGGGCGCCAGCGTCGATGGCGGTGCGGTGGCTCGACACGACCGTCTAGAGTCGCCGCATGCGCATCGACGTGCTCAACGGCGTCAACCTCGACCTCCTCGGTCGTCGTGACCGGGGCGTGTACGGCGAGAACTCGCTCCAGGACCTGGAGACGACCATCTACGGCTGGGCGCGCGAGCTCGGCCTGCAGGTGCGGTGCCGCCAGACGAACCACGAGGGGGAGTACGTCGAGTTCCTGCACGCGGCGCTCGACAACGCCAACGGGATCGTCGTCAACCCGGGGGCGTGGACGCACTACAGCTACGCGATCCGCGACGCGCTCGAGCCGTTCCCGGGGGTCGTGGTCGAGGTGCACCTCTCCGACGTCGACAACCGGGAGCCCTGGCGACGAGTGAGCGTGCTCGAGGGACTCGCGGCGCACCGCATCGTGGGGCGGGGCTTCGACGGGTACCGGGCCGCCCTCGAGCTCCTCGCGGCCGAGCAGGCATGACGCGGCTCGAACGGCTGGGCGAGACGCTGGCGGAGCCGCTGCTCGTCACGCGCGGTGTCGACGTCCGATACCTGGCCGGCTTCGAGAGCTCGAACGCCGCGCTGCTCGTGGAGCCCGGGGGCGCGACCACCCTCTACACGGACTTCCGCTACGCCGAGAGCGCCCGCTCGGTCGAAGGCGTGACCTTCGTCGAGACGAAGCGCTCGGTGATCGAGGCCCTTGCAGTGCTCCTCGCGGGACGACGCATCGCGTTCGACCCCGACCATGTGACGGTCGCCGGACTCGAGCAGCTCACCGCGGGAGGCGTCGAGACGGTGCCGGTGCGGGGTGCGGTCGCCGCCCTGCGCGCGGTGAAGGACGCCGTGGAGATCGACGCGATCCGCCGTGCCGCCGCGCTCTCCGACCGGGTGTTCGGCGAGCTCGCCGACGAGCGGTTCAGCGGTCGCTCCGAGCGCGAGCTCGCGTGGTGGGTCGAGCGGCGATTCCGCGAGCTGGGGGCCGAGGCGACCTCCTTCGCGCCGATCGTCGCAGCGGCGGCGAACGGCGCACGCCCGCACGCCCACCCTGGCGCGGATCCGATCGGCACCGGGACGCTCGTCGTCGTCGACGCAGGCTGCGTCGTGGACGGGTACTGCTCGGACTGCACGCGGACCTTCGCGGTGGGGGAGCCCGACGAGCGGCTGCGCTCGCTCTACGACTTGTGCGCCCGGGCGCAGCTGGACGGCTTGGCCGCAGTGCGACCGGGTGCGGCCGGCCGGGACGTCGACGCCGCCTCCCGCGTGGCGATCGCCGAGGCCGGCCTCGCGGACGCGTACGGGCACGGTCTCGGCCACGGCGTCGGTCTCGAGATCCACGAGGGCCCGACGCTGCGCCCCGAGTCGAACGACGTGCTGGAGGCGGGCAACGTCGTCACGGTCGAGCCGGGGCTGTACCTGCCCGGCGAGGTGGGCGTCCGGATCGAGGACCTCGTCGTCGTCACCGACGACGGCTGCGACCGGCTGACGACGTTCACGAAGGACCTGCTCGTCGTCGCCTGACGGCGCGCGGCTCGAGCTCAGCCCCGAGGAACGCGGCGAGGGGAGCGAGAGCCTCGTCGAGCCGGGCCGTGTCGCCCCAAGCGCCCTCGACGCGCAGCACTCCCGTCGCGCGGTCGAGCACCGGCTCCGCCCGCCCCACGAGGCGGTCGCCGACGAGCAGCGGGAGGACGTAGTACCCGTACTCGCGCTTCGCCGGAGGGACGTACATCTCGAGGCGGTACCGGAACCCGAACAGCGCGTCGGCGCGTTCGCGGTCGTAGACGAGTCGGTCGAAGGGCGAGAGGACGACCGCGCGATGGGGGACGGGTGCCGCGGAGGCTGCCGGATGCGCGAGCCAGCGGCCCCGCTCGTGGCGGACGCCCTGCGCCCGGAAGGCGGCCTCCGACAGGACGCGGTCGGCCTCTGCGAGCTCGAGCACCTCGGTCTCGGGGTACCAGCGCTCCGCGAGGTCCCAGAGCTTCTGCCTGCCTTTGCGGCCGACGATCGCGACGTCTCCGTACAGGTGCAGGATGTCGAGCATCACGCCCACGCGCCGTGCCCCGTACCAGCGGTGGCGCTCACGGGCTCCGGCGCCCTGCGAGCGATCCTCGAGCTCACGCGAGAGGGTCGGGCCGTTGCGCTCGAGCTCCCGGAGGACGTAGCGTCGGAACCGGCCGTTCTCCTTCACGAACGCCCGTGCACGGCGCTCGTGGCTGTAGCGGGACGACCTCCGCCATCGCCGCATGAGCGCCCTGACGGCCGGGAGCGCCTCGATCGGCCACACGAACGCGTTCCACTCGAAGAGCGCCCGCGCGTTCCAGAGGAGCCGGTCGAGCTCGGTCCGGTCGAATCGCCCGAGCCGGCTCCAGAGGACGAGCTCCTGCGGTGTCGCCACCGTGGCGATCGGGTCGAGCTGGAGGAAGCCGAGCCGCCGCACGGTGTCGTGCACGCCGGTCGCGCTCCCGTCGAGCAGCTGGGCGCGGACGGCGATCCGCCGTGCCTCCTCGAGCGACACCTCCTGCTCGCCGGCTGTCCGGGAAAGCCTCGCGCGCCGTACGGCCATCGCGCCATCCAAGCAGACACGGCACTGCTGCCCGTGGCGCCCCGCCGACCCACAAGCAACAAGTTGTCACGAGCACCGCCGCTCTGTCGGCAGCCTGCACGCGATGGGCTGTCGCGTGCACGTCGTGTACCCTGGCGCCCGTCGTGGCCGAGATCGTCGACACCAACCGGTTCAAGAACGGGATGCACATCGAGCACAAGGGCTCGGTGTGGCGGATCGTCGAGTTCCAGCACGTCAAGCCGGGCAAGGGCGGGGCGTTCGTCCGCACCAAGCTCAAGAACCTCGACTCCGGCGCCGTCGTGGACGAGACCTTCCGCGCGGGCGAGAAGTTCGCGCGGGTGCACACCGAGGTGCGCAACGTGCAGTTCCTCTACGACGACGGGAGCGACGCCCACTTCATGGACGAGGAGACGTTCGAGCAGTTCGCGCTGCCTCGTGCGAGCGTCGCCGACGAGCTCGCGTACATGCTGCCCTCCTCGACGGTGCAGATCCTCCAGGTGAACGGCAAGCCCTCCGGGCTGCAGATGCCTGCCTCGGTGGAGCTGGCGGTCGCGGAGACCGAGCCTGGGGTGAAGGGCGACACCGTCTCGAACGTGACCAAGCCCGCGACGCTGGAGACGGGCGCCGTCGTCCAGGTGCCGTTGTTCGTGAACGTGGGCGAGCGGATCAAGGTCGATCCGCGCGAGGCGCGCTACATCTCGCGGGCGTAGCGTCAGGGCCGAGCTCGAGCATCCCGTGAGCGTAGGGCGCGGTGGGCCGGCCAGCCCGAACCCGGCGAATCTGTGCAGGCGAGAGTCTTAGGTCGTCCCGAGGACGGCGCAGCCGTCCGAGCGCCAACCAGGGATCGTCCCGCCCCGCGATCCTTCAGGGATCTGCCCCCGCCGTAGGCGGGGGATCCCCGCGCAGGAATCCACTCGGTGGATTCCTGCCTGCGGGAGCTAACAGATCCGCGGCAGCGGGTCGCCGACCATCACGTCGACGATGCGGCTGCCCCCGAGCGCGGTGTCGAGCAGGACGAGCGCGTCGGGGTCGTCCTCGACGACGCCGACGAGCGCGGCGTCGCGGCCGAGCGCCTGGCCGCGGAGCGCTGCGAGGGCGTCGTCGGCGATCTCGGGCGCCACCACCGCCACGAGCTTCCCCTCGTTGGCCACGTACAGCGGGTCGATCCCGAGCACCTCGCAGGCCCCGAACACCGCGGGGCGGACGCGGAGCGCCGTCTCGTCGAGGCGCACCGAGAGGCCCGTGTCGCCGGCGAGGTCGTTGAGCGCGGTCGCAAGGCCGCCGCGTGTCGGGTCTCGCATCCAGCGGAGCCCGTCACCGAGCGCGACGAGCGCAGCGGCGAGCTCGTGGACCGGAGCCGTGTCGCTCACGATGTCCGCCTCCAGGGCGAGGTCGCCACGGGCGACGAGCACGGCCATCCCGTGGTCGGCGAGCGTCCCGGAGAGGAGCACGCGGTCACCGGGACGCACGCGTGTCGGAGCGAGGTCGACGTCGTCGGAGAGCTCGCCGACGCCTGCCGTGGTCACGTACAGGCCGTCCGCCTTGCCGCGCTCGACCACCTTGGTGTCGCCGGCGACGACGGCGACGCCCGCCTCGCGCGCAGCGGCAGCCATCGACTCGACGATCGTCCGCAGCTCCGCGATCGGGAAGCCCTCCTCGAGCACGAAGCCCGCGGCGAGCCAGCGCGGCACGGCCCCGGCCACCGCGAGGTCGTTCACCGTGCCGTGGACCGCCAGGGCGCCGATGTCGCCGCCGGGGAACCGGAGCGGCCGCACCACGTAGGCGTCCGTGGTCAGAGCGAGCCGCCCTGCGCCGGGGACGACCGCGCTGTCCGACAGCGGCGCCAGGGCCTCGTTCGCGAGCGCCTCGGCGAAGAGCCCCTCCACCAGCCGCCGGGTCGCCTCGCCGCCCGCACCGTGGGCGAGCGTCACGACCTCGTCACGGAGGCCGGCCCGGCGCCTACGCACCGACCGGGCTCTCCACGGCTGCCGGCCGTCGCCGGCGTCCGTAGGCGTAGAACGCGGCGCACGCGCCTTCGCTCGAGACCATGCACGTCCCGAGCGGGCGCTCCGGCGTGCAGGCGGTGCCGAACACACCGCACTCCCACGGCTTGATCTGCCCGGTCAGCACCTCGCCGCAGCGGCACGCCTTCGGGTCCTCGAGACGCGCGCCGGGCAGGGTGAAGAGCCGCTCCGCGTCCCACGGGGCGTACGCATCGCGCACGCGGAGGGCACTGCGCGGCAGGGAGCCGAGCCCGCGCCACTCGAAGTCCTCCCGCACCTCCATCGTCTCGGCGATCGCCTCGAGCGCACGTGGGTTCCCGGCCCGTTGCACGACGCGCGTGTACTGGTTCTCGATCTCGCAGCGGCCCTCGGCGCGCTGGCGCAGGATCATCGCGATCGCCTGGAGGAGGTCGAGCGGCTCGAACGCGGTCACCACGACGGGTCTGCCGTGCTCCTCGACGACGAACCGGTAGGCCTCGGTGCCGATCACGCTCGAGACGTGCCCCGGGCCGATGAAGGCGTCCACGGCGAGCCCCGGCGTCTCCAGGATCGCGCGCAGCGGGGGCTCGATCAGCACGTGGTTGCAGAAGACCGAGAAGTTGGGGATCGCGTCCGCGCGCGCACGGCGCAGCGTGACCGCCGTTGCGGGCGCCGTCGTCTCGAACCCGATCGCCAGGAAGCAGACGTGGCGGTCGGGCTCCTTGCGCGCGAGCGCGAGCGCGTCGAGCGGCGAGTAGACCATCCGCACGTCGGCCCCCTGCGCCTTCGCCTCGAGGAGCGTTGCGCTGCCACCCGGCACGCGGAGCATGTCGCCGAAGGTCGCCAGCGTGACGCCCTCGGTCTCGGCGATCGCGATCGCGTCGTCGACGCGCCCGAGGGGGATCACGCACACCGGGCAGCCGGGGCCGTGCACCAGCTCGACCTCGGCCGGGAGGAGGTCGTGCAGACCGTGGCGGTAGATGGCGTGGGTGTGGCCCCCGCAGATCTCCATGATCCGCACGACCTCGCCCGGCCGCACGAGGGAGGCGATCTCGGCGGCGAGGGCGCGCCCCGCCTCGGGGTCACGGAACTCGTCGACGTACCTCACGCCGCCACCACGCGCTCGAGCGCGATCCCGGCGTGGCAGAGCAGCCGCTCTCCTTCGCGGACGTCTCCCACGAGGTCGACCGCGACGCGCTGGTGCCGTCCGTCGGCCACCTGCACGAGCGCCTCGAGCCCGTCGACCTCGAGGACGCGGGCGACGACCGCCTCGTCCGAGCAGGTCACGCAGCGCTCCCGTGCGGGTGTCACGTGATCGTCCCCTCGCGCAGCTCGTCCAGCTCCCGCTGGTGATCGATCGCCTCGCGCAGCAGGGCGAGCGTCACCTCCGCCTCCTCCTCGTCGATCCGCGCCAGGGCGAAGCCGACGTGCACGAGCACCCAGTCGCCGCTCTCGATGGGGCGGTCGGGCTCGTCGACGAGCGCGACGCTCACCTCGCGGCGCACGCCGGACAGGTCGACGCGCGCCAGGCCGCCCTCGCGGTCGACGACCTCGAGCACCCGGCCGGGGATCCCTAGGCACATGACGCCATCCTCGCCGCTGCGACCGCAGCCTGTCCAACCGAGATGCCCGCGTCGTTCGGCGGCACCCGTCGGTGCTCGAGCACCTCGAGGCCCGCGGAGCCGAGCCGACCGGCGACGGCATCGAGCAGCCGCAGGCTCTGGAACGAGCCGCCGGACAGGAGCACGGCGCCGGCGTGACGCGACTCCGCGGCGGCGCAGGCCCGCACGAGCGCCTCGGCCAGCCCCTCGTGGAAGGCCGCTGCGATCTCCGACCGCGGTCGTCCGGCGACGAGGTCGTCGGCGACGGCTGCGACGAGGTCGGCCCCGACGATCCGGCCGTCCCGCACACGGCACGCGTACGGCTGCGCCGGGACGTCGGCCGCCAGCTGCTCGAGCTCGATCGCCGCCTGACCCTCGTAGCTGACGGTCTCGCGGACGCCGAGCACCGCGGCGACGGCGTCGAACAGCCGTCCGGCCCCGGACGAGAGCGGGGCGTTCACCGTGAGGCTCTGACGGACGAGCGGCCAGCGGGCCCACGGCACCGGGCGCCCTGCGCGCTCGAGGTAGGCCGCGGCGACGCGCCAGGGCTCCCGGATCGCCTGCTCTCCGCCCGGCAGCGGGACGGGGTCGAGCCAGGCGAGCCGCTCGTAGCCCGCGAGATCGGCCAGCAGGAGCTCGCCGCCCCACAGCGTCCCGTCGGGACCGTAGCCGGTTCCGTCGAGGACGAGCGCGCGCGCGCTCCCCGTCCGGCCGTGCTCGGCCAGGCAGGCGGCGGCGTGGGCGTGGTGGTGCTGCACCTCGACGAGCGGCAGCCCCTGATCGTGCGCCCAGCGCGTCGAGAGGTACTGCGGGTGGAGGTCGCACGCGACCGCTTCGGGCTCGACCGCGAGCATGTCCAGGTAGAGGGCCAGGTCGGCGCGGAAGGCTCGAAAGGCCGCCTCGCCGTCGAGGTCGCCGAGGTGGGGAGAAACGAACGCCTCCGCGCCGCGCACGACGCAGAACGTGCTCTTCAGCTGCGCCCCGACCGCCACGAGCGGAACGGGCGACGGCACCGGCAGCTCGATCGGCTCCGGGACGAGCCCGCGCGAGCGCCGGATCGGGAAGCGCTGCCGGACGACCGAGTCCTCGCAGCGGCGGTGGATCGACCGGTCGTGGGAGAGCACGAGATCGGCGACGTCGCCGAGCCGTCGGCGCGCGTCGTCGTCGTCGATCGCGATCGGCTCGTCGGTGAGGTTGCCGCTGGTCATCACGAGCGGTCGGCCGACGTCGTGCAGGAGGAGGTGGTGGAGCGGGGTGTACGGCAGGAGGAGCCCGACCCACGGCGAGCCCGGGGCGACCGACGCTGCGAGCGGAGCTCCCGACCGGCGCCGGGCGAGCACGATCGGGCGCGCGGCGGACTCCAGGAGCGCACGCTCCCCGGAGTCGAGCGCCGCGAGCGCCGACGGGTCACCGGTCATCACGGCCAGCGGCTTCTCCTCGCGTCGCTTGCGCGCGCGCAGGCGCTCGACCGCGGCATCGTCGGTCGCGTCGCACGCGAGGTGGTAGCCGCCGAGGCCCTTGACCGCCACGATCCCGCCGCCGGCGAGGACGGCGACGGCCTCCTCGAGCGGCGCCGACAGCGTCGGCCCGCAGGCCGGGCACGCGATCGGCTCGGCATGGAAGCGACGGTCGCTCGGGTCCTCGTACTCACGCCGGCAGTCGTCGCACAGCGGGAAGCCCGCCATCGTCGTGTTGGGACGGTCGTAGGGCACCGCGGTGACGATCGTGAAGCGCGGCCCGCAGCTCGTGCAGTTCACGAAGGGGTAGCGGTAGCGGCGGTCGGAGGGGTCGAAGAGCTCGCGGAGGCAGTCGTCGCAGGTGGCGACGTCGGGGGGCACGAGCGCGGTCGCGCCGCGACCCTCGCTGGCGACGATCTCGAACCGCTCGCGGCCCACCGTCGCGAGCGCCTCGACCGAGACCGAGCCGATCCGGGCCAGCGGCGGAGCGTCGTCGACGAGCTCGGCCGCGAACGCGTCGAGCTCGCTGCGGCCGCCCTCGACGTCGATCACCACGCCGTCGCCGTCGTTGAGCACCGTCCCCGCGAGCCGGTGCCGGGTTGCGAGCCGATGCACGTGCGGCCGGAACCCTACTCCCTGCACCACGCCGCGCACGCGCAGGCGCCGGCGCTCCGTGGTCGGGTCGGGCGTCACCCTCCGAGCGTGCCGATCCCCGCCCGTGTCCGCAACCGGGAACGCGACGGGCGACGTGCGGGAAACCCGAACGCCACGGCGCGTCGGGCACGGATGCCGTCCGGCCGAGGCGACACGGATGATGCAGCAGACGACGTTGAGCGAGACGGTGACACCCGGGCGCGTGATCGGCCTCGACGGCCTCGATGCGCTGCTCCGCGAGCTCGCTGCGCAGGGGTACCGCGTGATCGGGCCGCGCGTTCGCGACGGCGTGATCGTGCTCGACGAGATCGAGGGCGCCGACGATCTTCCCGCCGGGTGGACGGAGGAGCAGGAGGCGGCGACCTACCGACTCGTGCGGCGCGAGGACGGCGCGGTGTTCGGGTTCGCCTCGACGCCGCACGCGTGGAAGCGGTGGCTGCACCCGTCCCGCGTCCGGCTCTGGAGCGCGCGCGAGGTCGACGGCGCCCCCTCCTTCGAGGAGGAGCCGCCACCGGACCGGCCGCTCGCGCTCGTCGGCGTGCGGTCGTGCGACCTCCACGCGATCGGGATCCAGGACGAGGTCTTCCTCGGCGGCCGGTTCCCCGAGCGCGACTACGCCGGGCGCCGCGCGGGTGCGTTCGTCGTCGCCGTCGACTGCGGCGTCCCCGGTGGGACGTGCTTCTGCACCTCGATGGGCACGGGCCCGCGCGTCGGCGACGGCGCCGACGTCGTGCTCACCGAGCTCCAGGGCGCGGCGCCGGCCTTCGTCGCGCGCGCCGGCGCCGAGCGCGGCGCCGCCCTGCTCTCGGGACTGCCGGGCCGGGATGCGGCCGATGCCGACCTCGACGCCGCGCAGGCCGTGACGGATGCGGCCGCGGCCCGCATGGGACGGTCGCTCGACGCGACCGACCTCCACGACGTCCTGCTCCGGAACCTCGACCATCCGCGCTACGCAGACGTCGCGGAGCGCTGCCTGACGTGCGGGAACTGCACGCTCGTCTGCCCGACGTGCTTCTGCACGTCGGTCGAGGACGTCACCCTCCTCGAGGGCGGCGCCGAGTCGTGGCGGCAGTGGGACTCGTGCTTCTCGCTCGACTACTCGTACATCCACGGGGGGAGCGTCCGGCGCGCGCCGCGTGCCCGCTACCGCCAGTGGCTGACCCACAAGTTCGCGACCTGGATCGACCAGTTCGGCAGCTCGGGGTGCGTCGGCTGCGGCCGCTGCATCACCTGGTGCCCGGTCGGGATCGACGTGACGCAGGAGCTGACGGCGATCCGGGAGACGGACGGGGAGGTGGACGGTGCACACGCTGGCTGAGCTGTTGGACGAGACCCCGGTGTTCGCGGGTCTCGACGAGGGAACCCGCGCCCTGATCGCCGGGTGCGCGCGCAACGAGGCCTTTCCCGAGGGACGGGTGATCGTCGCCGAGGGCGACCCGGCCGACACCTTCCTGCTCGTGCGGCGCGGGCGGATCGCGCTGGAGGTGCACTCTCCCGGTCGCGGGCCGCTCGTGATCGACACGGTCGAGCCGGGCGAGGTGGTCGGCTGGTCCTGGCTGTTCCCTCCGTATCGCTGGCACCACGCCGTGCGCGCCGTCGAGGACGTCGGCGCGATCTCGTTCGACGGCGAGTGCCTGCGCGGGAAGGCGGAGGCCGACCACGAGCTCGGGTACGAGCTGATGAAGCGGTTCGCGCGGCTCGCCATCGACCGGCTCGAGCACACGCAGATCCGACTGCTGGACGTCTATGGCAGCATTGGCGCAGGCGTCTAGCGTCGTCCCGCGCGGCGCGCTCATCCCGGTGCCCTACCGGGTCGTCGAGCGCACGCCCGAGACGGTCGACACGTGGACGCTGGAGCTCGAGCCGCTGCGCGAGGCGATCGTGCCGCGGCCCGGGCAGTTCGACATGCTGTACGCGTTCGGCGTGGGGGAGGTGCCGATCTCGACGAGCGGCCCACCGGGACGTGAGGGGCAACTGACCCACACGATCCGCGCGGTCGGCGCGGTCACCCAGCGCCTCTCGGCCGCCGAGCCGGGCTCCGTGCTCGGCGTGCGCGGGCCGTTCGGCACCCCGTGGCCGCTCGACGAGGCGGTCGGGGACGATCTGGTGATCGTCGCCGGCGGCATCGGCCTTGCACCGCTGCGGCCCGCAGTGCAGGACGTGCTGGCCCGGCGCGAGGCGTTCGGCTCCGTCTCCCTCCTCGTCGGCGCCCGCTCGCCCGACGACCTCCTCTTCCTCCACGACCTCGAGCACTGGCGCGGGCGGTTCGACCTCGACGTCGAGGTCACCGTCGACGCGGCCGGTGCGGACTGGCGCGGCCACGTCGGGCTGGTGACGACGCTGCTGCCTCGCGTGGAGGTCGAGCCGGGCCGGACGACGGCGCTCGTCTGCGGCCCCGAGATCATGATGGCGTTCGTCGCACGGGCGCTCCAGGCACGAGGGCTTCCCTCCGAGCGGATCTGGGTGTCGATGGAGCGCAACATGCAGTGCGGTCTCGGCCACTGCGGCCATTGCCAGCTGGGGCCGGTCCTGATCTGCCGCGACGGACCGGTGTTCCGGCTCGACGAGGTCGAGCGCTTCACGGAGGTGCGAGAGCTGTGAGCGAGCCGCGCCCGAAGCCGACGCTCGCGGTGTGGAAGTTCTCGTCCTGCGACGGCTGCCAGCTGACCCTGCTCGACTGTGAGGACGAGCTGCTCGACCTCGCCGGCGCGATCGAGATCGCGTACTTCCCCGAGGCGACGAGCGCCGAGGTGGAGGGCCCGTACGACGTCTCGCTCGTCGAGGGCTCCGTCACGACGCCGCACGACGCCGAGCGGATCCACGAGATCCGGGAGCAGTCGCGCTTGCTCGTGACGATCGGCGCGTGCGCCACGGCGGGTGGGATCCAGGCGCTGCGGAACGTGGCGGACGTCGAGGAGTGGATCCCGATGGTGTACGCGACGCCCGAGCTCGTCTCGACCCTCTCGACGTCGACACCCATCTCGGATCACGTGGCCGTCGACCTCGAGCTCCGCGGCTGCCCGATCTCGAAGGCCCAGCTCGTCGAGACCGTCCTGGCGCTGCTCGCCGGGCGACCACCGCGCCTGCCCT
>CAZUVW010000030.1:0-15293 GCA_964623875.1 uncultured Gaiellales bacterium
GCGCCGGCCGCACCTGGCTCGACGCCCACGGGTAGCCCCGGGACGTGTCGGTCAGAGCCGCTCCACGACGCGGAAGCGGGTACACACGAGCAGCGTGTCGTCGTCGATCTCCACCGGGGGGTCGCCGAGCGCGGCGACCATCTCCGGGCTCGTGAAGAAGCGGCGGTGCGCGTCGTACCACTCCTGCACGGTCTCGAAGCCCTCGCCCTCGTCGATCGCGAACGCGAGATCGACGTCGGCCATGCGCCGCACCTCGCACTCCGTCGTCTCGATCACGGCGACGCCCCGGCCGTCCGAGTCGACGACGAGCTCGCGCGCCCCCACCACCTCGAGCGGTGTTCCCTCGCGCCGGTACTCCTCCAGCAGGCCGCAGGTCGCGGTCTTCTCCCCGCGCAGGACGGCCGCGACGAGCTGGTCACGCAGGGGGCCGGGGAAGCCGAGCTCGGCCACGGGGAGCAAGGTCACGTCGTCCTCGTCGGACGGCAGAGGCACGCGGGCCAGCCCGACTATGCGGGTGGGAGGCCGCCGGGCGTCTCCGCCGGTGGCGGTGCCGTCGCCGATGGCGCGTCCACTGCCGCAGGGGAGCGTGCCTCGCGCGCGCTGATCCCCCGGATGCGCTGCATCGGGTCGGTGGTCACGGCCTCCGGATCCTCGCGCCGCACGAGCGCGCCGAGCGCCTCGATCCCGATCGCGAGCAGCACGGCTGCGATCAAGAGCGACAGCGGTCGGCCGAACTGGGCGGTCGGCTGCCACCAGATCAGGAGCAGGAGGATGGCGGCGGCGACGGGATAGGCGAGGCCGCGCCGCGCCAGCACCGGGCCGAGCGCGTAGCGGGCGCGGGCGCCGAGGCCCCCCTCTGAGGACAGCCACAGCCCGACGAACGCGCCGATACCAAGGATGATCACGGTCCAGGCGCCGTCGGCGAAGAGCGCCGTGAGAATGCTCCAGACGTGCTCGACCGCCTCGTCGGTCGAGCTGGTCGGCGAGAGCTCGTCGACGACGACCCGGCCGGCGATTCGTCGCAGCACGAGCATCAGCACGCCCACCACGACGAACCCGATCGCCACGGCGCGCAGCTCCCGACGCCGCCGCCCGCGTGCGAGCGCGATGCCGGCACCAATCAGCCCGAGCGCCACGAACGGCAGCACGGGCGCGACCTTGCGGAAGATCTCCGTCGCCTCCTGCGCTGTCTCGAACTGGTCGACCTCCGCGAGCTCGATCACGCCGACGCCCTCGGGCAGGCGGTCGGCGATGTTGCCGAGGAACTCGAGCTCGGCGCCGAGCTCGACGACCGCCTCCCGCAGATCGAGCACGAGCATCCCGTCGCGCGTCTCCACCCCGCGGAGATCGTCGGCGAGTGCGCGCTTGGCCAGGCGCTGCGACTGGAGCGCGGAGGCGATGAACAGCGCCTGCACCCGCGGCCTGCCCAGCAGCTCGTAGGCTGCTCGATCGCCGAGCTGGCGCAGAGCACCGGTGATCGGCCCGGCGAGCCCCTGCTGAGCCTCCGGGAGCTGAGCCTCGAGCTCTGCCTTCACGTCCACGTTCGAGAACAGCTGCTGGGCGAGCGTGGCGGCGAGCTGGGCGCGGATCGCCTCGTCTGCGACGAGCTCGGCTGCCGTCTGCTCGAAGGTGTCCTCGTCGAACACCTGCCAGTTCACGTACCCGGCGAAGAGGCCGGCGGCCCCCACGAGGAGACCGAGCACGACGAGCGTGCGGGCGAGGATCAGGCGGCCGCGCGAGGCGGTGGGTGACGAGCCGTCGGTGGTCATGCGGGAGTCCCTTCTGCGGCCGAGGAAGCCGTGCCGTCGGTGGTCGAGGCTGCGGCCTTCGCGAGCTCGAGCTGCTCGCGGTAGGTCTTCGTGGCCTCGCCCACGATGATCTGGATCATCGCGGCCAGCGGCACCGCGATCAGGGCCCCGATCACGCCGAGCAGCGCGCCGAACAACGCGACCGCGACGATGATGAAGAAGGCCGACAGGTTGACTGCCTTGCCCTGGATGGTCGGGGTGAGGAGGTTGTTCTCGACCTGCTGGTAGACGAGCACGACGGCCAGCATGATCAGCGCCGCCGTGAGCCCTTCCTCGGCGAAGATCACGACCGTGAGGATGAACCCGGCGATCGTCGCGCCGATGTTCGGGATCATGTCGAGGAAGGCGGCGATCAGGCCCAGCGCGAGCGCGTAGCTCGAGCCCAGCAGCCAGGCCGTCGTCCCTTGCACCGTTCCCGCGATGCTGGCGATGATCAGCACGCCGATCGCCCAGCGCGACACCATCTCGGTGATGCGGTCCCAGAGCGCGAGCCAGACCTCGTCCTGACCCTTGGGCAGCACGCTGGCGAGCGAGCGCTTGAGATCCTTCACCTCGCAGAGGAAGAAGAGGCAGATGAACGTGATCAGGAAGATCGTGACGAAGAACGAGAACACCGATCCCGCGAACCCGACGAGCTCGCTGAGCGCGTCGGGCACGGCGGCCGCCACCTTCTCGGCGCCGGCGCTGACGTCGTCGGCGGCACCCGTGTCGGCGAGCCCGCTCAGCTCGTCGGAGGACTTGAGGTCGTCGACGAGCTCGGGCAGGCTCTGCAGCAGCTCTTGGAGCGAGCGGAGCATGGGGATCGCGAGCACGAGCGCCAGCAGCGCGCCGACAGCGAGCGCGCCCAGCACGGTCACCGTCGCGCTGATTCGCGACTCATGTTCGTCTTGCGCTGCACGAGCTGCACGGGCCGCTCGAACACGAGCCCGAGGAACACGCCGACCGCGACGACCAGGAGCATGTCGCGGACGGAGACGAGCGCCCAGGTGAAGAAGACGAGCGCGACTGCGAGCAGCAGCGTCTTGACGGTGATCGTGACCTGGAGCGACCGCTCGCCTTCCACGGCCGGAACACTACTGCCCTGTGCGGCGTGACGATCATCCGGACCGGGTGACGCCGGCTCCGCGCACGCAGCACGCAGGCCCGGTAGGCACGCAGGCCCGGTAGGCACGCAGGCCCGATAGGCTGGTGCCATGGCCACCTTCCTCCACACCATGGTGCGGATCACCGACCCGGAGCGCTCACGGGCGTTCTACGAGGCGCTCGGGTTCCGCTTCGAGCACGACATGGACATCGTCCGCGACGGCGTGCGCGAGGCGACGAACTACTTCTTCTCGATCGGCGACGCCGAGAACGTGCTCGAGCTGACGTTCAACCACGACGGCCGCAGCTACGAGATGGGCACCGCGTACGGGCACATCGCGATCGGGGTCGATGACCTCGACGGCACGCTCGCCGAGCTGGCCGGGCAGGGGATCGAGCCCGAGCGGCCGCCGTACCAGGTGCGCGAAGGTGGCTCGCGGCTCTGCTTCGTCCGGGACCCGGACGGCTACCGGATCGAGCTGATCGAGCGCGGGGCGTAGACGTCCTCCCCGCGCGTCGCGGTCGGCCGCTCAGCGCGCGAGCTCGATCTCGGCCGGGAGCTCCGCGCGATCGTCGTGAGGCTCCAGCTCCAGCCGGGCACGTGCGTCGAAGTACACGTATGCCGTCACGAGCGCCACGAACGGCAGCGACAGCGCGTACACGACGCCCGCGATCAGGTTGAGGACCGCGAGCGGCGCGCTCGTCGCGAAGATCAGCAGCGCCCCCAGCAGCGGGCCTGCCGCGAGGGCGATCGCGGCGCTGAGGCCGACCAGTGACCCCGTGCGCAGCCAGCGCCCCCGGACGAGACGGCCGCTGCGGCGCAGCGCGCCGAGCGCCGAGCGGTCCTCGAGCTCGACCGCAGGGGCGAGCAGGCACCAGCGGATCGCCAGCCAGATCGCGACCGGGAGCAAGAGCGCGGTCGCGCTGAGCACGACCCACGCGACCACGAAGAGCGCGATCGCGCCCAGCAGCGGCCTGAATCGCCGGAGCGCGAGCCGAAGCGCCCCGAGCGCTCCCACCTGACGCCCCGCGTCGATCTCGGCGAGAGCACAGGCAGCCGCCGCCTGCACCAGGCCCAGCCCGAGCAGCGTCAGCGTGGTCCCGATCACGACCGCGAGGAGCGCGAACGCTCCCGCACCCACCCCGGTCAGCGTGCCCAGCGCGTCGATGCTGCGCAGGAGCACCCATTGCAGGAACGTGATCGCGAACGCGATGGGGATCAGGAGCACGCCGATGCCGAGGAACAGGCCGGGTCGCCCTACGAACATCCGCGCGGAGGAAGCCAGGATCTGCCCCCAGCTCCGCCGGCGCCCCACCCGCAGCGGCGCGACCGGCGTCCACGTCGCGCGCACCACGACGAGCACCACGAGCCCGACGAGCGCGGCGAGGATCGTGAGCATCAGCGGCGGGTTCTGGAGCAGGAGCGCGAGCGCCTGCGACCCCTTCGCCACCCCGGTGCAGAAGAAGTCCGTCGCACCCGTGCCGAACACGCCGCCCGTCGGCACCGCATAGCTGCGGTCGCGCCAGTCCTCCGACCAGGTGATCGGCTCCGTCCACTGCGTCTTCTGGTTGGGGCCGGTCGGGCCGTTGAAGAACGCCTTCTGGAGCTCGCCCCAGCGGCCCTCGAAGCCGATCCAGGGGTACGCGGCCTCGGCGGCGGCCGCGTCGCTCGGGATCGTCACGACGGCGGGTCGCAGCTCGCGGTGCGGGCCGCGGGTGTCGTCGCACCCGACGCCCGCGTCGGCCGAGCTGCCGAGGTAGAGAGCGGCTGTGAACTTGTTCGCGTGCGAGCCGGCAGCAGGGTACGCGACCGGGTGCGTCCCGTCCACGACCTCGAGCTTCTCGTCGCCCCACGCGGCGCCCTCGGCGCCCTCGTGCGCGCTGTAGCCGACCTCGACCGGATCCTTGCCGAGGGCCTCGGCCGCGGTGTCCGCGTCGAAGACGAGCTGGATCATCTCCCAGTCGCCCTCGTGCGTGTTGTTGAAGTCGTTGAAGACGTAGAACGACCAGTACTGCAGCGCGAGCTTCCCGGGCTTGCCCGCTTCGGTCGCGACGTGCGCGTAGACCGTGGGCGTGTGCCCCACGGTCAGCCGCTTCGACCACTCCTCGTAGATGCACCCCGGATCGAGCGCGTCGCCGGGGAAGTCGAGGTGGTACTCGAAGCGGTCGACGAGGTCGGTGGCGACCGGCCCGATCTTCACGAGGTCCGTCGCGTTCCACGGGCCCCGCAGGGCGACCGACTGGTCGCCGAAGAGCAGCTCGACGTCGATCGGCTCGTACGGCTCCCCGGGCTCGCAGTCGCCCCGCTGCTCGACGACGCGCACCACCGGCGCGTGCTTCTCGGCGAGCGAGCGCTCGTCGGCGAGGTCGGCCGCTGCGCTGGGTGCTCCGACGAGCGCGCACAGGACGACGAGCGCTCGCGCGAGGAGCGCAGCCCTCGTCGACGTCCTCCTGCCGCTCGCCATCGCACGCAAGCCTCGCACGCGAGCGCCCGTCACGGAAGACGCAGCCGGACGCGGCGGACGAAGTCCCCCGGCGAGGAGATCCTCGCCGGCGAGCCCACGAAGCGGGCGGCGTGCAGCGGACGGCAGCGGCAGTCCGGGAAGGGAGGCGGTCATCGGCTGTCCGCGTCGGCCGGAGTCGCTCAGAAGCTCCAGATCACGGGCACGAGGAGCACGGCGACCGCGCCGAACAGCGCGATCAGGGGCAGCCCGAGCTTCCAGTAGTCGCCGAACCGGTATCCACCCGGCCCCATCACCATCAGGTTCGCGGGGGTGGCGACGGGGGTGAGGAAGGCCGCGGCCGCGGCGACCGCGATCGCGATCAGCACGGGCTTGGCCGAGACGTCGAGCTCGGCGGCGGCCGATACGCCGATCGGGATCACGATCAGCGCGGTCGCCATGTTGCTGATCAGCTGGCCGAGCGCGAAGGTGAGCAGCACCAGGCCGAGCACAAGGGCCCGGGGGCCGGCGTCCCCAACGAGGCCGACGATGCCGTCGGCAAGACGTGCGGCGGCCCCGGTCTGCGTCATCGCGGTCGAGAGCGGGATCATCCCCGCCACGAGGATCACCGTCGTCCAGGCGATCCCGCGATACGCCTGCTCGATCGAGAGGATCCGGCCGAGGACGATCGCGCCGGCGGCGAGCAGCCCGGCGACGACCGACGGCACCGCGCCGGTGGCGAGGAGCGCCACCATGCCGGCGAGCACGAGCAGCACGCCTTTCGCCCCCGGGCCAAGTGGCACCACCTGCCGCCGCACGAGCGCGGGATCGTCGACGGCGAGCACGTCGGGATCCACCTCGAGGTGGTGCTCGAGGTGGCGCCACTCGCCCTGCAGGAGCAGCACGTCACCCACCTCGAGCGTCGTCTCGCCCGAGCGCTCCTCGTCGCGGCGACGCACCGCGAGCACGACGAGGTCGCCGCTCTCGGTCACCATCCCGGGGAAGGCCGTCTGGCCGATCAGCCCCGAGCGCGGCGGGATGACGACCTCGGCCACGCCCGAGCGGCGGGTGAAGAGCGCCTCCTCGCCCAGTGCGTACTGGTCGGCGAGCGTCCGCGCGAGCTCGCCGAAGTCGCGGGTGATCCCCTGCGGGCGGCGATCGGGCAGGAGCCGGTCGCCGAGGAGGAGCACGATCGCCATCGTCCCGACGAGCAGCGGCACGCCCACCAGTCCGAACTCGAGGAAGCCGATCGCGCCGACCCCGGCGTCGTCGGCCGCCTCCGAGACGATCACGTTGACCGGCGAGCCGGTGAGGACGAGCAGCGAGCCCGCGTGCGCGGCGAAGGCGAGGGGCATCAGCAGGCGCGAGGCCGGCCAGCGCAGCCGCACCGCCATCACGACCACCACGGGGAGCAGCGCCGCGACCGAGCCGTTGACGGAGATGAGCGCCGTCAGCACCGCGACGAGCCCCATCATCATCAGGAGCACGCGTGTCCGGCTGCCGCCCGCCCGTGCGATGAGCTCCTGCCCCGCCCACGCCGTCACGCCGGTCTGGTCGAGGGCCTCGCTGACGACGAACAGCGATGCGATGAAGAGGACCGTGGGGTCGCCGAAGCCGGCCAGAGCCTGGTCGAGCTCGAGCACCCCGGTCGCCCACAGCGAGAGCGAGACGCCGACGGCGACGAGCGCCACCGGGAGGCGATCCCACACGAACACCACGACTGTGGCGGCCAGGATCAGGAAGACGATGGTCTGGTCGCTCACACGCCACCTCGGCGGCGAGCCGCCTGGCCGGGGCTCACTCCAGCGCAGCGGCGATCCCGAGCATCACGATGGATGCGACCGCGAGAATGCCCATCAGCGGGAGGACGAAGCGGATCCACTTGTCGTAGCGGACGCCTGCCAGGGCGATGCCCGCCATCACGACGGCGCTCGTCGGCGTGACGAACCGCGCGAGCCCTGCGCCCCAGCTCCATCCGGTCACCACGAGCTCGCGGCTGACGTTCGCGAAGTCGCCGAGCGGCGCGAGCAGCGGCATCGCGAGGGTGGCGTGACCGGACGAGGAGGGGATGATGAACGCGATCCCCGTGTTGATCACGAACACGAGGCTGGTGAAGCCGACCGCCGACGTGTCGCTGACCGCGTCCTCCATCCAGCTCAGGATCGTGTCGATCGTCTGGGTGTTGTTGAGGATCACGGTGACGCCGCGCGCGAGCACGACCGCGACCGCGGCGCCGATGAAGTCGCCGAAGCCGCGCATGATGTTCCCGGTGATCTGCTTCTCGCCGAAGCCGGCCACGAGTCCGACGATCACCGAAGCGACGAGGAACAGCGCGATCAGCTCCGGGAACCACCAGCCAAGGTTCCACCACGGGTCGTTCGGGAGCGGGACGTGGGTGACCGGGTCGACGTTGACGCCCAGGTCGAAGATCGAGTCCCACGGGATCACCGAGAACACGAGCAGCGCGAAGGTGAACGCCGTGATGCCGAGGATTGCCTTCTGGCGAGACGTGAGCGTGAGCCCTGCAGCGGACTCCTCCTTCTGCACGAGCTCCGCGTCCTCCGGCAGGAAGCCGACCAGCGATCGGTCGTGGTCGGCCTTGGCGCGCTCGGCGTAGCGCACCACGTACGCAATCGTGATCGTCGTCAGCACCGCCCAGCCGATCCACCGCAGTCCGATCCCGTCGCCGATCCCGACGTCCGCGAACTCGCTCGCAACCCCGATCGAGAACGGGTTCACGGTCGAGGCCATCGAGCCGACCGTGGTCGAGGCGATGATCATCCCGGCGACCGCCATGCGGTCGTACCCGAGCGCGAGCAGGAGCGGGATGAGGAGCGCGTAGAACCCGAGGGTCTCGTCCGCCCAGCCCATCGTCGTCCCGAGCAGGGAGAAGAGGGCCATCACTGCGACGATCACGAGCCACGGCCGCCCGCGAACCGACTGGGCGAGTCTGCCGATCGCCACGTCGAGCGCACCCGTCGCCAGCACCATCGTCATGAAGGCGCCGATCGCGAGCACGAAGGCGAAGACGCTGACCGCGCCGAACAGCGAGCCGACACCGAAGGGGCGCACGAACCCCGTCTCGGGATCCTGCAGCCCGTAGAGGCCGTTGACGGGTGCGAGGAAGAAGCCCTCGACTCGCTCGCCGAAGCCTTGCGGTGCATCCACCCGCTGGAACGACCCAGGCGCAGGGACGCCGCCTTCGTCGCGGTCGTACGCGCCGGCGGGGATGAAGAACGCCGCGATCCAGACGAGGAACGTGACGATGATCAGCACCGTCAGGGTGCCCGGGAACTCGAAGCCCTTCTTCTCGGGCTCGGCTGGTGGCGCGGGCCCGTCGACCGGCTCTGGGTGGTGCTGCTCCGTGTCGCTCATCGGGACTCCCTCCATCGCTCGGCGAGCTCGTGGAAGAACAGGGTCTCGGCCAGCACGGCCTTCTCGAACTCGTCGACCAGGACGCGCTCGTCCGGACCGTGGATGTTGGCGAAGCTGTCGGTCGTGCCGAACACGAACGTCGTGGCGTCGGGCACCGCGTCGCTCATCGCCTTGACGAGTGGGATCGCGCCGCCGGTGGCGATCTGGACGGTCTCGGCGCCCCAGGCCGCGCTCATCGCTGCGACCATCGCGTCCCATGCCGGGCCGCTCGACCTCGCGCGGAACCCGTCGCCGATCGCGCCCGGGGTCACCTGCACGGGCACGCCGAACGGCCTCTGTGCCTCCAAGTGCCGGATCACGGCGGCCTGCGCCTCGGCGGCAGGCTGCTCGGGGTGCACCCGCACGTTGAGGAGCGCGCGGGCGTGTGCCTGCACCGAGGCGGGGGCGCCGTCGACAGCCGGCGCGTCGATCCCGAGCACGGTGATCGCCGCGCCGCTCCAGATCCGCGAGCCCAGCCCGCCGCTGCCGACGAGCGGGACGCCGTCCTCGACCTGCGCGAGCAGACGGAGCTCCTGCTCGGTGTACGACTCCCCGGCCCACTCCTCGCGGCGTAGCCCGTCGACCGCCACGTCGCCCTGCTCGTCCCACAACGTCGCGAGCGCACGCAGCAGGACGATGAGCGCGTCCGGGGCGGCACCCCCGTACTGGCCAGAGTGCTTGTTGCTCGCGAGCGTGCGCACCTCGACGGTCAGGCGGGCGTCGCCGCGCAGCGACACCGTGAGCGACGGCTGCCCGGCGCGGATGCTGCCGCCGTCGGCGACGAGGATCGCGTCCGCGTCGAAGTACTCGGGATGCTCGGAGGGATACCCCTCCTCCAGGGGACTCCCGACCTCCTCCTGGCCCTCGATCAGCAGCTTGATCCCGACCGGTGGCCTGCCTCCCCACGCGCGCAGGGCGCCGACGTGGACGAGGATGTTCGACTTCGTGTCGGCCGCGCCGCGGCCGTAGATGGCTCCGTCGCGCTCGGTCGCCTCGAAGGGCGGCGAGGTCCACAGCGACTCGTCGCCTGCGGGGACGACGTCGTAGTGGGAGTAGAGGAGCACGGTGGGCGCTCCCTCGGGGCCGGGGAGCTCGCCCGTGACGATCGGTGCCGTGCCCGGCAGCTCGATCGACGTGAAGCTCTCCACGCCCGCGCTTCGGAACAGATCGAGGACCTCCTGGTGCGCCGCGAGGAGCGCTGGCCGGGTGTGCGCCGGAAACCCCCACTCCGAGACCGACGGGATCGCGACGAGCGCGCGGAGCGCGTCCTTCAGCTGCGGCATGAGCTCCGGCACGCGTCCTGCCGCGGTTGCGACGTCCACATCGCCTCCTCGTCGGGGGGACGGCGACGCCGTCCGCTGAGCAGCATGATCCACGAACCACGACAGGCTGGTCAAGTCGAGCCGCTCGCCGCCCCCGGACACGTGCCGACGACCCGCCGTGGCAGGGTTCACCCGTGGACGAGCCGACCGCCGAGCGCGCCGACCTGCCCGTCCTCGGCCAGCTCGCACGCCCCCGGAAGGTGTTCTCGACGGCGCGCGGCCGGCGACGGTATCGGCGGGCGACCGACGTCTTCCTCCTCGTCCCGTCGCTCGTGGCGCTGGGGGTGCTCGTCGTCGCGTACCCGCCGTCGCGGTTCGAGCGCACGCTCTCCGTGTTCCTCGCGAGCTTCCCGGCCTGGCTCGAGCCGGTCTGGGAGGCGCTCTACGGCGCCCTCGTCGTCTGGTCGGCGGTCGTCCTCCTCGCTGCCCTGGTCACCCGCCGCGCGCTCGTCGTCGCGGCGGCGATCGGCGCCGCGCTCTGCGCGCTCGCGCTGGCCGCGGTGTCGTCGCGGGTCGCGCTCGGGAGCTGGCCGGAGGCCGACGGGATCCTCCGGCTGCGGACGGCGGAGAGCTCGTTCACGGCGCTGGCGCTCGCGGCGGTCGCCGCCGTCGCGCTCGTCGTCGCGCCGCACCTCGTCCGGCCCCTCCAACGGCTCGGGGCGTGGGTGCTGGCGCTCGGCGCCCTGGGCGCCCTGCTGGCGCAGGTCGCCTCGCCCAGCGCCACGCTCGCGGCGTTCGCCATCGCGCTCGCGGCGTCAACGGCGCTCCGTCTCGCGCTCGGAACCTCGGCGGGTCATCCGGAGGCCGAGGCCGTGGTCGCGGCGCTCGCGGAGCTCGGCGTCGCGGTGTCCGAGCTCCAGCCCACCGCGCGGCAGCCGGCGGGCGCCTTCGTCGCGCGTGGCGTCGACGCCGACGGCGCGCCGCTGCTCGTCAAGGTCTACGGGCGCGACGCCTACGACACGCAGCTGCTGGAGAAGGCCTGGCGCACCGTCTTCTACTCCGACGACGGACCCCGCGCCCGGCTGTCGCGCATCGAGGCAGCCGAGCACGAGGCGCTCGCGACCCTGCTCGCAGCCCAGGCCGGCGTCCACGTGCCCGGGGTCGTCGTGGCCGCAGAGTCGTCCGCCGGCGACGCGCTGCTCGTCCTCCGCGACGCGCGGATCCCGTTCGAGGGCCTTCCCGTCGACAGGCTCGACGATGCGCTGGTGGCCGACGCCTGGCGGGCGGTGCGCGCGCTCGGCGCGGCGCGGATCGCGCACCACCGCATCGGCCCCGACACGGTCGCGCTGCTCGAGGGGCGGGTCGGCCTCGTCGAGCTCGACCGCGCCACGGTCGCCGCTCGACCCGACCAGCTGCTCCGCGACGAGGCCCAGCTGCTCGGGACGACGGCAGCGCTGGTGGGGGTCGAGCGCGCGGTTCGGCTCGCCGACGCGGCGCTGGGCGACGACGGCCTGGCGGAGCTGCTGCCCTTCGTCCAGCCGGCGGCGTACGGTCCGACGCTACGGCGGGCGCTGAAGGCGGCGGCCGTGGACGTCGACGACCTGCGGGCGGCCGCGGCCGAGGCGGCCGGCCTCGAGGCACCCGAGCTCGTCCAGCTGCGGCGGGTGACCTGGGGCACCGCGATCCAGATCGCCCTGCTGACGCTGGCCGTGGTCACGCTCGTCGGCGCCGTCAGCGGGCTCGACTACGACGAGCTGCGGAGCGCGCTGGACGACGCGCTGTGGGGCTGGGTCGTGCTCGGCGTCGTCGTCGCCCAGCTCCCGCGTGTGGCGCAGGCTCTCTCGACGCTCGGCTCGGTGCCGGTGCGCCTGCCGTTCGGCCCCGTCTACGGGATGCAGCTCGCGACGGGCTACATGAATCTCGCGCTCCCGTCCAACTTCGCGCGCATGGCGGTCAACATCCGCTTCTTCCAGCGCCAGGGAGTCCCGCCCGCGACCGCCGTCACCTCGGGCGCGATCGACTCGTTCGTGAGCACGGTCGCGCAGGCGCTGCTGCTCGTGCTGCTGCTGCTCTTCTCCAGCGCGACGCTCGACTTCGACCTCGGCACCCCGTCGGCGCCGCCGACTCGGGCGCTCGTCGTCGTGGTGGTGCTCGGGGCGCTGCTCGTGGGCACGGCGCTCGCCGTGCGCCGGGTGCGCACGACGATCCGCGAGCGGATCGGCCGCTGGTGGCCCGACGTGAAGGCGACGCTGGGCAGCCTGCGGGCCGGCAACAAGCTGGCGCTGCTGATCGGCGGATCGGTCGGGGCCGAGGTGCTCTTCGCGATCGCGCTCGGGACGTTCGCCTACGCGCTGGGCGGCGAGATCGGGCTCGCGCAGCTGCTCCTGATCAACATCAGCGTCTCGCTGCTCGCGAGCTTCGTCCCCGTGCCCGGCGGGATCGGCGTGCAGGAGTTCGGGTTGACGCTCGGGCTGACCGCCGCAGGAATGAGCGAGGAGGCGGCGCTCGCGGCGGTGCTGCTCTACCGGGCGGCGACCTTCTACATCCCACCGCTCTGGGGGTTCTTCGCCATGCGCTGGCTCCAGCGCAACGGCCACCTGTAGGGGCCGGGCTTGCCCGGCCCGTGGGGTCACGCGCCGGGCCCGCCCTGCCGTGGGGTAGCGCGGCTCCGTCCTGCGCTACCCGAGCGCGCCGACGGCGTCGCCGACGAGCTTCGCGCCGATCAGCAGGAGGAGCACGACCAGGATCGCCGTGGTGTTCGCCGTCATCCAGTCCCGCAGTCGGGCGAGGGTCGGCTCGGCGCGGGGGCCGAGCGCGGCCGACAGCACGAGCGGGACGATCACGCCGAGCGAGCCGATCGCGACGAACACGCCGTAGGCGCCGATCTGCGCCGCGACGCTCGCGCCGGTGCCGGCGATCGACGCGGCAGCGGCCGCCCCGAGCAGCAGGGTCTTCGGGTTCAGGGCCGACGCGGCGGCTCCGGTGAGCACGAGCTTCGCACCCGAGAACCGGTCGACGGCCGCGGCCCATCCGGGGACCGCGCCACGCTCCTCACCGGTCGGTCGGCCCCGCCACTGGCGCACCGCCAGCGCCCAGAGCGCGAGACCGAGCGCGAGCTTGGCGAGGCTGACCCACGTCGGTCGCTCGCCGGCGTCCCCGTCCGGCGCGACGAGGAGCACGACCGCGCCGACCGCGCAGAGCCCGGCGACCCACCCGGTGAGCAGGGCGAGCGCCTTGCCCGTCCCGCGCGGTGTGGGAAGGACGAGCGCCACGAGGATGATCGGGATCGGGGTCACCGCCACCGCGACCGCGAGGACGAGGATCTCACCGAGCGCCTCGCTCATCGCGAGGCCCCGATCGCAGCGTCGCTCGGAGCGGAGGAGGCGAGCACGTCGAGGCCGAGGGCCCGGGCGAGGAATCGCGTGGCGAGCACGCCCCGGACGCTGTTCCCCGAGCCGTCGAGCGGTGGCGCGTACGTCCCCAGGCCCCCCTTGCCGGGGGAGACGGTCACGATCCCGCCGCCGATGCCGCTCTTCCCGGGCAGGCCGATGTCGTAGAGCCAGTCGCCGGACGCCTCGTACAGCCCAGCCGTCGTCATCACCGCGAGTGCGTGGCGCGCGGTCTCGGCACCGACGACGCGCTCGCCCGTGACCGGGTTGACGCCCCCGTCGGCGAGGGTCGCCCCCATCAGCGCGAGGTCATGGGCGGTCACGGCGAGCGCGCACTGCCGCGTGTACAGCTCGACCGCCTCGCCCGGCGCGCACCCGAGCGCTCCCCGCGCTGCGAGCGCTGCGGCAAGCTCCTGATTGCGATGGTTCGTCGCCAGGGCGGACGCGAGCACCGCCTCGTCGAGCGCGAGCTCACGGCCCGCGAAGGCCGACAGGCACGCGCGGATGCGATGCCAGCGCTCCTCGCCGTCGGCGCCGGGGACGACGCTGGTGGTCGCGATCGCCCCGGGATTGACCATCGGGTTCGTCCGTCCGTCCGGTGAGCGCTCGACCGCCTCCAGGGCGTTGAACGGCAGACCGGTCGCGTTGACGCCGATCCGGCGCCGTGCCTCCTCGGGGCCGAGCTCCTCGCAGACAAGTGCGAACACGAACGGCTTCGAGACGCTCATCACGGTGAAGGGGAGGTCCGCGTCGCCTGCTGCGTGCACCGCGCCGTTCACGCCGACGACGCACAGGCCGAAGGCGTCGGCATTCGCGCAGGCGAGGGCGGGGTACACGTCGGAGAGTCGGCCCTCGTCGCGGCCGCGGTAGCGCTCGTGCGCCTCCTTCAGCAGTGCCCGCACGCGCCCGGGTTCGGGCAGCGATCCCGTCGAGACGAGGCGTGGGACGGCAGTGTCCTCGGCTGGGCCCATCGCGGTAGAGAGTACGCTCGGCACGCGCCGCGATCGCGTTTGCGTGCCCGGCTGAGAGCCGGGCACAGGCCCCGGGGGTGGCGCCGTCGTGGCTGGTTTGGCGGCGCTCTGGCGGGTGCCTGGCTCTCAGCCGGTGGGGTGCCCGGCTCTCAGCCGGGCACCCGAGCTGGCAGACGTCGAGCGCTTGACAACATGCATATCGCGATATATCGTGTACGCATGCAATACGTCAAAGAGAGGAGATAGTCGATGACGACCTTCACCATCGCCGCACCTCGTTGCGGCAATCGATCCCGCGCGCTCTGGCTGATGACCGCCGAGGGCTCGGGCCGGCCGCGTCACCGCCGCCGGCACCACCGCGGGGACGCGGGCTTCGGCCCCGGCGGCGACCGCTTCGGCGCGCGGCGCGCGGCGCGCGGCGACATCCGCACCGCAGTGCTCGCCCTGCTCGCCGAGCAGCCGATGCACGGCTACCAGATCATCCAGGAGCTGACCGACCGCACGCAGGGCGCGTGGCGGCCGAGCCCGGGCTCCGTGTACCCGACGCTCCAGCAGCTCGCCGACGAGGAGCTCGCACGCGAGACGACCTCGGACGCGGGCAAGCGCGTGTACGAGCTCACCGAGGCCGGTCGCGAGGCCGCCGCCGCGAGCCCCGCCCCGTGGGAGGCGCTCCTGACGGAGGACGACGATCCCCTCGTCGCCCTGCGCGACCTCGTCGGCCAGGTGATGGCCGCGACGCGCCAGGTCGCGAGCGCGGGCACGCGGGAGCAGGTCGAGGCGGCCCAGGAGATCCTGCGCGACGCGCGCAAGCAGCTGTACCGCCTGCTCGCCGACGCGTAGCAGCGGAGCGTCAGTCGCTCGCCGGCAGCTCGACGGTCGCCTGGGGGATCAGCTCCAGGCGGACGTCGACGCCGGCGAGACCCGC
>CAZUVW010000030.1:15393-19712 GCA_964623875.1 uncultured Gaiellales bacterium
AGGATCGCGCCGACGTTCGTGAGGAAGAGGAGGAGCGCGCCCCACGCCTGATCGCCCTGCCCCGCCTCGAGCGCGAGCCCGACCACCGCGAGCGGCGGGACGAGCGAGATCGCGATCGCGACCCCGGGCAGCGTGTCGGACACGTCGGAGCGGACGAGCGCGAAGGCGCCGACAGCGCCGGTCGCGATCGCGGCGACGAGGTCGATCAGGCGGGGGCTCACGCGACCGGCGACCTGCGAGCTCGTCTCGGCGGTGACCGGCACCTCGGCGGCGAGCCCGACCAGGTAGCCGACGACGACCACCGCCAGCGCCCCCGTGACGGTCAGCGCAAGGCAGAGGGAGAGGCTCCGGCCGTCGCCGATCGCGACCGCGAGGACGATCCCGAGGATCGGCGTCATCAGCGGCGCGACGATCATCGCGCCGATCACGGTCGCGGTCGAGTCCGACACGACCCCGGCCGAGGCGATCACCGCGGCGAGGAGCAGCAGCGTCCAGTACGCGGTCAGCTTCGCGCCGCGCCCTGGCTCGTCGAACAGCAGCCGATCGCGCATCCGCGTGACGTCGGACTGCGAGACGGTCGGCACGGCGCCGAGTCTGCGGGCGGCTGCGGACGGACCCTGCGCGACGAGGTAGGTTCGCACGCGATGACCTTCGTGCTGGAGACGCGCACCGCCGGTGCCTGGGCGGTGGCGCACGGTCTCGCTCCCGCGGACGTGGCGATCGAGGCAGAGGAGCTCGCCGGTGGCGTCTCTGCGACGGTGGTTGCGCTGCGCGTGCGTGCGACGGGCCGAGCGCTCGTCGTGAAGCAGGCGCTGCCACGCCTGCGGGTCGCCGACGAGTGGCTCGCGACCCAGGAGCGCACCGAGACGGAGGCGGCCGCGATGGAGCTCGCCGCAGAGCTCTCGCCCGGCGCGGTGCCACGTGTGCTCGTCGTCGATCCGGCCTCGCACGTGATGGCGATGGAGCTGATCGAGGGCTGCGCGAACTGGCAAGCGGAGGTGGGCGAGGGTCGTGCGCACGCAGAGGTGGGGGAGTGGGCCGGCCGCACCCTGGGGGCGTGGCATGGGGGGACCGTGGGCCGTGCGGACGTCGCCGCGCGGTTCGGGTCGATCGAGGCGTTCGAGCAGCTGCGCCTGAACCCGTTCCACGAGACGGTGATGGAGCGGGTGCCGCAGCTCGCCGACCTGGTCGCGCCGCGCGTGGAGGCGCTGCGGAGCGACCGCCGCTGCCTCGTCCACGGGGACTACTCGATGAAGAACATGCTCGTCGGCCCGTCGGGGCCGTGGGTGCTCGACTTCGAGGTCGCCCATCTCGGCAACCCGCTGTTCGACCTCGGCTTCTTCCTGTCGTTCGTCGTCCTGTCCGCGATCCACTGGGACCCGCTCGCACCCGAGCTCCAGCTGCTCGGAGAGGGGTTCGTCGCCGGCTACGCGGCCGCCGCCGGTGAGGGCTTCGCCGGCCCCGAGGCCGACGTCGTCGCCCACACGGCCTGCCTGATCCTCGCGCGCACGGACGGGAAGTCGCCCGCGCAGTTCCTCGACCCGGCCTCGCGCGCCCGCGCCCGCGAGGTCGGCACGGCGCTGCTGCGCGCGCCCGAGCGGGGCCTCTGGTCGTGGCGGTGATCGAGCGCGTCTTCGCCTGGGAGGCGCTCGACTCGCGGGGGACGCCGACGGTCGGCTGCGCGGTGCGCCTCGACGACGGCGCCGAAGGAGAGGCGCTCGTGCCCTCGGGCGCGTCGACCGGGCGCCACGAGGCACACGAGCGCCGCGACGGCGAGGAGCGGTACGCGGGGAAGGGCGTGCGGGGAGCGGTCGCAGCAGTGCGAGACGAGATCGGCCCCGCGCTCGAGGGGCGCGACGCCTCCGACCAGGCAGGGATCGACGGCGTCCTGCGAGCGCTCGACGCGACGCCCGACCTGAGGCGGCTCGGCGCCAACGCGGTGCTCGCTGCCTCGGTCGCGTGCGCGACGGCGGCCGCCCGATCACGAGGGGTGCCGCTGTGGCGGCTGCTCGCACCCGACGGCCCGCCGCTGCTGCCGCTGCCGATGGTCAACGTCCTCTCCGGGGGCGCCCACGCGGGCCGCATGCTCGACGTGCAGGACTTCCTCGTCGTCCCGGTCGGGGCCGGAGGGCTCGGAGAGGCGATCGAGTGGGCGGCTCGCGTGCGCGCGGCGACCGCCGAGGCGCTGCGGCGGCACGGTCACGAGGTGGCGCTCGTCGCGGACGAGGGCGGTCTCGGGGCGCCGCTGCCGACGAACCGGGCGGCGCTCGACCTGCTGCTCGAAGGGATCGAGGCCAGCGGGCTCTCGCCGGGGACGGATGCTGCGATCGCAGTCGACGTCGCGGCGACGCAGCTCGTCGCTCCCGACGGCTACGCGCTCGCCCGCGAGGGCCGCTCCCTCCGGGCGGGGGAGCTCGTCGAGGAGCTCGCTGCGTGGATCGACGAGTACCCGATCGTCTCGATCGAGGACGCGCTGGGCGAGGACGACGGCGAGGGGTGGGGGCTGATCACGCATCGTCTCGTCGACCGGATCCAGCTCGTCGGCGACGACCTCTTCGCGACCTCGCCGGAGCGGCTCGCTCGCGGCATCCGCGAGGGCATCGCGAACGCGGTGCTCGTGAAGCCCAACCAGGTCGGCACGCTGACCGACGCCCAGCGCGTGGTCGAGCTCGCGCGGGGGGCCGGGTACGCCACGGTGCTCTCGGCCCGCTCGGGCGAGACCGAGGACGCGTGGCTCGCCGACCTCGCCGTGGGATGGCGCACGGGCCAGATCAAGGTCGGCTCGACGATGCGGTCCGAGCGGACGGCGAAGTGGAACCGGCTGCTGCGGATCGAGGCGGAGCATCCCGACGCCCTGTTCGCGGGTGGCGCCGCGCTCGCCCCGCTGCGGTCGATCAGCTGACGGGGCCGACCACGCGGTCGAGCCCGGTCACGACCTCTGCGAGCGCCTCGACGCAGCGGGGGTCGTAGTGCGATCCCGCGCTGGCGCGGAGCTCGGCCAGCGCGTCGGCGACCGAGCAGGCGCTCCGGTAGACGCGATCGCTCGTCAGGGCCGAGTACGCGTCGGCGACAGCGACCACGCGCGCCTCCAGCGGGATCTGCTCGCCCGCCAGGCCCTCGGGGTAGCCGGATCCGTCCCAGCGCTCGTGATGGTGCCGGACGATGGGCGCGGCCTGTGCGAGCCCGGCGATCCGCGCGACGATCTGCTCGCCGACCTCCGCGTGCGTGCGCATCACGGCCTGCTCGTCCTCGTCGAGCGGTCCCGGCTTGGTGAGGACCGTGTCTGGGATCGCCACCTTGCCGATGTCGTGCAGCCAGCCGCCGAGGCGGCAGCGCAGCACTGCGTCCTCGGTCAGTCCGAGGGCCTCGGCGATGCTGCGGGAGAGGTCCGCGACCTGGCGGACGTGGTGCTCCGGGAGCCCCTCGCGCGCTCCCGCCGACAGCGCCAGCGCCTGGGCGAGGCGGATCGCCTCGGGCTCCTCGGCGGCGATCTCCTCGGCCGTGAGCTCGGTCACGAGCCTCGTCCGGTTCCGCCCCGCGCGCTTCGCCGCGTACAGCGCCCGATCGGCTGCGTCCACGATCGCCTCGACCGACCACAGCCCGTCCGTCGCCAGGGCGCACCCGGCCGACGCCGTCACCCGCAGCAGCCGGCCGTCCGGCAGGGGGATCGGCAGGTCGGAGATCGCCTTCCGCACGGCCTCGGCGACGCGGCGCAGCGCGCGGTCGCTCCCCACACCCGGGACGACGACGCAGAACTCCTCGCCGCCCCAGCGCCCGACGACGTCGTAGCGGCGGACACCCGCCTGCAGCCGGTGCGCCACCGCGCGCAGCACGGCGTCGCCGGCCGCATGGCCGTAGACGTCGTTGACCGCCTTGAACTGGTCGAGGTCGATCAGCACCACGCCTGGTAGGCGACCGTCCCTCCGGGCCCGCTCCAGCTCCGCCATCAGCGCGTCCACGACGTGGCGGCGGTTGTAGAGACCGGTCAGCGCGTCCGTGCGCGACCTGCGCTCGAGCTCCTCACGGGCGCGGATCTCGGCGGTCACGTCCCGGCCGACGTACACCATCAGTCGTTCCTCGGCGTCGAACGCGCCGGCCCACGACACGTGCACGACGTTGCCGTCCCGGCCGATGCAGCGGACGACCCGCGGCTCGGTGCCGGAGCTGCCGAACGCGCGGTGGGCCGCTTCGAGCGTCCCGCTGAGCTCGTCCGGATGGACGAACTGCTCCCAGCTCGTGCCGTCGAGCTCTCCCGGGCCGCCCCCCCGGAGTAGCCAGGCGGCGGGGATAAGCAAAAAGAAACCCAGGTACACGAACCG
>CAZUVW010000031.1:0-998 GCA_964623875.1 uncultured Gaiellales bacterium
GCTCGCGACCGCGGCGGCGCTGTTCGCCGACGCCGACCCTCTGCTCGTCTACGCCCTGGCCGCGTGCTCGGCGACCGCGTGCTCGCTGATCCGCCCGCCGCAGTACGCGCTCGTGCCGACGCTCGCCCGCACCCCGATCGAGCTGACCGCCGCCAACGTGACGACCGGGTGGGTCGAGGCTGCGACGGTGCTCGTGGCGCCTGCGCTGACGGGGCTCCTCCTCGGCGCCTCCGGACCCGCTCTGGCGCTGCTCGTCCTCGGGATGCTCGGGCTGGCGGCCTTCGTGCTCGTCCTCCCGGTGCACGGCCCGCCCCCGAGCGGCGACGGCTCGACGCACGGGGCGCTGGCGGAGGTCGCCGACGGCCTGCGCCTGCTGCGCGCCGAGCGGGAGCCGCGCACGCTGATCGTCCTCCTCGGCGCGCTGTACGTCGGCATCGGAGCGCTCGACGTGCTCTACGCCGAGCTTGCGATCGGGGCGCTCGAGGCGGGCGACGCGTGGGCCGGCTACCTCAACGCGGCCTTCGGCTTCGGCGGGACGGTCGGCATCGCGGCGACGGTGGCGCTCGTCGGGCGCCGGCACCTCGTCCCTCCGCTCCTGGCGGCGATCGTGCTCTGGGCGGCGTCGCTCGTCGTCCTCGCGCTCGTGCCGACCGAGGCCAGCGCGCTCGTGCTGATCGCGACGGCCGGCGTCGCCTGGACGCTCGTGGACGTCGGCGGGCGCACGCTGCTGCAGCGGGCGGCACCGGGCGACCTCGTCTCGCGCGTGTTCGGCATGCTCGAGAGCGTGTCCAATGCCGGACTCGCGCTCGGCGCCATCCTCGTGCCCGTGCTCGTCGCGCTCGGAGGGACGACCGCCGCGCTGATCGGCGCCGGCGCGATCCTGCCCGCGGCGCTCCTGATCACGGGGCGCCGGCTGCGGGAGATCGACCGAACCGCGACGGTGCCGGTGGTGGAGATCGGCCTGCTGCGCTCGATGCCGGTGTTCGCTCCGCTGTCGG
>CAZUVW010000031.1:1008-19216 GCA_964623875.1 uncultured Gaiellales bacterium
GTCGGCGCCGACGCTCGAGAGCATCGCGCGCCAGCTCGTCCACCTCGAGGTACCTGCGGGTGTGGAGGTCGTCAGCCAGGGCGACGTCGGCGACCGTTGGTACGCGATCGCCGACGGGGAGGTCGAGGTGACGCGCGACGGAACGTCGCTGGCGGTGCTCGAGCGAGGCTCGGGGTTCGGGGAGATCGCGCTGCTCAGGGACGTGCCGCGGACCGCGACGGTCACGACCCTGACCCCGTGCAGCCTGGTGGCGCTCGACAAGGATGCGTTCCTCGAGGCGGTCACCGGGCATCCCCGGACGGCCGAGGAGATCGACCAGGAGGTCGACCGCCGGCTCGCCGAGCAGACCGCGAACACCCCGTAGGCGGAGCCCGCGCGCCTGCCCGCGTCCGCCGCGTACGATCGGACCGTGGAGCAGGTGCCCCTCGGCGGCAGCGGGATCGCGGTCTCTCGCGTGATCCTCGGCTGCGGCAACTTCGGCGGGATCGGCTCGTCGCCGCGCTTCTTCGGCCAGGGCACCTCGCGCGAGGACGCGCTGCGACTCCTCGACGAGGCCTGGGAGCTCGGGATCACGACGCTCGACACCGCCGACGCGTACGGCGGGGGCAGGAGCGAGACGATCGTGGGCGAGTGGCTCGCGACGCGTGGAGCCGCTGTCCGCGACCGCGTGGTCGTGACCACGAAGACGTTCAACCCGATGGAGGAGGGTGGCGACAAGGGGCTGGCGCGGACGCGCATCCTCCGGCAGATGGACGGGAGCCGACGCCGCCTCGGGCTGGAGCGGATCCCGCTCTACATGGCGCACGACTTCGATCCCGACACGCCGCAGGAGGAGACGCTCCAGGCGTTCGACGAGCTCGTCCGCGCGGGCACCGTCGGAGCGGTCGGCGCGTCCAACTTCACGGCCGAGCAGCTCGCAGAGGCACTCGAGCTGTCCAGGCTCGAGCGCCTCGTCCGCTACGAGTGGGCCCAGGAGGCGTTCTCGCTGCTCGACCACCGGGCGCGTGAGACCATCTTCCCGCTCGTGCACGAGCACGGGATCGGGCTCACGCCGTTCAGCCCGCTCGCAGGCGGCCTGCTGACGGGCAAGTATCGGCAGGGGCAGGCACCACCGGCCGGGTCCCGCCTGGATCTGCGGCCCGAAGGGTACGCCGACCTGCTGACCGAGCGAACGTTCGCGGCGATCGACGCCCTCGCCGAGCAGGCCGCCGACCGCGGGGTCTCGGCCGCCGGGCTCGCGCTCGCCTGGCTGCTCCACGTGCCGGAGGTGACGGCGATCGTGATCGGCCCGGGACGCGCGGAGCACCTCGAGCCGGTGCGCGAGGCGCTCGGGCTGCGGCTCTCCGACTCCGAGCGCGACCGGCTCGAGGCGCCCTTCCGATGACCGTCCTCGTGCTCTCGGCAGACGACGTCCGCGCGACGCTCGACATGGCCTCGTGCATCGAGGCGATGGAGCACGCGCTCGCCGGCCTCGCCCGCGGCGAGCTCACGCTCCCGCTCCGCTCGATCGTCCGCGTGCCCGACGACGAGGTGCTCGGGCTCGGCCTGATGCCCGCCCACCGTGGCGGTGCGGCGCCGCTGATCGCGCTCAAGGAGGTCGTCGTCGTCCCGTCGAACTCCACACGCGGGCTGGATCCCCACCAGGGCGCGGTGCTCCTGCACGACGGGGCGACCGGACAGCTGGTCGCCCTCCTGAACGCCTCGCCGGTCACCGAGATCCGCACGGCCGCGGTGTCCGCCGTCGCGACGAAGCTCCTCGCCCGACGCGATGCGCGGCAGGTGGCGATCCTCGGCTCGGGCGTGCAGGGCCGCTCGCACGCGGTGGCGATGCGCGAGGTGCTGCCCGCCGCCGAGCTGCGGGTCTGGAGCCCGACCCTCGCGAACGCCGAGGCGCTCGCGCTCGAGGCCCATGCAGCGACGTGCGCGTCCGTCGAGGAGGCCGTCGACGGGGCGGACGTGGTGTGCACGTGCACCGCCGCCTCCGAGCCGATCCTCACCCGCGACCACCTCCCGCTGCTCGCGTCCGGCGCGCACGTCAACGCGGTCGGCTCGTCGGGGACGTGGGCGCGCGAGCTCGACGCCGACGTGGTCGCGACGGCCTCGCTGTTCGTCGACCGGCGCGAGTCGACCCTGAACGAGTCCGGCGACTACCTGGGGGCGGTCGCCGAGCGCGGGCTCGGCCCCGATCACATCAGGGCCGAGCTCGGGGAGCTCCTGGTCGGAGCGCAGCCCGGGCGACGTGACGACGACGAGCTGACGCTCTTCGAGTCACTCGGCCTCGCGGTCGAGGATCTCGCGGCCGCAGAGCTCGCGGTGAGGCGCGCACGCGAGCTCGGGCTCGGGACGGAGATCGCGTTCTGATCCCCCTGCAGGCCATCGAGCGGGCCCGGAGCCTGATCGCCGGCACGGCGATCCGGACGCCGCTCGTGCGGCTCGAGGTCGACGCGGACGCCGAGATCTGGCTCAAGCTCGAGTGCCTCCAGCCGATCGGCTCGTTCAAGATCCGCGGCGCGGCCAGCGCGATCCGGCAGTCGAGCCGCGACGAGTGGCGCCGTGGCGTCTGGACGACGAGCGCCGGGAACATGGCGCAGGGCGTCGCCTGGGTCGCGCGAGAGCTCGGGGTCGCGTGCACCGTCGTCGCGCCCGACCACGCGCCACGCGCGAAGCTCGAGGCGATCGAGCGGCTCGGAGGCACCGTGATCCCGGTCCCGTTCGAGCGCTGGTGGGAGACGATGGAGGCTGGCGCGTACCCCGGGCTGGAGGGGCTGTTCGTCCACCCCGTGCTGGACGAGCGCGTGATGACCGGGAACGGCGTGATCGGGCTCGAGCTCGCAGAGGAGCTTCCCGACGTCGATGCCGTGCTCGTGCCCTGGGGCGGCGGCGGCCTCGCCACGGGCATCGCGAGCGCGCTCGCAGGGGTCGGCTCGGCCGCTCGCGTGGTCGCGTGCGAGCCGGAGACCGGTGCCGCGCTGACGGCCTCGTTGGCGGCCGGTCGGCCGGTCGAGGTGCCCTACGCCGCCTCGTTCGTCGACGGAGCGGGCGCCAAGGCAGTGCTGCCCGGGATGTGGGAGCGCGCCCGCGGGCTCGTGCGTGAGGCGCACGCGGTCTCGCTCGCCGAGACGGCCGCGGCGGTGCGGGCGCTCGCCACCCGCGCCCACGTCGTCGCCGAGGGGGCCGGCGCGCTCGCGGTCGCCGTCGCGCTCGGTGGAGCCGTCGAGGCGGAGCGAGTGGTCTGCATCGTGTCGGGGGGGAACATCGATCCGGAGCGGCTCGCCGAGATCCTCGTCGGGCAGACGCCCGACTGAGCGGCCTGACCAGCCCGGGGATCCCGTCGGGCGGTACGCGGACGCGTGGATCGCCACGAGAGCAGGTCGTCGCCGTCCACATCGTGGTTCCGGGTTCGGGAGAGCGGGCAGGGCGCGGTCACGAGAGCGCACCGGACCGGTCGCATGGCCTCCGGCGCGGGACAGCGGGCGTCGCAGGCAGGACAGGCCGTGGGCGCTGACCGACCATCGACACGAACCCGGTCGGAAGCCGACACGAACCCGCGCGCGAATCCGTGCGATGCTGGCGACCCCGCGGGTGGGTGGGGGTTCGGGACGGGACCGGCAGCGGTCGGCTCCTGGCTCGCCGTCCGCCCGCCGCACCCGGTCGGCTCCGCTAGAACCTCCGCGTGGGCACGGTCTCTCTCACGGCGCTCCGCCGGATCGTCATCCGCGCGCAGGGGTACACGGGACGACGACGGACGGGCACCCGCCGAGAGGTCGAGGACACGATCCGGCGACTCTCGTGCGTCCAGCTCGACTCGATCTCGACGGTCGAGCGCAGTCACCGCATCACGCTCGGCGCACGCATCGGCGACCACCCGCGCGATGCGGTCTCGTCGCTGCTGCGCGAGGGACGGGTCTTCGAGTACTGGGCGCACGAGGCGTGCCTTCTGCCGATCGAGGCCTGGCCGCTCTTCCAGGCCCAGATGCACACGGGAGGAAGACGGTGGTACGGCGAGATCGAGCGCGAGCATCCCCACCTGCGGGAGCGCGTCCTCGAGGAGATCCGCCACCGCGGCCCGCTCGGATCGCGGCACTTCGAAGGCGCAGCCACCCGTGGCGAGATGTGGGGCTGGAAGCCCGCGAAGCGGATGCTCGAGCTGCTCTGGAACCACGGCGAGCTCGTCGTCGCCGACCGCTCGGGGTTCCAGCGGCTCTACGACCTCCCGGAGCGCGTGGTGCCGCGCGCGATCCTCGACGCGGCGCACGTGCCCGAGACGGAGCGGCTCCGCGCGCTCGTCCTCGCGGCGGTGCGGGCTCGTGGTGCGCTCACCGAGGCGGGGATCGTCGAGCACTGGCGGCTGAGGGGCGGTGTCGGACGCGTGCGCGCGGCGATCGACGGGCTGGCCGCGGACGGGCTCGTGGAGCGGCTCGCGGTGGAGGACGGTGGGCCAGGGGTGATCGTCACGGCGAACGCCGACCTCGACCCTCCGACGCCGACGGCCGCCGTCCTGCTCTCGCCGTTCGACAACCTCCTCTGGGATCGTCCGTTCGCGCGTCGGGTGCTCGACTTCGACCACCTGATCGAGGTCTACAAGCCTGCTGAGCAGCGCCGCTTCGGCTACTACGTGCTGCCGTTCGTGCGCCGCGACGGCGTCGTGGGGCGCGTCGACCTCAAGTCCGAGCGCGCCGTGGGCGTGCTCGTCGTCCGCGCGGTGCACCGCGACCCGGGGATACGCGCCTCGACGGCGTTCGACGATGCGCTCGACGGAGCGCTCGACCGCTTGCGGCGGGCGATCGGGCTCGAGCGCGTGCGCCGCTGACGGAGCCGATCAGCCGCGCCGGCGGCTCAGGACGAGGTCGGCGACCAGTCCCGTCCACCCCGTCTGGTGCGAGGCGCCGAGCCCGACGCCGGTGTCGCCGTGGAAGTACTCGAAGAAGAGCGGCTCGCGCCAGCCCGGCCGACCGAACCGGTCCGACTCCCCGAAGCACGGGAGCCGGCCGTCGCCGGTGGGCAGGAAGAGCGAGATCAGGCGTGCACGGAGGTCGTCGGCGACGACGTCCAGCGTGACCGCGTTCCCGGAGCCGGCGGGCAGCTCGACCGTCAGCGCGTCGCCGAGGACTGCGTGGTAGCGCTCGAGGGCCTCGATCACCAGCTGGTTGAACGGGAACCAGACGGGCCCTCGCCAGTTCGAGTTGCCGCCGAACAGCCCCGAGCGGGACTCGCCGGGCTCGTAGCCGACGGTCGCCGTGACGCCGTCGACGGTGACCGAGAACGGATGCGCCTGATGCCACTTCGAGAGCGAGCGGAGGCCGTGGGGCGAGAGGAAGCGGTCGTCGGCGAGCGCCACGCCGAGGATGCGCCGGAGGCGCGCCGGGCTGACCACGCTGAGCAGCACGTCGCCGTTCGGGCCGGGCGTGAGGTGCCCACAGCCCTGGAGGTCGCGCAGGCCCTCTTCGAGCGAGCCGTGGGTGCGCTCGAAGATGGCAGACAGGCGTCGCCCCAGGGTCGGCACGCGCTCGAGGACGCCGCGCTCGAGTCGCAGCGACGCGAGCAGGGGGACGAGGCCGACGATCGAGCGCACCTCGATGGGGACGACCTCCCCGGACGGGCAGACGAGCCGGTCGAAGTAGAAGCCGTCGTCGTCGTCCCACAGCCCCTGCTCGTTCATGGCACGGGCGATGCCGTCGAAGTGGAGCAGGAACTTCGCGGCGAGGTCGACGTAGACCTCGTCGCTCTGGGCGAGCTCCAGCGCGATCGCCGCCATCGACAGGCAGTAGAAGGCCATCCACGCCGTCGCGTCCGACTGCTCGAGCCGGCCGCTGACGGGCAGCTTGGAGCGGTCGAAGGGCCCGATGTTGTCCAGCCCGAGGAAGCCTCCCTCGAAGAGGTTGTCGCCCGCCGCGTCCTTGCGGTTGACCCACCAGGCGAAGTTGAGGAGCAGCTTGTGGAAGACGCGCTCCAGGAAGGCCCGGTCGCGCCGCCCGTCGATCGAGTACACCCGGAGGGCCGCCCAGGCGTGCACGGGCGGGTTGACGTCGTCGAACGACCACTCGTACGCGGGGAGCGCGCCGTTCGGGTGCTGGAACCACTCGCGCACGAGCACGAGCAGCTGGCTCTTCGCGAAGGCGGGGTCGACGTGTGCGAGCGGGACGGCGTGGAACGCCAGGTCCCACGTCGCGAACCACGGGTACTCCCACGAGTCGGGCATCGACAGCACGTCGGCGGCGTCGAGGTGTCGCCAGGCGCCGTTGCGGATCGCGCCTCGGCCGGTCGGCGGGGGCGGCCCTGCCGGATCCCCGCCGAGCCAGCGGGCGACGTCGTAGTCGTAGTGCTGCTTGCACCAGATCATCCCCGAGAGGGCTCGACGCAGCACGAGCGCCTCGTCGGGCCCCGCGCCCGCCGGGACGAGGGCGGCGTGGAAGGTGTCGGCCTCGGCCTCGCGCGCCGCGAAGATCGCGGCCCACCGCTTCCCGAGCGGCCGACCACGCACGGCGACGCCGTCTGCAGTGAGACGCGCCTGCACCTCCACGGTGGCCCCGGGCGCGACGGTCAGCTCGTGGTGCGCAGCGCCCTTCGTGCCGACACCGTCAGGGCTCACGGTCGGAGCGCCGTGGATCACGTGGTCGCCGATCCCGTCCTTCGGGTAAGGGGTCGTGCCGGGGGTGCCCCACAGCAGTGGGGCGTTGCTCTCGTTCTCACAGACGAGCAGGCGGGGCGGCCCACCGGGTCCGTCGGAGGTCAGCAACCGGTAGGCGCCGAGCTCCGAGTGGCGTGCCACGAGCGCCCCGTCCTGGACGCGAAGCTCGGGCTTCGCGCTGCCGTCTCCCCACGACCACGTGTTGCGGAACCACAGGGTGGGCAGCACGTGGAGCACGTCCTCCTCTGGGCCGGCGTTCGTGACGCGGACCCGCAGCAGGATGTCGTCGGGCGCAGCCTTCGCGTAGCTCACGTCGACCGACCAGTAGCGGTCGTCGTCGAAGACGCCCGTGTCGACGAGCTCCGGCTCGGGAGCGTCGCGGCCCGCGGCTCGCGCAGCGGCACGGAGCTCCTCGTACGGGAAGGCCGCCTGCGGGTAGTGATAGCGGTACCGCAGCCACGCGTGGCTCGGCACGGCATCGACGTGCCACCACACCTCCTTGGCGTCCTCGCCGTGGCTCCCCTCCGGTCCGCTCAGCCCGAACAGCCGCTCCTTGAGGATCGGATCCCGACCGTTCCAGAGCGCCACCGCGAGGCAGAGCCGCTGGTGGGCGTCGCAGATCCCCGCGATCCCGTCCTCGCCCCAGCGGTAGGCGCGCGACCGAGCCTGGTCGAACGGAAACGACCGCCAGGCGTCGCCGTCGGCGCTGTAGTCCTCGCGCACGGTGCCCCACTGGCGCTCGGACAGGTACGGGCCCCAGCGGTACCAGGGCGACGCCTCGACGATTCCCTCCTCGGGACGTCCGAACGTCGCGACGCGCTTCCGCTCGACATCCATGCGTCCAAACCGTAGTCCGCGCGATGTGCCTGGCCGGAGGGCGGTCGGTCGCGATCCGGGGTACGCTCGTCAACCGCCGCCTGCGGGCGCCCTGCCGGCGGCGAGGGCCGGCCCACGCCTGGCCGGCGACCCTGTCGGGGAACCCTGCCAGGCGTTCCTGTCAGGCGTTCCTGTCAGGCGTTCCTGTCACCCGGGGGAGACAGGAACGCGCACGACTTCGTGCCGATCGATCCACAGGGCCGCATAGGATCTCGCCATGGACTTCGAGACGAGGGCGATCCACGTCGGCCAGGAGCCCGACCCCGCGACGGGGGCGGTCACGACGCCGATCTACCAGACCTCGACGTTCGCGCAGGAGGCGGTCGGCGTCCACAAGGGCTACGACTACGCCCGCGTCGCGAATCCGACCCGGACGGCGCTCGAGGAGTGCCTCGCGTCGCTCGAGGGCGCCGCCCACGGACACGCCTTCTCGTCGGGGCTCGGCGCTGCGACGTCGATCATGCACCTCGTCGATCCCGGCGAGCGCATCGTCTGCGTGAACGACGTCTACGGCGGCATCTACCGCATGTTCTCGCAGGTCTACGAGCCCAAGGGGTACCGGTTCGGCTACCTCACGCCGGACGAGCTGGTCACCCCCGGCGCGCTCGACGAGACGCGGCTCGTGTGGATCGAGTCTCCGACGAACCCGCTGCTCGGCATCGTCGACATCCGGGCGGTGGCCGACGCCGCGCACGCTGCCGGTGCCCTGCTCGTCGTCGACAACACCTTCGCCACCCCCTACCTCCAGACGCCGCTCGCGCTCGGGGCCGACGTCGTCGTCCATTCGACGACGAAGTACCTCGGCGGCCACTCCGACGTCGTCGGCGGCTTCGCCGGCACGAACGACCCGACGATCGCGGAGCGGCTGCGGTTTCTGCAGAAGTCGCTCGGGGCGGTGCCGGGGCCTTTCGACGCCTGGCTCGTGCTCCGGGGGGTGAAGACGCTCGCCGTGCGCATGGAGCGCCACTGCGCGAACGCGCGCGAGGTGGCCGCGTTCCTGCTCGAGCAGCCGCAGGTGGAGCAGGTGCTCTACCCCGGGCTGCCCGTCCATCCCGGCCACGAGGTCGCCGCCGCGCAGATGCGCGACTTCGGCGGAATGGTGTCGTTCACGGTCGCGAGCGAGGCCGACGCCGTCGACCTCGTCGCGCGGACGCGGGTCTGGACGCTCGCCGAGAGCCTGGGCGGTGTGGAGAGCCTGATCGAGCACCCCTACCGCATGACGCACGCCGCGACCGCCGCGGGGCCCTTTGCCTCGCCGCGCAACCTCGTGCGGCTCTCCGTGGGGATCGAGTCGGTCGCCGACCTCGTCGCCGATCTCGCGCAGGCTCTCGCGTCCGTGCCCGCGCGCACCAGCGCCTGACCCGTCCGTGACGCGCGTCGCGCCCGAGCCGATCGACCTGCTGCACCAGGGCGTGCCGCGCTGCATCGGCGTGTACCTCGTCGAGACCGACGACGGGCTCGCGCTGTTCGACTGCGGGCCGACGAGCTGCCTGCCTGCGCTGCGGGCAGGGCTCGCCGCCCGAGGTCTCGATCTCGAGGACGTCCGGCACCTGCTCCTGTCGCACATCCACCTCGACCATGCGGGCGCGGCCGGGGCGATCGTCCGGGAGCATCCGCACGTCCAGGTCCACGTCTCGGCGATCGGCGCCCCCCACGTCGTCGACCCGTCGCGCCTCGAGGCCAGCGCACGCCGGCTCTACGGCGACGCCTTCGACGAGCTCTGGGGACCCCTCATCCCCGTGCCGGAGGAGAGCCTCCACGTCGTCGGCGAGGACGTCCTCGGCCTCGCCTGCTTCCCCACCCCGGGACACGCGCGCCACCACGTCTCGTACCTCGCCGGGGACGGGACGCTCTGCAGCGGGGACGCTGCCGGCGTCCGGATCGCGCCCGGCCGGTTCGTCCTCCCGCCGCTCCCGCCGCCCGAGGTCGACCTCGACGCGTGGGACGCGTCGATCGACGAGATGGAGCGCCGTGCCCCGAGCAGGCTCGCCTGCGTCCACTTCGGCGTGTTCGAGGACGTCGGCGGCCACCTGGAGCGCCTGCGCAGCGCGATCCGGCGCTGGGCGGGTTGGATGGAGCACGGGATGGACGAGGACGCGTTCGCACAGATGGCCCGTGCCGACATCGCGGCGAGCGATCCCGACGGCGTCGACCACTACCTCACCGTCGTCCCCGCCTGGCACGCGTACGGCGGGCTGGAGCGCTACTGGCGCAAGCGCCGGGAGGCCGCGCCCCGGTGAGCGCGGCGCTCGCGCCGCTCCGCCACCGCCCGTTCCGCCTGCTGTTCGCCGGTCGGCTCGCCTCGCTGGCGGCAGCGCGGTGGCGCCGATCGCCCTGGCGTTCGCGGTGCTCGAGATCGGCGGCTCGCCCACCGACCTCGGGATCGTGCTCGCAGTGGGCACCGTTCCGCAGATCGCGCTCTTCCTCTTCGGAGGGTGGTCGCGGATCGGCTTCCCCGCAACCTCGTGATGCTCGGCTCGGACGTCGTGAGCGCGGCAGCGCAGTCCGTCGTCGCGGTGCTCGTGCTCACCGGCGAGGCGGAGGTCTGGCACCTGGCGGCGCTGAACGGCGTGCGCGGCGCCGCCACGGCGTTCTTCCTCCCGGCGGCACAGGGGCTCACGCCGCAGACCGTGCCGAGCGCGGAGCTGCAGGAGGCGAACGCGCTGCTCCGTCTGACGTTCGCCGGGACGAACATCGTCGGGGCGGCGCTCGGCGGGATCCTCGTCGCTGTCATGGTGCTCGGCGCCGGGGCGATGGTCGGGTTGGCGCTCGGCCTGCCGACGTGGGGGATCGCGCTCGCCGCGGTCGTCTCGGGCGCAGCGTTCGAGCTGTTCGGCGTGTTCTGGGAGCTCATGCTCCAGCAGCACGTCCCGCGTGACCGCCTCTCCCGCGTCGCGTCGTACGACGCCCTCGGCTCGTTCGTCGCCATCCCGCTGGGCCAGCTGCTGGCAGGCCCGCTCGCGGCCGCGGTCGGGGTCACCGCCGCCGTCTGTCTCGCAGTCGCCGTCTACGTCTCCGCCCAAGTAGCGGTGCTGGTCGTCCCGGACGTCCGGCGGCTGGAGCGAACCGACATCGGTCCCCCCGCGCCCACCGCTGTGTAACGATCCGCACGTGCACGAGCTGGAGCGGATCGCAGCACGCGCGTTCGCGAGCATCTACGAGCCCGCTGCCGTGGAGCTGGTGGGAGGCGCGACGTGCGTTCGCCTGCCCGGCGTGCCCGACTCGCCGATGCTCAATCGCGTCACCGGTCTCGGCCTCGACCGTCCCGCCAGCGACGACGACATCGACGCGGTGCTGGCCGCGATGGACGGGACGACCTTCTACGTGGCCGTGTCGCCGTTCGCCGCCCCGGCCGACCTCGGCCGGCGCCTCGAGAGCCGCGGCCTCGAGCCGGGCTGGGGCTGGATGCTCTTCGAGCGAGACGCCCGACCGCCGTTGCCGGTCGAGACCTCGCTGCGCGTCGTCGAGGTGACCGACGCCGGGGCGGCAGACGACTGGGCGCGCGTCGTCACGATCGCCTACGGGCTCCCGGATGCACGGCCCGCGCTCGCGGACGTCCCGGGGCGTCCCGAGTGGACCGCGTGGCTCGCCCTGGACGGCGACGAGCCCGCGGCAGCCGCCGCGATGTGGGTCGAGGGCTCCCATGCGTACCTCGGTTTCGCAGGAACCCTGCCCGAGCACCGGGGCAAGGGCGGACAGGCGACCCTCTTCGCCACGCGGATCGAGCACGCCCGGGCACGTGGCTGCACGACGCTCGTCACCGAGACGGGCGAGCAGATCCCCGACCGGCCGAGCAACTCCTACCGCAACATCCTCCGGGCGGGGTTCGAGGAGCGCTTCGTGGTCGCCCACCGGCTGCGCGCCCGGTGAGCGCCGCTCTCACGCCCAGCCCGTGACGAGCCACCGCCTGCGCCTGAAGCGCGCGCCCATCGTCGTCAGCCGGACGACGATCAGCAGGGCGAGCGCTGCCCAGACCCCCCGCACCCCCCACCCGGCCGACCACGCGACCGCCAGCGCCGATGCGCAGGCCAGGAAGGCGACCGCCATGGAGCCTGAGATGAACGGCCCGTCGCTGGCCCCGATCAGGATCCCGTCGAGCGCGAAGACCGCGCCGTTGAGCGGCTGCATCAGCGCGAAGATCGGCCACAGCAGGGCGCACTGCTCGAGCACCAGCTCGTCGGAGGTGAACGCGCGCGGCAGCACGTCGCCGAGGAGGAGCAGCAGCACCGTGAACGCGCCACCGGTGGCCACGGCGAGCGTGATCATCCGCGCGCTCGCGACGTACGCCCGGTCCGAACGGCCGGCGCCGAGCTCGCGCCCGACGATGATCTGCCCCGCGATCGCGATCGCGTCGAGCACGAGGGCGAGGAAGACCCAGAGCTGGAACGAGATCTGGTACGCCGCGAGCTCGGCGTCGCCGAGCCGCGCGACGACGGCTCCGGCCAGGAGGAAGGACGAGATGAGCGCGACCGTGCGCGCGAAGATGAACTTGCCCACCGAGAGCAGCCGCCTGGCGAGGGCGGGCATCGGCCGCCGCTGCGAGCCGACGTGGTGGAGCACCAGCACGAGGAACGCCACCCCCATCCCCGTCTGCGCCACTGCCGTGCCCCACGCCGAGCCCGCGATCCCGAGGTCGAAGCCGTAGACGAGCACCACCTCGAGCACGGCGTTGACGAGGTTGCCGGCCACGAGGATCACGAGCGGCGAGCCGAGCCGCCCGATGCCCCGCAGGAACCCCTGGCCGCCGAGGGCGACGAACGCAGAGGGGAGGCCGATCGAGACGATGCGCAGGTAGGTCTCAGCCAGCTCGGCGGTCTCCCCTTCGACCCCGACGGCACGCACGATCGGTGAAGACGAGCGCGACGGCCGCGCCCAGGCCTGCGAGCGCCGCGACCCCCACCGCGAGCACGACGCCGATCGCCAGCGAGAGCCACAGGGCCTGCGCCCCGAGGGCACGCGCCGTCTCTCGCTCGCCCGCGCCCGAGGCGCGGGCGACCTGCGCGGTCGTCCCGTACTGCAGGAAGTTGAACATCGCGAACACGGACAGCGCAGTCGCGGCCGCGCCGAGCGCGGCCAGCGGCTCCCGCCCGAGGTGTCCGACGATCGCCGTGTCGACGAGGATGTAGAGCGGCTCGGCCGCGAGCGCCCCGAGCGCCGGGAGCGCGAGCCGGAGGATCTCGCGGTCGTACGGCGAGCGGAAGCGCCTCACCCGTCGCTGCGGCGAACGACCCGCGCGCCCGAGGACTGCTGCAGCGCCTTGATCACGATCTCGTCCACGTTCACGTGGAGCGGGCGAGTGAGCGCGAACAGGACGCAGTCGGCCACCTCGTCCGGGGTGATCGGATCGACGCCCTCGTACACCGCCGCCGCCTTCTCCGCGTCGCCCTTGAAGCGGACGAGCGAGAACTCCGTCTCCACCAGACCCGCGTCGACGGTGGTGATGCGGATCGGCCGGCCGAGCAGGTCCTCGCGCAGCGCGTAGACGAACCCACGCACCGCGAACTTCGACGCGATGTAGGAGGCGCCGCCCGGATAGGCCTGGCGCCCGGCGACGGACCCCATGAAGACGAGGTGGCCGCCGTCGCGGATGTGCGGCAGGCAGAGGCGTGTCATCCGCATCACCCCGTCCACGTTCGTGTGGACGACGGCTGCCTCGTCTTCCTCCGTCGACTCGGTGAAGGGGGCCCGTCCGAGCGCCAGGCCGGCGTTGTTGAACAGGATGTCGATCCCGCCGAGCTCGGCGAGGGCCGCGTCGACGAACGATGCGCAGCTGGCTGCGTCGGTGGTGTCGAGCGGAAGGGCGAGATCTGCCTGGATGCGCTCGACGCGACGGGCGCCGCCGACGACGCGCACCCCGGCCGCGCGCAGCTTGCGCACCGTCGAGGCGCCGATCCCAGACGACGCCCCGGTGACGATCGCGGTCTTGCCTGCGAGCTCCACGGGCGGAGCCTAGGTCATCCCGCGGGTCGCCTGTGGAGCGATCGGCACACATCCGGCACGAACCCTGTCCCCCCTTCCTCACAGAAATCCCTGCCAGGCGTCCCTGCCAGCACGGCCTGCCAGCACGGCCTGCCAGCACGGCCTGCCAGCACGGCCTGGCAGCAGGGCCTGCCAGCACGGCCTGGCAGCGCGGTCAGTCCTCGACGATCTCGAGCCGCTCGATCGTGATCGGCGTCAACGGTCGGTCGCGACCGTCGCGATCGGCGTTCGAGATGCGATCGACCACGTCCTGCCCGTCGGTCACGCGACCGAAGACGGTGTGCTTGCCGTCGAGCCACGGGCAGGCGTCCGCGGTGACCACGAAGAACTGCGAGCCGTTCGTGTCCGGGCCGGCGTTCGCCATCGCGAGCGCGCCACGCGTCACGCGGTGCTCGTTGGGCTCGTCCTCGAACTGGTAGCCCGGCCCGCCGGTGCCGTCGCCGCGCGGGCAGCCGGCCTGCACCATGAAGTCCGGGATCACCCGGTGGAACGTGAGCCCGTCGTAGAACCCGTCACCGGCGAGCTTCGTGAAGTTCGCGACGGTCTTGGGGGCCGCATCCGGGTAGAGCTCGAGCTCGACCGGCCCCTCGCTGGTGTGGAGCGTGGCGCGTGTCATGACTCGACGCTACCGGACGCTCCCTTAACGCGGTGCCAACATCTCGCTCCGACAGCGCCTGCGTACACTTCTGCGATGGCAAACGTCGAGCCGCTCGCGGGGTCGTTCGCGCAGAGCGCCGCCTCCCAGGAGCTCGCCTCGAACTGGCGCCGGCTGACGCGCGCGGCGACCATCGTCGCGGTCATCACGAGCCCGGCCGTGTACGTCTGGCTCACCCAGCGCTACGACTGGAGCTGGTGGACGTCGCTCCTCGCGACGCTGGGGATGATCGTCGCCTTCCGCGGTGTCGTCGATCTGATCTTCCACCGCCTGATCCCGTGGCCGAGCCTGTTCGGGCTCGAGAGCGCGAAGCTGCGCGAGGAGGACGTCGTCGCACGCAGGCGCGTGTGGTTCTGGCGCTTCTGGGTGAAGGTCGCGGTCGTCGGCGGCGTCCTCTGGTTCCTCGCCTCGCGGTTCCTGGACTCGGAGCTGCTCGTCCAGATCCTGCCGCTGATGGTGATGCTGCCGATCTTCCTGATCTTCAACTTCGTCATCCTGTTCGGCCCGCTGCTGCTGATGAACCTGTCGCAGATCCAGGCCTTCGAGCCCGGCGACGCGCAGTGGGGCGTCAAGCTCGACGACGTCCGCGGACAGGTCGAGGCGAAGGAGGAGGTTCGGCGCGTCGTCTCGATCTGGCAGTCCGGCGAGCAGTTCGAGCGCGCCGGCGGCAAGCGCGAGCGCGGCCTCCTCTTCCTCGGCGCGCCCGGCACCGGCAAGACGATGCTCGCGAAGGCCATCGCCACGGGGTTCAACTCGCCGTTCATCTCGATCCCCGGCTCGGGGTTCGCGGCCACGTTCATCGGGATCGACGCGATCATCGTGCGGATCCTCGCGCGGCGCGCGAAGAAGCTCGCGCGCAAGTGGGGCGGGCAGTGCATCGTGTTCATCGACGAGATCGACGCGGTCGGCATGCGCCGCAGCTCGCTCGGCACCGGCGCGCCGGGCATGGACGGCTACAGCGGCGACCTCGACCCGGCCGAGTACCTCTTCTTCGGCCAGTACGGCGCGCTCAACCCGTCGGGCGACCTCATCCTCGAGACGCGCGCGTGGCGCGAGCGCCTCTTCGCCCAGCGCGCGCCGGGCTCCCCCGGCCCGAGCGGGCTCCAGATGCGGCTGAACGGGATCCGCGACTTCATGTTCCCGGGCGGCATGGGCATGGGCGGTGGGCTCGCGCTCAACCAGCTGCTCGTGGTGATGGACGGGATCGACAACCCGCCGTTCTTCAAGAAGCTCTTCACCAACAAGACGAACACGCTGCTCGACGGGATCTACATCGTGCCGCGCCGGGTCGGCAGGTTCTCGCTGCGCCTCCCTGCCGCGAAGCCCCGCAGCGAGCAGATCTACTTCATCGGGGCCACGAACGTCCCGATCGACCGACTCGACCCTGCGCTCACGCGGCCCGGCCGCATGGGGCGCCACGTCTGGTTCCGCACGCCGACGCAGCAGGATCGCCTCGACATCCTCGACCTCTACATCGGCAAGGTCGCCCACGACGCCGAGCTGGACACGCCGAAGAAGCGCCAGGAGATCGCCCGCGTCACGAACGGGTACTCGCCGGCGATGATCGAGCAGGTCACGTCGATGGCGCTCACGATCTCCCACCACTCCGGACGCGAGGCGTTCGCGTGGGAGGACCTCGTCGAGGCGATGACGACGCTCGAGGCCGGCACCGCCGTCGGGATCGAGTACAGCGCCAAGGAGACGAAGGCGGTCGCGATCCACGAGGCCGGTCACGCCGCGTGCGGACATGCGTACATGGAAGGAGCAGAGTCGACGCGCCTCTCGATCCGCATGCGCGGCGGCTCGCTCGGCCATCACCAGACGCTCGAGAAGGAGGAGCGCTTCGGGCGCTTCCAGAGCGAGATGTTCGCGCGCCTCGTCTGGGGACTCGGCGCCATGGCCGCGGAACGCGTCTTCTACGGCGAGAACTCCGTCGGCGTGGGCGGCGACGTGATGTCGGCGACCGCGCAGGCCGCCTCGATGGTCGGCGCGGCGGCCATGGGGCCCGAGCCGTTCCACGTCACGCCCGAGCACGGCGAGACCGAGGAGGACGCGCGGCGGCGCGTGCTGCAGCGCTTCGAGCGGATCGGCGCGCAGATCATGAACCGCACGAGTGGAGGCGGGCCGTTCGCGGCCGACCCGATCGCCGGCGTCCTCTCCGACCCGACCAAGCGCGCGCTCGTGGCGCAGATCCTCGGACAGGCGTACGTCGCCGCCCACAACCTGATCGTCGCCAATCGCGAGGCGGTCGAGCGGATCGCCGACGAGCTGAGCGAGAAGCGCGAGATCTTCGGCGACGCGCTGCTGGAGCTGCTCGACGGCGCCCGCATCGGGATCCCCAGCGTCGATCTCGCCGACGAGGCAGCCTGGCCACCGGCCAACTTCTCGGCCCAGGTCGGCGGCGGTGCGCGTGCCGCCCTGCCGGAGTCCAACGGAGCCCGTCCGTGACCGAGGGCACCGCGAGCGAGCCGCTCGTGCCTGCCCCGGCGGAGTCGACCGGGGCCTCGGCCGGCGCCGCGCCGACCCGGGGCGACCGCGCGCGGCGCACTGGGTACCGCAACCGCTTCGCGGCGCTGTACGTCGCGCTGGGCATCCTCGGCGGCGCAGCCGTGGGCGCGCTCATCGTCCTGGTGGCGCGCCCCGATGCAGGCCCCGCGCCGAGCTGGTCGGCCTGGGAGCCGACCGGCTCCGACAGCGCCAAGACCAAGCAGATCGCCGACCGCATCGCGCGCAGCTACCGGCTGCCATCGGGCGACCAGCTGGCGGTCGCGCTCTCCGGGCCGCCCACGGTCTCCGCAGGAGATGCGGAGAGCACCGCCAGCATCCCGGTGCGCGCGATCGCCGTCCGCCCCGACACGTCCGCCGGGCTGGCCGAGGAGGACGACATCGCGATCGTCGACGCCGAGAAGAGCTTCCAGTACGTGCTCTGCGGACTCGGCCCCGCCTGCTCGATCGCCTCCGGGGAGCCCTCCGAGGAGCGACATGCGCTGTTGCGGCGGCAGGCGATCGAGCTCGCGCTGTACACGTTCAAGTACGTCCCCTCGATCGAGACGGTGACGGTGTTCCTGCCGCCCCGCCCCGACGGAGCGGTGCCCCCGAACGCCGTCTTCCTCTCGCGCAAGGACGTCGCGGACGAGCTCGACAAGCCGCTGTTCAAGACGCTCGAGCCGACGACTCCCGGGATCGACCAGCTCCAGGGTCGCGAGCTGGCGGCCGTCAACCGCATCACCAAGCCGCGCCTCTACCAGTTCGAGTACACGCAGGCGCAGGACGGGTCGGCCGTGCTCGTCCTCGATCCGGTCGTCAGCTCCAGCTAGGTGCCGGGCTTCGCCCGGCACCTCGGAGAGCACGACCGGGACCACGACCGCCTCGTGCGGGCGAAAGCGCGCCTGGATCGGCTCGGCTGGTACCCGACGCCGGTTCGCATCGACAGCGTGCGGATCGTGGTGGCGCCGTGGTTCTTCCGGCTCCCGTACCTGCGCCGGTTCGACGGCTACGCGTGGCCGCGACTGATCCTGCTTCGCTCGGCCGACGCGAGCGACGATCTCGTCACCCACGAGCTCTGCCATGTGTGGCAGCTGCAGCACAAGCCGCTCGCGCTGATCGTCTCCTACGCGCTCGCGGGGTACTGGAGCAACCCCTTCGAGGTGCAGGCGCGTCGCGCCGTGACCTCGACCCGCGCACCGGACGGCTCCGCTCCCGTGGGTACCCTTGGGCCCCGTCCGGGCGGTTAGCTCAGCTGGTAGAGCACCTCGCTTACACCGAGGGGGTCGGCGGTTCGAGCCCGTCACCGCCCATGCTAGCCCGCAGGTTCGGATCCACCAGCGTGGTTCGCCAGAGCGAGACACCCCCGCGGACCGCCCTAGGTGTCTTCGCGCGAAGCGCGAAGACACCTCACAAACCCTCGTTCGGGTGAGTGACACCTCGGACGATTCGTGCGATACACCACGCATGCAGCGATGCATCCGACATCTCGGCCTCGGCCCGATGTCGTGCGGCGTGGTACCGGCCTGTCCTGCGGCGAGCGGCGTCGGGAGGCGCCGGATCCCCAGAGCACCGGAGCCCGCTGC
>CAZUVW010000032.1:0-19082 GCA_964623875.1 uncultured Gaiellales bacterium
CGACGACCTCGAGGAGGCCCTGCGCGACGGGGTGCTGCGCGCGCTCGACGAGGCCGAGAGCGAGGAGCTCGTGGGCGATCGCACGGCGGGTCTGCTGCGCGCGGCCGCTGAGCGGCTTCCGCTGGGCCTGCTGCTCGCGCTCCTGCGCGAGCTGCGATGACGCGCGGCGGGCTCGTGTCGATCCGCCACGAGTGCTCCGCGGCCCTGCCGGCGTGGTCTGCGGTCGACGCGTCCGGTGGCGCGTAGGCTGAAGCGGTGGCCTGGGCCCGACGTCACCATCGCCGCCTCGCGACCGCCGTCGCCCTGGCGATCGTCCTCGCCACCTTCGTCGTCGTCCTCCCGCGGATCGCCGACTACCGGGCCGTGTGGGACGTCCTCAGCGGCCTCGAGTGGGAGTGGGTCGCCGCTCTGCTCGTCGCGACGGCGATCAACCTCGTCACGTACGCGCCGCCGTGGATGGTGGCGCTCCCGGGGCTGCGCTTCGGTCAAGCGCTTCCCTTCACGCAGGCGTCGACCGCGATCACGTACGTCGTGCCGGGTGGGGGGCTCGTCGGGATGGCGGGCTCGTTCGCGCTGCTGCGCAGCTGGGGCTTCGACTCGAGCGACACGGCCAGGGCGGTCACGCTCACCGGCGTCTGGAACCAGCTGGCGAACCTGCTGCTCCCCCTGGTCGCGGTGTTCCTCGTCGCGGCGGAGGCAGAGGCCGACTCGGTGCTCACCACCGCGGCGTTCGTCGGCTCGGCGATCTTCGGTGTCGTCGTCGTCCTGCTCGGGCTGATCCTCTGGCGCGCCGACTTCGCGCGTGCGATCGGGGACCTCGCGGCCGACTGGACGAACGCGCTGCTGGCGCGCCTGCGCAGGCGTGGTCGGGTGACGTGGTCGGGGGCGTCGTTCGCGCGGTTCCGGAACGAGACGGTCGGGTTGCTGCAGCGGCGCTGGCACGTCCTGACGCTGGCCGCGCTCGTCGGCAACCTGACGGTGTTCGTCGTGCTGCTGGTCGCGACTCGCGCGGTCGGCATCGAGTCGTCCCAGCTGACCTGGATCGAGGTGTTCGCCGCGTGGGCGGTCGGTCGTGTGCTCGGGCTGATCCCGATCACGCCCGGCGGGCTCGGGGTCGTGGAGCTCGGGCTGACCGCCGCGCTGGTGAAGTTCGGCGGGCCGAACGCGGAGGTCGTCGCCGCCGTGCTCGTGTACCGGTTCCTCACGATCGTCCCGACGCTCGTGTTCGGCGGGCTGACGATGCTCGTCTGGCGCCGGCTCCATCCCAACCGGGGAGGAGAGACGGCGCCCGCGGTGAATCGTCCGCCCGAGTGAGAGAGCAGAGCCACAAGGACGCGATGGCGAGCGCCCTGCGTGCCGACTTCGCGCGGCTGCGGGCACGGGGTATCGAGGCCACGCTGGCGCCGCGCGACCCGCCCGCGGCGCCCGAGCCGGCCCCGCCCGCCGAGCCAGCCGTCACCTCGGCGGCGCCGATCGTGCCTGCCATGCCGCCGGAGGCGACGGCGGGGCGCAGCTGGTTCGCTCGGCTGCGCGGACGGTAGTCGAGCGCGCGTCCGTCGCCCAGGGAGGCTGGCACAGGGAGGCGGGCACAGAGACGCTGGCACAGGGCAGCAGGCACACGGTGGCGGGCGCGGCAAGCCTCGCCCCTACACTGCCGCGGTGAGCGTGCTGCGCCGGATCGCGGCCCTCGTGTGGGGGGAGGAGGTCGACCGGGCGCTGCGACCGGTGCTCCTCGTCACGCTCGTCGGCTCGACGGCGGGCTCGACGATGTGGAGCTTCCTGGCCATCTGGGCGGTCGAGGAGCTCGGCGCGAAGTCGCTGCTGCCGGTGATCTTCCTGGTGGGTGCGCTGCTCTCGGGCGCCTCGGGCTACGTGGGCGGCTACCTCTCCGACCGGCTCGGCCGACGGACGGTGATCCTCGTCGGCCAGGGGGTGATGGTCTTCTACCCGCTCGCCCTGCTCGCCGCGACCGACGCGCGGCTGACCGGGGCGATCGTGATGGCCTTCGCCGGTGCGTTCGGCGGTCTCGGAGGCTCCGTCGCGCAGGCCATGGTCGCCGACCTCGTCCCGCCCGAGAAGCATGCGCCGGCCTACGCGTCGGTACGCGTCGCGGCGAACTTCGGCGTCGTGCTGGGGCCGCCCTTCGGCGGGCTGCTGCTGATCCTGGGTGGCTGGACGACGCTGTTCGTCGCCGTCTGCGTGATGTCGGCCATCGCCTGGCTGCTCGCCTTCCGCCTGCTACCGCGCCGCGGCGCGTACGCGCCGGAGGGTCCTTCGGAGCGCGGCTCCTTCTCGACCATCCTGCGCGATCGGCCGTTCATCCTCTTTCTCGGCTCGGCGGTCTTTGCCTGGCTGGTCTACGTCGCGTACGAGATCGTCCTCCCGGTCTCGCTGGTGGACGGGTACGGCTACGAGGCGGCGACCTGGGGCTTCCTCGTCTGGATCAACCCGCTGCTGGTGACGCTGTTCCAGATCCGGCTGACGCGATCGCTCGCCGCGTACCCGACGCCACCGATCCTCGTGGTGGCGATGCTGACGATGGGCCTGCCGTTCCTCGTGCTCGTGTGGACGCAGTCCCCGCTGGCGGTCGTGCTCGTGATCGTGGTGTTCGTCGTCGGCGAGATGCTGTGGGTGCCGACGTCGCAGGCGGTGGTCGCGCGTCTCGCGCCCGAAGACATCCGCGGCGCGTACATGGGGGCGTTCGGCAGCGCGCCGGCGATCGGCTTCGCGCTCGCGCCTCTGATCGGGTTCCAGGTGCGGAACAGCTTCGGCGACGACGCGACGTGGGTGATGTTCGCCGGCATCTCGGTGGTCGCGGCCGTGCTCGGCGGGCTCGCCCTTCTCGGGGTCTCGCGCCGCCCCACGGAGCCCGGGAGCTCTGCTGTACTGGAGGCGTGAGGAGGGAGGACCGGGAGGCGATCCTGCGGCAGGGGGTCGTGCGCCCGCTGACGCCGCGGGAGCGGCGTGAGCTCGACGGTCTGGCGCAGGACGTGCGGGCCAACGCGCTCCGAGGCCGGCCGCTGCGCCTCCGGCTCCGCAACTTCACCACCACCGTCGAGGACTACTTCGTCTCGCTCGGCGGCCCGCTCCCCTTCGTCATCCGGCTGCGCGAGATCGACTCCCTCGTCGAGCGCCACGAGCAGGAGCTCGCGCTGCGATGGCACGAGCTCGCCGCGGTCGAGGCCGACGCCGACCGGTTCGCCCGGCGTTGGCGGGAGATCGTCGCGGAGATCTCGTTCGACGAGGTCAACGACCTCATCGACCGCCACAACCGCTGGTACCCGGCCGAGGCGCGTCTGCCCATGGATCCTCGTCGCGGCGACTACGTGCTGGTGAACGGGAAGGACTACCGTCGCCGCCCGCTCGACGCCGCCTGGGCGCTCGAGCGCTTCCCGGCCGACCTCACGGCAGCCGGCGCGCCCTGACGAGCGTGTCGAGCGCGGGGCGGTCGGCGCCCTCGCCGTCACGCTCGACGACCTCGGCGCGCTCGATGGCGAAGGCGTCGCCGAGTCCCGTGACGACCTCGTCGGGCGTCCAGAGGACGTCGGCCGAGGACGGGCCGCCGTGCCCCTCTGCGAGGTTGCGGAGGTCGTGCGCGACGAGGAGGAACGTGCCTCCTGGGCGGAGCACGTCCGCCACGCGCCGCAGCACCATCGCGCGCTCGGCCGGTGGGAGCTGGAGGTACGCGACGAGCACGAGATCGAAGCCGCCCTCCGGAAGCTCCGCGTCGAGCACGTCGCCACACCGGGCGTCGATCTCGACCCCTGCCTCCGCCGCGCGGGCCCTCGCGCGCTCGGTCGCGACGTGCGAGAAGTCGAGCGCGACGACTCGCCAGCCGAGGCCGGCGAGCCAGATCGCGTTGCGGCCCTCGCCGCTCGCGAGGTCGAGGGCGCGACCGACCGGGAGCGACACCAGCTCGCGCTCGACGAAGCGGTTGGGCGCGAGCCCCCAGACGAGCGGGCGCTCCGCGTAGCGGTCGTCCCAGGTCTCGCTCGTCATGCTGCCCGGGGCAGGCCCACGGCCCTGCCGGAGAGGAGGAGCGTGAGCACGGCCAGCCCCGCGCAGACGACGTAGGGCATCGCGTCGCCTGCAGCGGTCGCGAGCGCCCCGCCGACCGCAGGCCCCGCCATCGCGCCGAACGCCCAGGCGGTGTTCATCACGCCGAAGCCGAGCGTCTGCGGCATGCGGTTCCACTCGGCGCGGTCGGAGACGAGCGCGATCGCAGGTGTGTAGATGCCGCTCGTCGCGATCGCGGCGGCGACCACGAGCGCGGCCACGAGCAGCGCCGGGGTGGCGAACGCCAGCAGGAACGCGACCACGGTCAGCACCGCGAGCCCGAGGCGGATCGGAGCGAGACGTCCATGGCGGTCGCTGACGCCGCCGATCGCCGGGGCGAGGCGCACCTCGATCAGGCCGGCAGCGACGAACGTGGCCGCGATCGCCACGCTGCCCCAGCCCGCCTCGTCCAGCGCGAGCGGCACCAGCACGTCGACCACGCCGAAGAAGAACGCGGGGAGGAGGCTGAGCCAGAGCGCCGCGACGAACCCCAGGTCGCGGAGGGCCCGCCCGAGCGCCCCGGAGGCGTGGAGCTCCATGCGGCCCGCGGGAAAGGTCGACGCCGTCACCGCGAGCGCCCCCGCGCCGGCCGCGACGAGCAGGAAGACGACCTCGAGCGACGTCTGCTCGGCGAGCGCTCCCACGACCGGGCCGACGATGAAGCCGAGCACGGCGAACGCGAACGCCGTGCCGAGGATCTTGCCGCGCTGCTCCCGCGGCGTGGACAGCGTCAGCCAGGCGAGGGCGCCCGACCACGTGACGGCGCTCGCGATCCCCTGGCCGAAGCGGCTCGCGCCGAGGGCGACCGGGCCTCCAGCGAGGGCGAAGGCGACGCTCGCCGCCGCGAGCAGCACGAGACCGAGGACGACCGTCCGCTTCGCACCGATCCTGGCCGCGACGTAGCCCGAGGGCACCCCGCCGACCATCGCGCCCGCGCCGTAGGCGCCGACGAGGAGCCCGGCCTCGAGCTTCGAGAGCCCGAACTCGTCCGAGAACGCCGGGAGCAGCGGGATGATCGCGGCGAAGAGCATGGTGTCCGCGAACACGATGACGCTGACGAGCACGAGCAGGCGGCGCACGCAGCGAGCATACGTGGCGCGGCGACGGCGGAACCCGATGTCCCCGTACACGAAAGAGCACCGAGCCGGTGGCCCCCTCGTCCGGCCTCCTGACCGACCTCCGCCGAAGCGACTGCCTGTCGGGAGGCCCTCAACCTCGGGCGCTCCGTGCTCGGTGCGTAGGCGCAATGTAGATGCGCCATTCTGTCCGGTCAAGAGGTGTCAGGGCCGAAAAGCGCGCAAATTGCGCGGAAAGCCATTCTCACCGGCTTCGCGCACGTCTCGCAGGCGGCAGACGGGTCACGCGCCGGAGCTGACGTGTCCGGCGCGGGCTCTCCGCCTCGTCCCCAGTCGGGGGGGCCGGCCGGGAAACCCTGTGCGCACGCAGAAATGCACCGAGTCGGTGGCTCCCTCGTCCGACCTTCCGACTGACGTCCGCCGAAGCGACTGCCTGTCGGAGAGCCATCAACCTCAGGCGCTCCGTGCTCGGTGCAATCGGAACCATAGACTCGCTCTCGAGGCCCGTCAAGGGAGCCGATTCGAGGTTGCCCGCAATTTGCGATCTTTTCGTTCTCCACAGAACGATATTGCAGAGCGCCTTGCGTGCTCTACTCAATGCGGGTCCAAAGAATTCGCCGAGCCGGGGCGGATCTCGTCCACCGCACCGGCTGACCTTCCGCTTCCGCGTACTGCCTCCCGGTGAGGCTTCGTCCTCCACACGCCCCGTGGCTCGGCGCAGCGGCAATCTACGCTGTGGGCCCGTCGCTGGCAAGTGCCGGGGCGGAGGAAAATCCCGCAAATTGCGATCACCGGAGGGGCATGAGCGAGCAGAGACACGCCGTCGTCACGGGAGCCGGAACCGGCATCGGGCGCGCGATCGCGCTGCGGCTGGGCGCGGACGGCTGGGCGCTCACGCTCCTCGCCCGGGACGCCGAGCGGCTCCGCGCGACCGCGGCGCTCCTCGAGCCGCCGGTCGTGGTGGCTCCGTGCGACATCCGGGACCGACGGGCGGTGGACACGAGCGTCGCGGCTGCGGCGGAGCAGATCGGCCCCGTCCACGCGCTGGTCGCCGCGAGCGGCGTCGGCGGGGCGAACGAGGACGGCCGCGACGACCGGTTCGACGAGCTCGTGCGGACGAACGTGAACGGCACCTACTACTGCTGTCGCGCGGCGATCCGGCACCTCGCTCCCGGCCCGGCCGCGCGCCATCTCGTCCTGATCTCATCGATCCTCGCCCGGATCGCCGTGCCGGGGTACACGGGCTACTCGGCCTCGAAGGCGGCGCTCCTCGGGCTCACGCGGTCGCTCGCGGCCGAGCTCGCCCCCGACAACGTCCAGGTGAACGCGATCTGCCCGGGCTGGGTCGACACCGACATGGCCTGGTCGGGGCTCGACGGGATCGCCGAGGCCGCGGGCACGACCCGCGAGGACGCGTATCGCGACGCGATGCGCGCGGTGCCGCTCGGTCGGATGAGCCAGCCCCAGGACATCGCCGGCACGGTCGCCTGGCTCCTGTCGCCCGACGCGCGCGGCGTCACCGGACAGACGATCGACCAGAACGGGGGCGCCTGGGTCGGGTGAGGAGGGGTTGAAGCCGCGCCACCGACCTCGTAGGATCGCGCGGTCACGCCGTGGCGATTGCGACAAGGAGGGCGATCGTGGCTGAGAACCAACGCACCGTCGGGTCGGTGACCTACCGCGAGGCGGGCGGCGACTACTTCGAAAAGCGCAAGCTCCGCCGGGCGGCGGGCGTCTGGTCCTTGTGGGCGCTGGGCGTCGCCGCGGTCATCTCGGGCGACTTCTTCGGCTGGAACTTCGGCCTCGCCGAGGGCGGGTTCGGCGGCCTCTTCGTCGCCACGGTCGTGGTGATGGTCATGTACTTCGGCCTCTGCTTCTCGATCGCCGAGATGTCGCCTGCCCTCCCGCACACCGGCGGCGCCTACTCGTTCGCCCGCTCGGCCATGGGGCCGTGGGGCGGGTTCTCGACGGGCGTGGCCGAGACGATCGAGTACGTCGTCACGCCGGCCGTGATCGTGGCGGGCATCGGCTCGTACATGAACACGATCTTCATCGACCTGTTCAGCTGGGACATCCCGACGTGGATCTGGTGGGCGGTCTTCTACGTCCTCTTCGTGGGCCTGAACGTCGTCGGCGTCGAGGCGAGCATGCGGTTCACGGTGTTCATCTGCTTCCTGTCGCTCGCGATCCTCGCCGTCTTCTTCATCGCGGCGATCCCCGAGTTCAGCGTGGACAACCTGAAGAACATCGCGCCGGAAGGCGACAACTCGGTGTGGTTCCCGTTCGGGACGGTCGAGGGGATCTTCTTCGCCTTACCCTTCGCCATCTGGTTCTTCCTCGCCATCGAGGAGCTGCCGCTGGCGGCCGAGGAGTCGCACGATCCGAAGCGCGACATCCCGCGGGGCACGATCTACGGCCTGCTCACGCTGATCGTGGCCGCCTTCCTGACGCTGTTCCTGAACACGGGCGTCGATCCGGGCGCGGCGGGGATCGGTGAGTCAGGCGAGCCGCTCCTCGACGGCCTCAAGACCGTGTTCGGCGGCGACACCTCAGCCTCGATCCTCGGCCTCGTCGCCGTCGCGGGCCTGATCGCGAGCTTCCACACGATCATCTTCGCGTACGGGCGGAACATCTTCTCGCTCTCGCGGGCGGGCTACTACCCGCACTGGCTGTCGGTCACCCACGGCAAGCGGAACACGCCGCACGTGGCGCTGATCGCCGGTGCGGTGCTCGGCTATGCGCTCGTCGTCCTGCTCGACCAGGCGACGAAGAACGACTGGCTGGGCGGGAACCTCGGAGGCGCGCTGCTCAACATGGCGGTCTTCGGCGCGGTCATCTCGTACGTCATGCAGATGATCTCGTTCTGGCTCCTGCGGCGGCGGCTGCCCAACATCGAGCGGCCATACGTCAGCCCGGTCGGGGTGGCGGGCGCGTTCGTCGCCGCGATCATCGCGCTCGGCGCGCTCGTCGCGATGTTCTGGAACGCCGACTACCGGCCCGGGGTGTACGGCGTGGCGGTCTTCTACGCGATCGCGATGGCGTACTTTGCGCTCGTCGGACGCCACAAGCTCGTCCTCTCGCCCGAGGAGGAGTTCGCGCTCACGGGTGGCCACCACGGCCATCCGGAGGTCGAGGGCTACGGGCACGCGCACGTCACGAAGAGCGGTGAGATCGTGGAGGACACCGACCCCACGACGCACGTCTGACGGGCCGCGCTGTCGTAGCATCACGGGGGCCGGCGCTGCCGGCCCCCGGCTGTCGAGGAGGAGCCATGCTGAGCGTCGAGGAGCTGAGAGCGTCCGTCGGGGAGGGGACGATCGACACGGTCATCGTCGCGTTCACCGACATGCAGGGGCGCCTGATGGGCAAGCGCATGCACGGGGAGTTCTTCCTCGAGCAGCTCGACGCCGGGCATGGCACGGAGGGCTGCAACTACTTGCTCGCGCTCGAGATGGAGATGGATCCCGTGCCGGGCTACGAGATCGCGAGCTGGGAGCAAGGCTATGGCGACTTCGAGCTCGTCCCGGACCTCGCAACCCTGCGGCGCATCCCCTGGCTCGAAGGCACCGCGCTGGTGCTCGCGGACGTCCTCTGGCACGACCATTCCCCGGTTCAGCCCTCACCGCGCCAGGTGCTGAAGGCGCAGATGGAGCGGGCGGCGGCGCTCGGGCTGACGCCGATGATGGGCTCCGAGCTCGAGTTCTACCTCCTCAGGGAGACCTACGCGGAGGCGAACGCCAAGGGCTACTCCGAGCTCACGCCGAGCGTCCCGTACATCCTCGACTACCACATCCTCGGCACCACCTACGACGAGCCGCTGCTGCGCGCGATCCGCAACCACATGCACGCGGCCGGGATGCGGGTGGAGACGTCGAAGGGCGAGGCGTGGCCCGGCCAGCAGGAGATCAACTTCCGCTTCGCCGACGCCCTGACGATGGCCGACAACCACGTGATCTACAAGAACGGCGCCAAGGAGATCGCCTTCCAGCACGGGTGCTCGATCAGCTTCATGGCGAAGCCGTTCGAGGACTGGATCGGCAGCTCGTGCCACGTGCACTCATCGCTCTACCGGGACGGGGCACCCGCCTTCGCCGACGACGAGGAGCTCTTCTCGCGCTGGCTCGCAGGGCAGATCGCGTGCTTCGAGGAGCTCGCGATCTTCCTGGCGCCGACCGTCAACTCGTACAAGCGGTTCGCGGCAGGCTCGTGGGCGCCGACGACCCTCGCCTGGGGCCACGACAACCGCACGTGCGGCTTCCGGGTCGTCGGCGCGGGTGCGGCTCGCCGATCGGAGACGCGTATCCCGGGCGGGGACGTCAATCCCTACCTCGCGTTCGCCGCGATCATCGCGGCGGGGCTGCACGGCATCGAGCAGGAGCTCGCGCTGCCGCCGGCGCTGGAGGGCAACGCGTACGAGTCCGACGCGCGGCGCTTCCCGTCGACGCTGCGCGAGGCGATCGCGGCGCTCGAGGGGGGAAGGGTCGCGCGCGCCGCGTTCGGCGACCAGGTCGTCGACCACTACCTCAACTACGCACGGACGGAGCAGGCGATCTTCGACCGCTTCGTCACCGACTGGGAACGGCGCCGGTACTTCGAGCGCGGGTGAGGCACGAATCCGCAGGCGCGGACTCATGCCCGGGAGGGCGGTGGTGACGTCTCAGCGGACGACCAGCACGTCGGTTGGCGAGCGGTGCAGCACCGCGTCGGTGGTGCTCGTGCCGAGGAGCCGGGACAGCATCCCGCCGTCGTGGGCACCGAGGACGATCAGATCTGCCTCGCGCTCCTCGGCGAGCGCCACGATCGTGTCGGGGACGTCGCCGAAGCCGGTTACCGCCTCCACGGACGCGACCCCCATGGCCTCGAGCTCCCGGGCCGCCTGCGCGACCTCCTCCTCGTGACGGGCAGGAGGGTCGACCGGATCGACCGGTCCCCCGGCACGTACGACGTGGAGCGCGGGCGCGACGCTGGTCACGACCACCCTCGCGTCGAGGGCCTTCGCCAGCTCCGCGGCGCGCTCGAGGACGCGCTGCGCGACGGGCCGTTCCTCGTAGCAGACGAGGATCGTCTTCATCTCGACCTCCTTTCGCCTGCAGCGTGGCACGGGCCGCGAGCGCCGGCATCGGGGGAAACGCGTCCCGTGGCGGCGCGATTGCCGTCCGCGAGCTAGGTGCGAATCCGCAAAGCGGATTCGCACCTACACGATCGCGTCGAACACCAACCGCTGAAAATGGGCGATCAGCCGTTCGCCCGGGAGCAGCAGCCGGCCCTGGGGCACGACGCCAGAGTCGAGCCCCGCCTGCACGTTGCGGACGAGGTCGTCGTCCTCCGCGCCCACCTGCTGGCTGAACGCGACGAGCTCCTCGACCTCCTCGTCGGTCACGTCGGGCCCGAAGTAGTAGTCGGAGACGCCGGCCGTCGCGTGCGGCCCCGCGGGGCTCCACGTGTCGATCCCGAGGTTCGGCCGACCCGGCTCGATGTTGATCGTGGTCCCGGGCCAGAGGAAGTGGTACTGGGCTCCCGTCACGTCGTCTGCGGGACGGTAGGGCGCCCGGGCCGTCCCCTCCCGGACGCCGGCCCGCACGGCACCGAACTGGCTCGACGAGAGCGGCCGGTCGACGAGGGTGTAGGCGTCGGCGTCGACGTCGACGAGCTGCGCCAGCCCCGGATGCGCGACCGCGCAGTGGTAGCACTCGAGGTAGTTCTCGAGCCCGTTCTTCCAGTTCACCGGCAGCTCCCAGGTGACGCGCCGCCGGAAGCGGAGCGTCTCGAGCTCGACGCCGCTGCGCTCGACGAGCTCCCGGACGCCGTCGAGGTGCTGGTCGAGGGGCGCGGCCTCGGGGTCGGGATTCGCGAACACCAGCGGCCCCCAGGTCGCGACCGAGGCGGGGAGCAGCGAGAAGGCGGCGGGGTCGAAGCCCGGCTCCCGCTCCGATCGGGGAGCGCGCAGCAGCGACCCGTCGAGGTCGTACGTCCAGGCGTGGTAGGGGCACTGCAGCGTCGCCCGGCAGCCCTCGCCCTGCGCGACGAGGTGCGCGCGGTGACGGCAGACGTTCTTGAAGGCGCGCAGGACGCCGTCCTTCGCGCGCACGACGACCACGGGCACGTGCCCAACCCGGCCCGCGAGGTAGCTCCCCGGCTCGGAGACCGCCGCTGCGCGCCCCACGTACTGCCAGGCGTGCGCGAAGATCCGCTCGCGCTCGAGCTCGTGGATCGCGGGATCCGAGTACCACGACGCGGGAAGCGTCCAGCCGGCGGCGAGCGACGACGACAGGTCGCCTCCGGCGACGTCGAGCGGTGTTGCGTCCAGCGTGCCCATGCTGCTCCGTTCTCCCGCCGCCGCTGCACGAGCAGCGTCGCCGAGGAGTTTGACTGACCGGTCAGACAGGATACGCTCGACCTGCACGACGGTCAAACCTCTGCAAGAGTCGCGCTCGCACCATGACACAGACCACGGACAGAGACGCCACCGCGGCACGCGCTGCTCCGCACCCGACCCGACTCGACGAGATCCTGGAGGCGGCCGGCCGCGTGATCGCCCGGGATGGCGCGCACGGGCTGCACATGAAGGCAGTGGCGCGTGAGGCGGGGGTGTCGAAGGCGCTCGTCCACTACTACCTGTCCACGCGGCAGGAGCTGCTCCGCCAGGCGCTGGCCCACGCCGACGCGCAGACCCGCTCGGCGCTCGAGCACGAGCTGGCGCCGCTCCCGCACGGTCGTGCGCGGCTCGAGCGGATGCTCGTCGCGTACGCGACGAACGCACCGGAGCTGTCCGAGAGCCAGGCGCTGTGGAACGCCGCCTGGGGCAGCCTCAAGCTCGACGACGACCTCGCCCCCGCGGTGCGGGCGGGATATCGGCGGTGGTTCGACTGGATCCTCTCGCTCGTGGACGAGGGGCGGGCGGACGGCTCGGTCGGCGGCCGGAGCGATGCGCGCGAGATCGCGATCGAGCTGAACGCACTGGCCGACGGTCTCTCCAGCCTGGTCGACACGGGCGTCGTCGAGCCCACCGAGGCAGCCGAGCTCGTGACGCGCACGGTCGCCGGTCTCGCGGGAGGCGACCCGTGAGCGCAGGGGGGGTCACGCTCGACCGGGTGACGAAGCGCTACGGCGACCACCTCGCCGTCGACGACGTCTCGCTGGAGGTCGAAGGGGGCGAGTTCTTCTCGCTCCTCGGGCCGTCCGGCTGCGGCAAGACGACCAGCCTGCGGATGATCGCGGGCTTCCTGCGACCCGACGCCGGCCGCATCCTGCTCGGCGAGGCGGACGTGACCGAGACGCCTCCGCACAGGCGCGCCGTCAACACGGTGTTCCAGAGCTACGCGCTCTTCCCGCACCTCACCGTCGAGGAGAACGTGGCCTTCGGACTGCGGTTCAAGCGCCTCACGAGCGAGGAGAAGCGCATCCGCGTGCGCGAGCTGCTCGAGCTCGTCGAGCTGACGGGCTTCGAGAAGCGCCGACCCGTGCAGCTCTCGGGCGGGCAGCAGCAGCGCTGCGCGCTGGCGCGCGCGCTCGTCCTCAGCCCGTCGGTGCTCCTCCTCGACGAGCCGCTCGGTGCGCTGGACGCCAAGCTCCGTCGCCAGCTGCAGGTCGAGCTGAAGGCCCTGCAGGAGGAGGTCGGGATCACGTTCGTCTACGTGACCCACGACCAGGAGGAGGCGTTGACGATGTCCGACCGGATGGCCGTGATGAACGGCGGGCGGATCGAGCAGCTCGGGACGCCGCGCGCCGTGTACGAGGAGCCGGCGACCGTCTTCGTCGCGGACTTCCTCGGCGTCTCGAACCTCATGCACGCGACGGCGCACGGTGGCGGCCGGGTCGACGCCGGGGGGATCGAGCTCCACTGCACGCGAGGGGACTGCGACGCGGTCGGCGACGTGCGGATCACGATCCGACCCGAGCGCGTCCGGGTCGAGCCGCCCACCAGCTCCGGCGAGAACCGCGCCCCGGCGCGGATCGAGCGCTTCGTCTACCTCGGGGCGACCACGCAGGTGTTCGTCGAGCTCGCGAACGGCGAGCGGCTCCAGTCGCTGGTCGCGAACGCCGGCGACGTCGAGGAGTACGACATCGGCTCGTCGGTGCAGGTGCACCTCGCACCGGACGCGCTGCGCATCCTCGCCGCCTGAGGCGCCCGCGCCCGGGCGAGCGAAGAGCGGGCGAGGCATGCCTCGCCCCTACTCGTGGATGGCTCCCGCGTGGATGTGGGTTGGTGGAGGGGCCGCGCGTGCCCGGCCCGTTCGTGTGGGCGGTCGTTCGCGTCGTGAGTGGGTGTCGGCGTAGGGGCCGGGCTTGCCCGGCCCGCGCGCTGCGCATCCGGGCTCCGTCGGCGGGCGGGGCAAGCCCCGCCCCTACACCGCGAGCTCGTCGACGCCCGAGCCCGTCTGGCCGCGGCGGTTCCGTGCGACCTGCCAGACGACGAGCGCGGCGACGGCGATCACGAGCGTCACCACCAGCGTGAGGCTCGCCAGCGCGTTCAGCGCCGGTGTCGGAGCGCCACGGGCATTCGAGTAGATCCGCACCGGCACGGTGTCCGTGCCCGACCCGGACGAGAGGAACGCGCTCACGACGAAGTCGTCCATCGAGATCGCGAACACCATGATCGCGGAGGCGATGAAGGCCGGCACCAGCAGCGGCAGCAGCGCCATGCGCACCGCCTGCAGCTGCGTCGCGCCGAGATCCTGTGCGGCCTGCTCGATCTCCGGTCCGATCGAGAGCAGCCGACCGCGCACGATGATCAGGACGAAGGTGATCGAGAAGGTGATGTGACCGATCGCCTGCGCCGGCGTGCCGAAGGGGACGAAGGTCAGCAGGTTCGAGAACACGAGCAGCAGTGCGACGCCCATCACGATCTCCGGGGTGATGAGCGGCACGAGCGACAGGGTGCGCGTCGCGCTCGCGGTGCGGCTCCGCCAGCGCGTGACGCCGAGCGCGAGCGCCGAGCCGAGCGGCACGGTGACGACCACCGCGATGAACGCCAGCTTGAGGCTCTGCACGAGGGCGCCCCGCAGGTCGGGGTCCTCCCAGACCGAGCCCGGCGTCCCCCAGTACCAGCGCGTCGACCAGCCCTGGGCCGTGCTGCGCGACCGTCCCTCGTTGAACGAGAAGCGGATCGCGATCAGCAACGGCACGATCGACCAGACGAGGTAGGCGAGCGTGACCAGCTTGAGCCAGCGCGGCCGGCCCCAGGGGTTCGCGAGCCAGGTGCGGAAGCGGCTCACTCGGCCGCCTCGATCGAGCGCTGCGCCCGTGCCGTCGCGACCAGGTACCAGCCCATCAGCAGCGTGAGGAACACCATCAGCACGACGACGAGCGCCGCACCGACCGGCACCTGCTGTCCACCGCGGATGTAGAGGTTGATCTGGTTGCCGATCATCGACGTGTTCGGCGAGCCGGACAGGAGGTCGGGGGTGTAGTAGTCGCCGAACATCGGCAGCGCGATGATCACGATCCCCGCGAGGAGCGCGGGGATGCTCAGCGGCAGGGTCACCATCCGGAAGGCCTGGAAGGGGCTGGCGCCGAGGTCGCGTGCCGCCTCGATCAGCGCGGCGTCGATGCGGTCGAGGAACGCGTAGAGGGGCAGGATCATGAACGGCACGTAGCCGTAGACGAGCCCGATGATCACGGAGGACGCGCGGCCGTCGAGCCAGTTGACCGGCGCGTCGACGATGCCGACCCACTGCAGCGCGGTGTTGATCCAGCCCTCGTCCTGGAGCAGGTTGATCCAGGCGAGCATCCGCATGAGGTAGCTGATGAAGAAGGGGGCGACGAGGCCCGCGAGCAGGAGCCCCTTCCAGCGCCCGCCGAAGCGCGCCACGTAGTAGGCGACGGGGTACGCGATCGCGACGGAGAGCACGATCGCTACCGAGACGTAGACGATCGTCCGCAGGAAGACCCGCTGGAAGGCGGCGCCCGGGGTGAAGAGGCCGTCGAGCACGAAGCCGAACGCCTCGGTCTCCCACCGCAGCGGGTTCCACACGGGCTGCGGGATCCCGAGGATCGGATCGACGTATCCGAACGCGACGCACAGCACCGCGTACAGCGGCAGCACGAAGAACAGGACGAGCCACACCGCCCCGGGCAGCGCGAGCCCGGGCCAGGCGAGCCTGCCCGTGCCATCCCGCCGGCGGCTCACCACGGCGGCGAGAGGTGAGCCGCCGGGCGACCGGCGCTCAGATGCCGGCCTTGAACTCCGCCCACGCGTTCTGCCAGAGCTTCTGCCCGTCCGGCGACAGCTCCAGCTCCTGGAACCCGTTGTCGAAGTCGCTCTCCCGGACGACCGCCGAGACGAGGTTCTGCGGGATGTACTCCTCGTCCACGAGCCGGTCCGCGTCGAGCGCCGTCAGCGGGGGCTGGTAGCCGACGTAGGCGAAGTTCGAGAGCGCGCCCTCCTCGCTCAGCAGGCGGTCGATCAGCAGATGTGCGAGCACGGGGCTCTTCGCGTCCTTCAGCACGGCCATCGTGTCGTTGCCGATCGGGCCGGCGCCGTCCTCGGGGAACCAGTAGCCGAGCACCTCGACTCCCGTTCCCTTCGGCAGGTAGTAGGGCGCGGCGACCATGCTCCCCGACCACGCCTGGTGGACGTACGCGGCCCCCTCCGGGAGCTTCGAGTAGTCCTCGGTCGAGACCTTCACGTTCACGGCGTCGATCATCTTCAGCAGGTCGCTCTTCGCCAGCTCGACGTCGTCCGGGCTCTCCGTGTTGAGGTCGGTGATCCCGTTCCGGAGCAGCATCGCGCTGGGCGCTTCACGTCCGTCGTCGAGCAGCCACGTCTTCCCCTTGTTGGCGGCGTCGAAGAAGATGTCGTACGGGTTGTCGTACTCCTCGGGCCGCTTGGCGATCCGGTCCGCCCGGTACCCGATCCCCGTCGTGTAGATCGTGTAGGGCACCGTGTACTGCGACCCCTGGTCGTAGAAGGGGTCCTGCAACGAGGGCCAGACGTTCTGCAGGTTCGGCAGGTAGTCACGGTTGAGAGGCTGCAGCTGCTTGGCGAGCACCATCCGCTCGAGCCGGTCGACGGTCGGGAAGAAGAGGTCGAAGTCAGCCGCGCCGGAGGAGATCTTGGCGATCGCCTCGTCCATCGTGGCGAAGGTGGTGATCTCGACCTCGACGCCGAGCTCCTTCGCCCACGTGTTGACCGTGGGCTTGTCGATGTAGTCGACCCAGTTGTAGATCCGCAGCGGGCCGCTCTCGGGCTGGAGCCCCGACGCGATCGCCGGGTTGTCGTCGAAGAGCGGCAGCGACACCGGGTTGTCCGGCCGGGCGAGCTGGAGCGTCTGCCCGCCGCTGCTCGAGCCGCCGCTGCCCCCGCAGGCGGCGAGCAGCCCGCTCGCGCCCGAGAGCGTCAGCGCGCCGAGCGCCGTCAGACCCAGGAACTCGCGCCGTCCGTACCGCTCACGTGGGTGCCACGTCATCGCCTCGCGCCCTCCTCGTCGCCCGCTGTCGCTGATCCGCACGAGTGAACCAGACGCTGACCGCCCGGTCAATCCGCCTCGGCGCTCGAGCGGTACGCCTCGGCGCGCCAGGCGAGCGCCGCCTTGAGGCCCTGCTCGGCGGCGATCCGGTCGAACGAGCGCTGCTCCGGGGTATCGGCGGCGTTGAGGATCGCGCCCAGGTCGAGGTTGGCGCTCTGCGCCACCCGCAGGCCCATCGCCTCGTAGGCGCGCGTCAGCGCGAGCTTCGTCAGGCGCAGCACGGGGAGGGGGGTCGGCGCGATCCGCGCGACGAGGCGCTCCACCTCCGCGTCGAGCTCGTCCGTCGCCACGACGGCGTTGACGAGCCCGAGCCGCTCCGCCGTCGTCGCATCGACGTCGTCGCCGGTGAACAGCAGCTCGTTCGCCTTCTTCTGCCCGATCACGAACGGCAGCAGCAGCGTGACGGGGCCCGAGCCGTACCGGATCTCGGGCACGCCGAACCGCGCGTCCTCCGAGGCGACCACCAGGTCGCAGGCGATCGCGAGGTCGAGGGCGCCGCCGAGGCACCAGCCGTGCACGCGGGCGATCGTCGGCTTGGGGAGCGACCAGAGCTGGAGCGTGAGCGCGAGGTCGCGCTCGAGCTCGCGGTGCCAGTCGTCGGCCGCGCGCGGCCCAGGCCCACCCTCGGCGAGGTCGTAGCCGGCCGAGAACGCCCTCCCCGAGCCCTGCAGCACGACGACCCGGACGGCGTCGTCCGTTGCGCACTCGGTCAGAGCCGCGGACAGCTGGGCCACCAGCCCCGCGTCGAGAGCGTTGAGCTTGTCGGGCCGGTTGAGCGTGACCCACGCGGCCCCGGCACGACGCTCGACGTCGACCGTCCCGCTCACCGGTCGGGCTCCCCGACGACGACGAGCGCGTCGACTGCGGTGGCGGTGTCTCCGTGGAGGAGCAGCGGGTTGACGTCGATCTCGGCGATCGACGGCTGGTCGGCTGCGAGCCGCGCGACCGCGAGGAGGGCGTCGGCCAGCGCGTCGACGGCGTGCTCGAAGCCCGCCTCGCGCACCATGCGCAGCGCCGTGACGCGGTCGAGCGGGCCGGCGGCGGACACGGCGCTGTCGAGCTGCTCGATCGCGACGCCGCCGCGTCCCACCGCCAGGATCGCGCCGTGATCCGGGTCGCGGGTCATGCCGACGAACGCCTCGGGCGCGGGGTCGAGCTGCGCCGCCACGAGCACGCGGCCGCCGAGCAGCTCGGCCGCCTCGCGCGCGCGCTCGACGCTGTCGATGCCGAGCACGACGCCTGCGTCGCGCGCCTTGTGCGCGACCCCGTCCACCTTGACCACGACCGGAAGTCCGAGCTCCTCCGCCGCGATGCCCGCCTCGCCTGCCGTCGTGGCGCGCCGCCGCGGAGCGAACGCGATCCCGTAGCGCTCGAGGATCGTCGAGGACTCGTGCTCGGGGAGCGCGCCACTGCGCTCGAGCAGCCCGTCGAGGGACACCGGCTCACGCGCCTCGTCCGCCCCGACCGACGCGGGCGTCCAGCGGGCCACGTGCGCGAGCGCGGTGAGCGCGTCACGCGGACCGCGCAGGAGCGCGAGGTCGAGCTCGCGTGCGAGCGCCTGGAACCGGGGCGGCGGGTCGGCGCTGTGCACCGTCGTCGCGACCGCGAACAGGTCGTGCTCGTCGGCCAGCCGCGCCACGGCACGCAGCGTCAGCTCGGTCCAGTCGTCGTTGCCCTGGTCGCGGAACTGGGAGAGATCGACCTGCGCCTGGAGCACGTCGAACTCGCCGGAAGAGGCGAGGAGCTCCAGCGATCCCGGGTAGACCTCCTCTGCCGGCGCGACCGCCCAGCAGTCGAGCGGGTTGCCGGGATCGACGTAGTTGGGGAAGCGCTCCGTCAGGCGCGCGGCGAGCCCGTCGGACAGCTGCGGGTAGGGGATGCCTGCGGCCTCCGCCTGGTCGGCCAGCAGTCCGCACTCGCCGCCGGACTCCGAGACCGCGGCGATCCGGGGCCCACGCGGCCAGCGCCTCCGCCCGAGGATCTCGAGGGTCTCGGTGAGCTCGTGGAAGTCGTGCACCTCGATCGCGTGGTAGCGACGGAGCACCGCCGAGAACGCCCTGCCGGAGCCGACGAGCGCGCCGGTGTGCGACAGCGCCGCACGAGCCGCCGCCTCCGATCGCCCGACCTTGAGGCACACGACGGGCTTGCCGGCAGCCGCACAGCGCGCCAGGCCGTCGGCGAAGGCCCCCGGGTGGCGCACCGTCTCGAGGAACAGCCCGATCGCACGCGTCGCGTCGTCCGCGGCGAGGAAGGCGAGGTAGTCCGCGACCCCGGTGACCGCCTCCGCCCCCAGGGAGACGACGCAGCGGATCCCGACCCGGCCGCCGAGCGAGAGGAACGCGTCGGCCACCGAGCCCGACTGGCAGAGCACCGCGACGTGACCCGCTGCGGTCGTCTCGGGCGGGCGGCCGATCCAGGTGGACACGCCGCCGGGGACGACGACGCCCATGCAGTTCGGACCGACCATCGCCCCGCCTGCGGC
>CAZUVW010000033.1:0-7744 GCA_964623875.1 uncultured Gaiellales bacterium
TGGGCCTCGGCCTCGACGTTCCGGGGCACGGACAAGCGCGGGGGAGCGAACGGCGCGCGCATCCGGCTCGCGCCGCAGCGCGACTGGCCCGTCAACGACCCGGCCGAGCTGACGCAGGTGCTGCAGACCCTGGAGGCGATCCAGGCGGAGTTCAACGGCGCGCAGAACGGCGGCTCGAAGCGGATCTCGCTGGCCGACCTCATCGTCCTCGCCGGCTGCGCGGCCGTCGAGCAGGCCGCGCGGAGCGCCGGGTTCGACGTGGAGGTGCCGTTCGCGCCCGGCCGCACCGACGCGACGCAGGAGTGGACCGACGTGGAGTCCTTCGCCGTGCTCGAGCCGACCGCCGACGGGTTCCGCAACTACCTCGGCGCGGGGCACGAGACGCCAGCCGAGGCGCTGCTGGTCGAGCGGGCGCGGCTGCTCACGCTCACCGCGCCCGAGCTGACGGTGCTCGTGGGCGGGTTGCGGGCGCTCGGCGCGAACCACGACGGGTCGGCGCTCGGCGTCCTCACCGACCGGCCGGGGGCGCTGACCAACGACTTCTTCGTGAACCTGCTCGACGCGGGCACGACCTGGGAGCCGACCTCGGAGGCCGAAGAGGTCTTCGCGGGCCGGGATCTCGCCACGGGCGAGCTCCGGTGGACCGCCAGCCGCGTCGACCTCGTCTTCGGCTCGAACTCGCAGCTGCGGGCGCTGGCCGAGGTCTACGCGAGCGACGACGCGCAGGAGAAGCTCGTGCGCGACTTCGTCGCCGCCTGGGACAAGGTCATGAACCTCGACCGCTTCGACCTCGCCTGAACCCCGGCTCCGCTCTCGGCCGGGGGTGACCCCGGCCGAGAGCGGAGCGGAGAGCGAAGCGGGGGCTGAGCTGGACGCGCGGTAGCCGGAGCAGGCGGCTCAGGATCCCGGGCTTGGCATCGCGGCCCGCGAGGAGGAGCAGTCTGTCGCCGCTGCGGACGTGGAGCGTGAGCCCGGCCAGCGCCAGACCCGCGGCGACGTCGCGGACCGACTGGAGGTCGACGATCCCGGCGAGCGCCGCGGGCTCGTCGACGTCGAGGACGAGCTGTTGCCCGTCCGCGACGAGGCGCCCACGACTGCCGCCGACCTCGATCTCCACGATGCCGGCGACGTCGAGCACTGCCGTCCTACTGGCTCTTCTCGGAGGTGCGGATGCGGATCGTCCCGTTCAGCTGCCACTTGGCCCGGGGCGCGTCGTCGGCGGCGTGCCTGGGCACCAGGATCTCGAGCTGGTCGAGGTCGTACTCGATCGTGGCGCCACGTCCCGTGAGGAACCCGTACAGCCCCTCGGCGAGCTCGGGCCACGTGGTCGTCTCGGGCTGGGTCTCGGTCGTGCTCATGCTGATCCCTTCTTTCCTTGTTGGACAAAATATGGACAGAGGTGGTAACGCTTGCTCAGTCGCAGCTATTCCGCTCAGCGCTGCTTCGCGGCCTCCTCTGCCAGCTGCGCCTGGATGCGGTCGTTCTCGCGGCCGTCGGCGACCGCCGCGAGGAGCAGGCCGACGACGCCGGCGGCGGCGGGGATCGTGAAGATGACCCCGATGATGAAGAGGCTGAGATCACTCATCGCGCTCACCGACGAGCTGGAGCGCGAGGATCCCGAACGCCAGGATGGACGGGACCCAGAGGCCGACGAAGATGCCCTGCTCATGGCTGCCCGTGAACCACAGGGAGACGGAGAGGACGAAGGACGCGAGGGCGGCGACGAGGATCGCTGCCGCGGCGCGGAGACGGAGCGTGCGGCGGTGCATGGTCAGAGCTCCTAGGGTTATCGAGGGTTTGTCTAACTTTCTTACGCGCACCGCCTCCGCTTGGATCACGTGGGGCTCGTGCGGCCGCTGCTCCGGAGCTCACTCGCCCGGGAGCGGACGAGCCGCGCTCGAACGAGGGGCACGGGTCTCGGCGAGACGGGTCGGGCAGCGGTGGGCGCTGGGGCCGAGTCCTCGACCACCGGCGCTTCTCGGCGAGGGGGCGCCGAGCACGCGCACACGGCATAGAGTCGCCGGATGGACGTCGGGCTCGTCCTCGCCATCGGTCTCGCGCTCGCGTTCGCGCTGACCAACGGCTTCCACGACGCGTCGAACGCGATCGCGACGCTCGTCGCCACCCGCGCCGCACGGCCGTCGCAGGCGCTCCTGCTGGCAGCCGTCTTCAACCTCCTCGGCCCGCTCGTGCTGGGCGCCGCCGTCGCGAGCACCATCGCGGGGATCGTCGACGTGCCCGCCGACGAGACCGTCGAGGTCGTCGGCGCGGGGCTCGCGGCGGCGACTGCCTGGAACGTCGCGACGTGGTGGCGCGGCCTGCCGTCGAGCTCCGGGCACGCCCTGGTGGGCGGTCTCGTCGGCGCAGCGCTGGCCGAGGGCGGGGCGGACGCGGTGAACTGGGGCGGCTTCGACGGCTGGCACCCGGTCGGCGTGATCGGGACGCTCGTCGCGCTCGCCGTCTCGCCGCTCATCGGCGCGGCCGTCGCGTTCGCCCTCATCCGTGCGCTCACGAGCGCCTTCCGTCGCGCCACGCGCAGACTGCGGGCGCCCGTCGACGCCGGCCAGTGGGCCAGCTCGGCAGCGCTCGCCTTCAGCCACGGCGCGAACGACGCCCAGAAGGCCGTCGGGGTGATCGCGGCCCTGCTGCTCGCGAGCGGCCACACCGACACGCTCTCCGCCCCGACCTGGGCCGTCGTCGGCTCGGCGGCCGCGCTGACCCTGGGGACGGCGCTCGGCGGCTGGCGCATCGTCAGGACGATCGGCCAGCGCATCTACCGCATCCGCCCGCTCGACGGGTTCGCGAGCCAGACCGGCTCGGCCGGGGTCATCATCTGCGCCTCGCTCCTTGGAGCGCCCGTCTCCACGACTCACGTGGTCGCGTCCTCGGTCGTGGGAGTGGGGGCAGGCCGCTCGCGCTGGCGGCACGTCCGCTGGGCGATCGTGCGCGAGATGCTGCTCGCGTGGGTGACGACGATCCCGGCGACGGCGGCGCTCGGCGGTGCGACACTGGTGCTGTGGAGGTGGATCGCGTGACGGCCCGCCGCTGGTTCCTGCCCGACACGCCTGACGTGCTCACCATGCTGCGCGAGCAGATCGCGGTGACGATCGCCGGGATGGACGCTCTCGTCGCCTGGGCCGAGGGGGACCCCTCGATGGCCGACGAGGTGCGCCGGCTCGAGCACGAGGCGGACGAGCGCAAGCGCACCCTCCAGAAGGCCCTGGTCGAGGCCTTCACGACGCCGTACGACCCCGAGGACCTCTACTCGCTCGGCCGGGGCGTCGACTGGATTCTCAACCTCGCGAAGGACGCGGTGCGCGAGTCCGAGGTGATGGCATGCCCGCCCGACGGGCCCGTCGCCGAGATGGCCTCGCTCCTCCGCGAGGCGGTCGAGCACATCGACGAGGCCGTGGCCGGCCTCCAGGCGCACCGCCGCGACGCGACCGGCCCGGCCGACGCGGCGCTCAAGGCGGAGCGTCGGCTCGAGCGCGTGTACCGGCAGGCGATGGCCGATCTCCTCGAGCTCGACGACCTGCGCGAGGTGACGGCCCGGCGCGAGCTCTATCGCCGCTTCTCGCGCATCGGCGAGCACACGGCCGAGGTCGCCGAGCGGATCTGGTTCGCCGTGATCAAGGAGGCCTGAGGGCCCGGACCTGCTGGTAGAGTCGGGCCCGATGGGTCGTCTCACCCGCGGTTGGGGTCTGGCGAAGCAGAGTCTGACGGTCGTCCTCGCGGACGCCTCGCTCGGTGGGCTCGTCGTGCTCGGCGCTGCCGCCTCCGGCGCCGTCGCGCTGGCCCTGTTCGTGCCGGCCGCGGTCCTCTACGAGGACGAGCAGACTGTGGGCGCAGTGCTCCTGGGCGTGGTCGGCGCGTACCTGGCGACCTTCCTCGCGACGTTCTTCGCCGTGGCGCTCGCAGCGGCTGCGGCCGAGGTGCTCGACGGTCGCAACGCCACGGTCGCTCGCGCGCTCGCCGTCGCGTGGGGCAACGTCGGCGCGATCGCCGGCTGGGCGCTCGTCCTGGTCACCGTCAATCTCGTCCTGCAGGCCGTCGCCAGCCGGCTCGGCCCGCTCGGCCGGATCGTGGTCGGCGTCGTCGGCGCCGCGTGGGGCCTGGTGACCTTCCTCGTCGTCCCGGTGATCGCGCTCGAGGGGCTGGGCCCGCTCGAGGCGCTACGCCGGTCGGGCACGCTGTTCCGCGAGCGCTGGGGGGAGCAGGTCGTCGGCCAGGTCTCGATCGCGGGCATCTTCGTGCTCGTGGCGCTGCTCCCGGCAGGGCTCCTGCTCGGGCTCGCCACGCTCGGGCCGGGCGAGGGCATCGGCCCGTTCGAGATCGTCGCGATCGCAGCGGCGATCCTCGTCATGCTCGTCGCGTCGGTCCTGGGATCGGCGGCCCGGGCCGTGTTCTCGGTCGCACTCCTGCGCTATGCCGCCGGTGAGAGGTCGTTCGGACCGTTCCGCGCGGCCGACCTCGAGAGCGCCGTCGGCACCGGGCGCTGACCCGGCGCAGACGGCGCCTCGCGCCGGTTCCTCCCCTCAGGCCTGGAGGTGCGCCTCCACGAACCACAGGTGCTTGTCGATCGCGCGAGAGACCTCGGTGAAGAGGTCGGCGGTGGCCTGGTCGCCGAGCTCCGCGCTGGCGTCGATCGCCTCGCGCACCGCAGCGCCGTACGCCGCAAGCCGGTCGGCGATCGTCGCGACGGTGTCGGGGCCCGCCGTCGCGTCGAGCGGGAGCTCGTCGAGCGTGGAGGCGGCCGCTGCGAGACGAGCGGTGCCGAGCGCGAGCCCACCGAGCGCGGTCGCCCGTTCCGCGATCGTGTCCACGTGCTCGATCACGTCGGCCGCGACGTCGTCGTACAGGGCGTGCAGCTGGATGAAGTCGCTGCCCTTGACGTTCCAGTGCGCCTGCTTGAGCTGGCTGTACAGGTCGAAGGTGTCGGCGAGGCGAGCGTTCAGCAGCTCGATCAGCCGGACACGTGCCTCCTCGGGGATGTCGATCCGGGTCGTGAACGTGCGGGTCGCAGCATCGGTCGCCATGGGAACCCTCCTGGGGTCGCGTCGGGGTGCTCACCTCCATCCTGCCCGAAGCGGGCCCACCGCTCGCCGAGCTGTGGGAAGATCGGCGCGTGCTCCGCGTGCTCTCGTCCGTCGCCTCCGCCGCCCTCGGCGGGATGCTCGGCTACGTGGCGCGTCAGCGCGCCTGTCGCCGCGGCGGCGGCAGCGGGCGGGCCGACGAGCTCGTCGTGACGGTGCCCGTCGGGGCGACGGCTGCTGCCGCGCTCGTGGGGGTCGTCGCCGGACGCAAGGCCGCGTTCCTGTCCGGGCTGGTGCTCGGAGCGGCCGTCGGCAGGAAGCTGGATCGCTTCGTGCCGGGCCTCGGCGACCTCGGCGGGTGAGCCGATCCGCTCGCGTCCGAGGGGGATGCGCCCGGGGGCGAGGAGACGCCGCCGGCGAGCGGCGTCGCGTAGCGCGCGGGGTCAGGCCTCGGCGGGAGCGGCGAGCGCGCGGGCCGCGCGGATCGCGGCCAGTGGCCGCGCAGTGCGCAGCACGAGCATCGTCGCCGCGACGCCGACGAGGACGTTGATGGCGGTCACGCCGATCTGCATCCCGACCGAGAACGACACCGCGCCGGCGGTCGAGACGACACCCTGGAGCGCGATCACGGCGAGCGCCTGCTGCGAGCCTGCCCCGCCGGGGACGGGCACCATCGTCGACGCGCCCGCGAGGACGACCACCAGCATCGCCGTGCCGAGCCCGGCCTCGATCCGGAAGGCGTGGAGCACGAGGAAGACGACGCCGATCCGGCAGCACCACGCCGCGAGCTGGAAGGGCACGACGGTGAGCAGGTATCGGCGTGGCGAGCGCAGCACTGCGAGCCCGCGCCCGAGGCGACGGGTGAGCCCCGCGACGCGCTCCCGCTGGAAGCGCGCGACGACGGCGACGGCGATCGCGACGCCGGCCGCGGCAGCGAGCCCGATCAGCCCGAACGACCCCGGCGTGGGCAGGCCAGGCACGGCGCCTGCGCCCGCGAAGGTCGCGAGCAGCCCGATCCCGATCGCGGCGTCGAGCGCGAGGATCACGGACAGCGACGCGGCGATCGTGGGGACGCTCGAGCCCTCGACGCGGGTGCGGACGAGGGCGACCTTCACCGCCTCGCCGGCCCGGGCGGGAGTGAAGGCGTTGACCGCGACCCCGGCCGCGTACGCGCAGCCGACGTCCACGACGCCGACGCGCTGCCCGGGGTAGGCGGCCGCGAGCACGTTGCGCCAGGCGACCGCGCGGCAGCCCAGGATCGCCAGCTGCAGCGCCAGCGCCCCGAGCAGGAAGCGGCCGTCGAGCTCGGCGAAGCGCGCCGCCGCGCCGCCCAGGAATCCGATCAGCTGGTCGACGTTCACGCGTGCGCCGCCCGCGCCACCACGGGGGTGATCGCCTCGGCCCGGTCGGAGATCAGCCCGTGGACGCCGAGGGAGAGCAGCTCCCGCGCGCGCTCCGGCGTGTTGACGGGCCAGCTGAGGACGACCTCCGCGACGGCACGGAGCTCCGACACGACGCGCGCGTCGAGCAGCTTCGCGTGGACGACCACGCCCTCGGGCGCCGGGTCGGACCGGTCGGCGAGGAGCCGGGCCAGCTGGCGCCGGGTGCCGACCGAGCGGACGCGCCGCACCGGCAGTCCGGCGAAGGCGTCGAGCAGCGCCCAGCGGCGTGCGCACACCGTGAACGGCCGTGTGCCGAGGTACGGCTCGAGCGCGTCCCGCACGCGGTGGGCGAGCTCCATTCTCGGCCCCTTGAGGTCGAGCATCAGCTCGGTCTGCTCGCTCGTGGCCTCGAGCAGCGACTCGAGCTGCAGCCAGGGTCGGCGATACGAGGCGATCTCCCACCGATCCCAGAGGAGGGGGAGGGGCCCGGCCGACTTGAGGTGGCGGATCTCGAGCCGACCCCGGTGCAGCTGGACGTCGGCCTCGATCAGCCGCGTGCCCGCCCGCTCGGCGCTGTGGAGGTCAGCGAGGTGGTTGCCCGCCCGGTGGGCCACGACGAACGGCGCCACCTGCCGCAGGCCCCCGCTCGTCGGAGTGCGCATCGGCGGGAATGGTAGCCGTCGTCCGGCGCTGCTCGATCAGCAGCGCCGAGAGGAGCCCGACGAGCACGAGCGCGAGACCGCCGACGACGTCGAGCACGAAGTGGTTCGCGGTGGCGACGACGGCGAACGCCATCGCGAGAGGCGTGAGCACGGCGAGCACCCGCACGGCGAGCACGGTGGTCGCGGTGAAGAGGACGATGCCCACGAGGACGTTCCAGCCCACGTGCAGGCTCGGGAACGCCGCGTACTGGTTCGTGAGCCCGGGAGGCTGGAGCGCGCGGTAGGACTGGGAGCGCTCGGTGACCGTGTCGACGAGCCCGAGCTCGAGCAGCCGCGGCGGGGCGACCGGCATCAGCGCGAAGAACAGGAAGCCGATCGCGCCCGAGACGAACATCGCGTTGCGCAGCACCCGGTAGTGCGCCCGGCGCGTGAGGTAGAGGGCGACGGCGGTGCCGAGGATCACCGGCCAGTGGCCCCAGATGTAGACCCAGTTGGTCAGGGCGACGAGGACGTCGCTCTCCGCGACGATGCCCTGGATCGCGCCCTCCCAGGCGATGCCGAGCGTTCGCTCGAGTTCGAAGAGAGCGGTCGCGTTGTCCCGCGCCGCCGCCTCGGAGCCCACGGTCACGTTGCGCACGCCGAAGTAGACGAGGATCGCGAACGCGAC
>CAZUVW010000033.1:7754-18886 GCA_964623875.1 uncultured Gaiellales bacterium
TCCCGCGCCGGCCCGTCGTGGAGGCTCCCGGACACCGTCCGCCGCAGCAGTGCGCGCAGACGGTCGCCTGCAGGCGCGCTCGCGCTCGAGCCGTGGGAGGTCCACGTCGCCATCTCGCTCCTCGCCACGCAGTGTCCCGCCGATCGGGACGACGCGCATCAGCGGAAGCGCGGAGTGGTCGGTGGGGTCTCCCTGACGCACTGGAGCAGAGGGAGGAGGCGCCCGACGGGCGCCTCCTCCTCGGGGCGGGGCAGGGAACCCGTGCGCGCTAGGCGGTCGGCGGGTGTGCGACCACGCGAACCGCGGTCAGCGAAGGTGCGCTCTCCGCGGTGAGGTCTGCCTTGCAGACGCGGGCCTGCACGAGCAGGCGGTCGCCCGTGACGAGCGCGTCCGCTTCCTTCGCGCCGTTGCGGCGGAAGGTCGTCTTCGCGTCGAGCGCGACGACGAGGCCGGCGCCGACGAAGCTCCTGCCGTGGGCGTTCGCCTGCGTCACGTCGAGCTTCAGCGTCTCGGCCGCCTTCTCCACGAGAGAGCCCTTCAGCACGACCGTGACGCGGGGCCTGCACCCCTCGCCCGTCCGCACGGGCTTCTTGCCCTTCGTCGCTCCGGCGGTCTCCTCCGAGCTCTCGGCGGTCGCGGTGGGCTTGCCCTTGCCGGCAGGAGGTGCGGCCACTGCGAGCGAGGCGCTCACGCCGAGCGCCACGATCGCCAGTCCCAGTGCTCCGATCCTCGTCATCTCTCCTCCGCACGTCGTCGTGGCGACCCGAGTGGGTCGTCACGACGGTGATCGGCCGCGATGCGCCGCACGATGAGCCGTCGTCACTCGGACGAGGGGCGCGGCTCCCTCGTCCGAGGCGTCGGAGCGCTACCCGAGCCAGACGTCGAGGAACTCGTCCCAGCGCGTCGTGTGCGCGAAGTCGAGCGTGCGGTACGTCTCGTGGTCGAGCATCTGGCTCGGCTCGACGGGTGGTAGATGGTGAGGCCCTGCGCGTCCGCGTAGGCGGGGGTGATGCGCTCGTAGAGGATCGCCGCCGCAGCGGCGGTGATCACCGACCTGCTGGCCGCCTTGATCGCGGCGCTCGGGACGACCCGCTCGACCTCGGTCGCCATGTCGACGAGGTCCTTGTCCATCGGGGCCTGCCAGAACGTGCGCGTCGCGCCGAACGCCGTGGTCAGGGCCTTGCGGTGCGCCGGCACGCCGGCGGTGAGCGCGGCGGCCCACTGGTCGACTGCGGTGACGAGCGCGTCGAGCCGCCCGTCGAGCGCGATCGTCGACCAGGTGCGGTCGTTCGTCGCGCTCTCGCTGAACGCGACGCCGAGCTCGTCGGTGCTCATCGCGGGGTTCGCCCGGAGCCGGGAGATCACGGTGTCGTACTCGATCCCGTCCCAGCCGACGTACTCCTGCGACCCGGACATCACGGCGGCGTGCCCGCGCCGAGCTTCGTCGTCTGCCAGTCCTCGCGACTCGTGTCGTAGCCCGGCCCGCGGTCGGCGAGCGCGACGATCTCGACGTCGGCGTTGGAGCCGAGCGCCCCGAGCTCCAGCTCGAGGTCCTTGACGACGTACGCTGCCCGCCGGACGATCGCCGTCATCGCGGCTCGTCGTCGATCGGGATCCCGGCGCGGTCCGTGCGGGCCGGGCAAGCCCGGCCCCTACGGTGGGTGGCAGAGGCGTGAGCCCCGATGGGGTCGTGGGCGGCTGCACATCAGCGCGCGTGCTGCCGGAGCGAGCGAGATCGCTGTGCCCACGGGGGCCCGCGGGCGGGCCCCCTTCAGGGATCTTCGAGCGGAGGAACCCGCGCAAGCGGGTTCCGTGCTCCCGTGGCGCGAAGCGCCACAGGGAGCCCGCTGCAAACAGGAGCGGGTGGAGGGAATCGAACCCTCATAGCCAGCTTGGAAGGCTGGAGCTCTACCATTGAGCTACACCCGCGCGGGGCGAAGGGTAGCGTCCCGCTCCGTGGCGCCCTCCGACTGGTCGTGGAGCGCCGAGGCGCTCGTCCCGGTCGCTCTCGCCGCTGCCTATCTCGCGACGGCCGCCCGTCGCGGCGACGCGACGCCGTGGCGCACGGCGAGCTTCGTCGGAGGATGCCTGCTGCTGGTGCTGGCGCTGGTCACTCCTCTCGACACGCTCGCGCGGGAGTACCTCGTCTGGGCCCACCTGCTGCAGAACGTCGTGCTGGCCGAGTGGGCGCCGCTGCTGCTCGTGCTGGGCGTTCCACCGTCGCTCGCACGGACGCTGACCCGCAGCCGGACGGCACATGCCCTGACCCACCCGCTGGTCGCGCTGCCGGTGTGGGTGGGGACCTACGCGCTCTGGCACGTGCCGGCGCTCTACGATGCCGCCCTCGCACGACCGCACACGCTCCTGTCGCTCGAGCACCTGACGTACGTCGCCGCCGGAGCGCTCATGTGGTGGTGCGTCTGGCAGGACGCACCACACCGACTCCACCCGGGCACCCGCGCCGGCTACGTGTTCGCGGGGTTCGTGCTCTCGGCGCCGGTCGGCCTGATGCTCGCGCTCGTCCCCGAGCCCGTGTACGAGGCCTACGCCGACGCCCCGGAGCGCGTCTGGGGGCTCGACCGCACGTTCGACCAGCAGCTCGGCGGGATGACGATGGCGGCCGAGCAGTCGATCGTCTTCTTCGCGGTGTTCGCCTTCTGGTTCGTCCGCTTCCTCGCCGCCGAGGATCGGGTGGATCGCGATCCGGTGAACGCCGCGGGGGAGGGCTCGCCGCGCACGTAGACTCGCCGCGTGCTCCGATTCGCAGCCGGACTGACCGCGTCCGCCGCCGTCCTCGCGGGCGCGCTCGCCGCGACCGCGGTCGGTTCGGAGGCGGTCTTCGCCCAGGGGGTCGCGGCCGGGGAGATCCGCTCGAGCTCGGCTCTGCTGTGGACGCGCGCGCCGCGCGCCGGCGGGATCGAGGTTGCCGGGTCGTGCACGGCGCGCGGCCGCACGACGCCGTTTCGTGGCAGCGCGCGCGCCCGTGCGGCCGACGACCGCACGGTCACGGTCACGGTACGGGGGCTGCCTGCGGGCGGGCGCTGCAGCTACCGGTTCCGGCAGGCGGACGCGACGAGCCCGGTCGGGCGGTTCGAGACCGCACCGGCGCCGACCGCCGACGTGCCCGTGCGCTTCGCGTACTCGGGTGACGCGGACGCGACACCCGGGCCCGACGGGAAGCCGGCTTTCAACGGCTTCCAGACGTACGCGCGCATGGCCGCCGAGCGCAACGACTTCAACGTCAACCTCGGGGACACGATCTACTCCGACTCCGAGGTCGCGGACGCACCCGCCGCGCTGACGGTGCCCGCGAAGTGGGAGAAGTACCGGCTCGGGCTCGGGCTCGCGCCGCTGCGAGCACTGCGCGCCGCCACGGGGCTCTACAGCCACTGGGACGACCACGAGTTCATCAACGACTTCTCCCGGGCGGAGCACGGTGCGAGCGTGTACGCGGCGGGCGTGAAGGCGTTCCGCGACTACGCACCGGTCGCGTACACGGCGCGCAGGGGGCTCTTCCGCACGGCTCGCTGGGGGCGCAACGTGGAGCTGTTCTTCCTCGACGAGCGCTCGTTCCGCTCGGCGAAGGCGACCGCTGCCTGCAACGGGGATCTCGCGCCCACGGCGCCGGCCGCGGTGCGCGCCGCCTTCGCCGCGATCGCCCCGCCGCTCGCGCAGCCGGTGCCGGCCGGGTGCCGCGAAGCGATCGACAGCCCGTCGCGCACGATGCTCGGCGCGGCGCAGCTCGCGGCTTTCACGACCGCGATCCGGGCGTCGACCGCGACCTGGAAGATCGTGATCAACGAGGTGCCGCTGATGCAGCTCTACGCGCTGCCCTACGACCGCTGGGAGGGCTACGGCGCCGAGCGCGCTCGCTTCGTCGAGACCCTGCGGTCGGTGCGGAACGTGGTCGTCCTCACGACCGACACGCACGCGCACCTGATCGGTGAGATCCGCTCGCGCACCCTCGACCCCGCCGGGCCCGACTCGACCGGGATCTGGGAGGTGATCACGGGGCCGGTGGCGACGAACACGTACGCGAAGGAGATCGACGCGGTGCTCGGCGCGCCGGGATCGGGAGACTTCGTCACCTCGCTGTTCTTCGATCCCGCCCCGCCGCGCGGGCTCGGGCTGCGCTGCTCGGCCACCGACGCGTACGGCTACGCGCAGGTGGTCGCGACGCGCACGACCCTCACGGTGACGCCGAAGGACGCCTCGGGTCGGCCCGTGCGGGAGAAGACGGGCGCGACGTGCGCGCCGCTCGTCCTGCGCGCGCGCTGACGCTCCTGCGACGATCTCCCGCGTGACCCCGGACGCCTCCATGCGCGGCACGTACCGCACGCTGTTCGCCGTCCCCTTCGCGAAGCCGCTGCTCGGCTGGTCGGTCGTCGCGCGCCTCCCGCTCGGGATGACGCCGCTCGCCCTGCTCCTGCTCGCCCGCGGGGAGGGATCGAGCTACACGGCGGCCGGGGGCCTCGCGGCGGCCTACGGCGTCGCGTTGGCGATCGGCGCGCCCGTCGCGGGGCGGCGGGTCGATCGTCGAGGGCCGACGCGCGTGCTCGTCGCCCGGGCGATCGCGTACCCGGCGCTGCTCGTGCTCGTCGTGCTGCTCGCGCTCGCCGACGCGCCGATCGGCGCGCTCGCGCTCGCCGCCGCGGCGGCCGGCCTGGCGATCCCCCCGGTCGCCCCGACGGTGCGCACCGTCTGGCCCCGGCTCGTCCCCGACGAGCTGCGCGGGGCCGCGTACGGCCTCGAGGCGTCGTTCCAGGAGGTGTTCTTCGTCGTCGGCCCGCTGCTCGCGGCCGGCCTCGCGGCGCTGAACCCGGTCGGCGGGGTCCTCGGGGCAGCGGTCGCGGCGCTCGTGGGGACGCTGCTCGTCGTCCGGCTGCGGCCGGTGCGCGAGACCCCCGCCACGACGTCCGGGGCGCGGGGCCTGCTCGGCGCGCTCGAGTCCGGCGGCGTCCGGACGCTCGCGGGGTTCGCGCTGACGCTGGGGCTCGCCTTCGGCGTCGTCGAGGTCGGGTTCCCCGCCTTCGCCGAGGAGCACGGGTCGCGCGAGCTCGGCGGCCTCGCCCTCGCGACGTTCTCGGCCGGCAGCTTCGTCGGCGGGCTCCTCGCGGGCTCACGGCGCGTGCTCGACCCGCGGCGACGGTTCCTGCGCGTCGCGCCCTTCATCGTGCTCGGGCTGGCGCTGCTCCTGCTCGCGTTCTCGGTGCCGTCGCTCTGCGTGCTCGCCTTCGTCGCCGGGCTGCCGATCGCGCCGGCGATCGCGGCGGCGTACCAGCTGATCGACCGGGTCGCGCGGCCGTGGGCGATCGCAGAGTCCTTCGCCTGGTTCGGCACCTCGATCGGGCTGGGGGCCGCGCTCGGCACCGCGCTCGGGGGCGCCGTCGTCGACCACGCCGGCGTCCGGGCCGCGTTCGCGATCGGCGCGCTCGTGGGCATCGTCGGGATCGCGCTGCGGCGCGCCGCGCTTCTCGCCCCTGCCTCCGTCTGACCGGCGGCCGCCCTGGTCGCGCCTCCCGTGTCCGGGCGCGTGTCGTCCGGCCGCACTACCCTGCGGTCGAGCGCCCGTAGCTCAGGGGACAGAGCGGCGGACTTCTAATCCGCGGGTCGGAGGTTCGAATCCTCCCGGGCGCACTCGTGCTGTCGATTCGACGACGGTGGCGGCTGCGACGGCAGTCGGCCCGCGGTCGCGCCCGCACCTGCGAGGTGCCGGCTCGGGAGGCGCCTCGCGCGCGATCGGGACGTCGGCCGGTCGGTCGCCGCCACGGGCAGCACGTCGTCGAGCGGGATGCGTGCGTCGGCCCACCAGTCGGGCGGCGTGGGGAGGCGCGGGGCGTCGGCGACGCGTTGCTCGTTTGACATCTCGACCCGCGGCGTCGTAGGTTCCTGGGAACGTTCTCTGGAAACGTTCCGAACCTGTGAAGACCGTCACACTCCGCGACGTCGCACGCGAGGCCGGTGTCTCGGTCTCGACGGCCTCGCGGGTGCTCAACGGACAGCCGTTCGTCAGCCCGGGCGTGCGGGAGCGGGTGCTGCATGCGAGCGAGCGCCTCGGCTACCGGCCCGACGTGGCCGCGCGCGCGATGCGCACCGGCTCGACCGGCGCGATCGGCCTCGTGGTCAGCGACATCTCGAACCCGCTCTTCGCGTCGATCGCCCGGGGCGCCGACCTCGCCCTGAGCCCGCTCGGGTACGCGCTGATGGTCGCCAACTCGGCCAACGACACCGAGCACGAGGCGGAGCTGATCGCCGCCTTCCGGCAGCGCCGGCTCGACGGGCTGATGATCGCCGCGGCCGACGAGACCGCCAGTGGGCTCGCGCAGCGTGTCGACTCGTTCCAGGCGGCAGTCCTGCTCGACCGCGACGTGGCCGGATCTCGCGCAGACGCCGTCCTCTCCGATCACGCCGCCGGGTTCGCCGAGGCGATCCGCCACCTGGCGGGACTCGGGCATCGCAGGATCGCGCTCATCGCGGGGACGAGCCTCCAGCGCGGGAGCCGCGTCCGCATCGCCACGTACGTCGAGGAGATCGGCCGCCTCCGGCTCGACCGCGACGAGCGCCTCCTCCGCGAGGGCGAGCGGACGGTCGAGGACGGGTACCGCGCCGTCGGGGAGATCCTGGCCCTGCCGGATCCGCCGACCGCGATCGTCGCCGGCAACAACCAGCTGTTCGCCGGGATGTTCGCGGCGCTGCGCGATCTCGGCGTCCGGATCCCGCAGGACGTCTCGGTGGTCGCCTGCGAGGAGACCGAGCTCACGGCGCTCCACATGCCGCCGCTCGACGTCGTGCGTCGCGACCTCGAGGAGCTCGGGTCGCACGCGGCCACCCTGCTGCTCGAGCGACTCGCCGCGCCGCGCAGGCGTGCCCGGCGCGTCGTCCTGCCGACCGTCTTCGAGGCCCGGGGGAGCTCGGCGCCACCGGCGATCCGCGCGGTGGTGGGAGGATGACCTCGATCCACGGCGACGCCCTGACCGCCGGCCCGGCGCTCGCGCTGGCGACGACGGTGGACGCGGCCGAGGCGCTGTGCTTCGCGCGCGACCTCGGTGGGTCGCTCACGCACGTGCTCGTCGCCGCGACGGGGCGCGCGCTCGCGGTCGATCCGGTGCGCACCGGCGCGTCTCGGCCGGCCGCGGTCGCGCTGGCGCTCGGCTCGTCGAGCACAGCCGGGGTCGCCGTGCTCGCCGGAGCCTGCGACGCGTCTCTGCCGGCGCTGCGGGGGGAGATCGACGCCGTCCTGCGTGGAGCGGTCGAGGCCGCGGGAGCCTCGTCCCCAGACGACCCCGTCGCGATCGTGGTCGTCGAGACCGACCGGCCCCACCCGGCCGTCGAGGAGCTGCTGCGCCGCTCGCCGTGCGTGCTCGAGGCCGGGCCCTGCGAGGGCGATCCGCTCACGCTCGCGCTCACGCTCCGCGCCGACCGGCGGTCGCTCGATCCCGCGCGGGCGGAGGCGCTGCTCGGGCGGATCGCCCGTCTGCTCGCGCAGCCGTACCGGAGGCTCCAGTGACCCCGACGCTCACCGTCAGGGACGATCGCTCGTGATCACGGGGATCCATCACTTTGCGCTGACCGTCTCGGACATGGATCGGTCGCTGGCGTTCTACCGCGACCTGTTCGGGCTCGAGGTGCTGTCCGACCGCGAGGTCGAGCGCGACTACGTCGAGGAGATCACCGCCGTCGGCGCTCGACCGGGGGGCCGACGCCGGGCGCGCCGTGGACGGCGTGATGACGTCGGCGTCTACCGCCGGCTGACGCCCATCGTGATCGTCCCGACGTAGCCCGAGCCCTGGCGCGTGAGCCGCAGCAGCGACCGCGAGCCGCCGTTGCGGAAGATCGCGTCTCCCGCGTTGCGCGGGTCGCGGTTGGGACGCGAGCGATACGGCGCCCCGCGGTACACGACGTCCGTGACCCCGTCCGGGAAGTAGAGCTGGCCCGTGTGGACGACGCTCCCCCCGAGGAAGACCTTGGTGTGGACGTGCACCGTCCGGCCCGGGTACCAGCCCGGGTAGATCGTGCGGAACCGGGCGACGCCCTTCGCGTCGGTGCGCTGGATGCCGCGTAGGAACGTCTCGCCGGCGGTGCCCTGCTGCTCGACGTCCGAGTACACGCCGAGGGCGTCGCAGTGCCAGATGTCCACTGCAGCCCCCTTGATCGGCGTGCACGTGGAGACGTCCACGACGTCGAGGCGCAGCAGCAGCGGCATGCCGGCCTTCCCCTCCGTGACGTCCCGGCGCACCCTGTCGCCCTGGGTGAAGTACGGCCCCTCGGTCTGCTCGGGGGTGAGCACGCACGTGACGGCGCCCGAGGCGACGGCGGCCGGACCGGCGCCGGCCGCGTCGGCGGCGTCGGCGCGGCCGAGCGCGGTGCCGCCGGCGACCGCGCCCGCGACGAGGCCCCCGAGCGCGAGCAGGGACGAGCGGCGGGTCGAGCGTGGCGGGGAGGTGTCGGTGTCGCGATCGTCGGTCATGGCGCACATGATCGCGATCGAGGCTGAGAGGCGCGTGTGAATCGTCGCGTAGGCTCGGCGGGCGAATGACGACGGTCGGGATCGTGGGCACGGGCGCGATGGGGAGCGCCCTCGGAGCGCGGCTGCGCGACGGCGGCTGCCGCGTGGTCGCGTGCCTCGCCGGGCGGAGCGAGCGCTCGCGCGTGTTCGCAGCGGGCGCCGGGATCGAGGAGCTCGCCTCGCTCGGTGACGTGCTCGACGCTGCGGACGCGGTGCTGTCGGTCGTCCCGCCCGAGGCGGCGCTCGACGTGGCGGCTGCGCTCGCGACCGCCGCGCCGCAGGTCGGGGGGAGGCCGCTCGTCGCCGACCTGAACGCCGTCTCGCCGACGACGGCGCGTCGGATCGGGGAGGTGCTGCGCGATGCCGGTCTCGAGCTGGTCGACGGCTCGATCTCGGGCCCGCCTCCGGCGGTGGCGGGGACGACGCGGGCCTACCTCTCGGGCGAGCGCGCCGGCGAGATCGCCGCCCTGCCTGCGGTGGGGGTCGAGCGCCTGGTGGTCGGTGCCGAGGTGGGGCTGGCGTCCGCGGTGAAGATGTGCACTGCCAGCGTGTACAAGGGCCGCGTCGCGCTCCTCGCCCAGGCGCTGCGCACCGCGCATGCGAACGGCGTGCTCGACCCGGTGCTCGACGACCTCGTCGAGACGGGTGTCGCCGACCGCGCGCGGAGCGGCGAGACGATCGCGCGTGCCTCGTCGAAGGCGTGGCGCTACGTCGCGGAGATGGAGGAGATCGCGTCGACGCAGGCTGCGGCGGGCCTGACCCCGGCACTGTTCGAGGCGCTCGCCGAGGTCTACCGCGACCTCGCCGCCCGCGCCGTCGCCGTCGCGCCCGAGGACGTCACCACCTCGTCACCACTTCGAGATGTCCTGGACGCGATCCACGCCGATCGCGCCCCGCGGGGCGACTAGATTGCGCGCGTGACGGAGACGGAGCACCGGCTCGACCCGTTCGCGAGCGTCGAGGAGCGGCACGCCGCCGACTACGCACTGCGCAACACGCAGCAGCACCTGGTCCAGCTCTCGGCGCAGGCCGACCTGAAGGCGAGCATCGTGATGACCGTGTCCGCGGTGCTGATCGGGGTCGCCGCGGCGCGTGCGTCGAACGACGACATGCTCTGGGGGATCGTCGCCTTCGCGATCGTCCTGGCCGGCGCGCTGCTCTGGGCCGTGCTCGCGATCATGCCCGGCAAGGGCGGGCCGCGGAACCGGCCGGACCTGCTCTTCTTCACGGACGCAGCCGCCCTCTCGCGCGACGACTACGCGCAGCGGATGGCGAACCTGCTCGGCGACGACGGGCGGCTGTACCGCGTGATGGTCGACAACCTGCACGACCACTCCGTGTTCCTCGTCCAGCACAAGTACCGCTACCTGCGGTTCGCCTACATGTGGTTCATGGCCGCCTTCGTCGCAGGCGCAGCCGGCATCGTGCTGAAGCAGCTCGTGGGCTGAGCCGACCAGCCCGGCGAAGCCCAGGCTCGGCGCGGCGGTTAGGCTCACGGGATGGCCACCGCCCCCGCCCGCGCACGTCCGGGGACGCCGACCGACCCGCTGCGGCCATTCGTGCCGCGTATCGCGGCGGACTGGCTGCGCGACGCGCCGGGGACTCTGGCGCAGACGTTCGAGGGGACGCTCGTCTTCGCCGACGTGTCCGGCTTCACCGAGCTGACCGAGAAGCTCGCGAAGCGCGGGCGCGAGGGTGCAGAGGAGATCGCGATGGTGCTCGACGCGGCGTTCGCCGAGCTGATCGCGGCCGCCTACGCCCATCACGCCGACCTGCTCAAGTTCGGCGGCGACGCCGTGCTGCTCCTCTTCCGCGGCGAGAACCACGCCCACCGCGCCGCCACCGCCGCGCTCGGGATGCAGGACGCCCTCGCGGGGATGCGGCGGCTCTCGACCTCGGCGGGGCCGGTGCGGCTGCGCATGTCGGTGGGACTGCACGCGGGGACGTTCCACTTCTTCCTCGTCGGGGGCGTCCACCGCGAGCTCGTCGTCGCCGGCGCCGACGCGACGACGTGCGTGGCGACCGAGGCGATCGCGAACGCCGGCGAGGTGATGCTGAGCCGGACGACCGCCGAGCTCTTCGACGCCGAGCTGCTCGGGCCCGAGCGCGAGGGCGTGATCCTGCTCGCGAAGAGCCCGCAGGCCGCCCAGATCGTGCCGCCGTTCTTCGACCCGTCCGGGGTTGACCTCTCGCAGCTCCTGCCGGCCGCCTACACGCGCGAGCTGCGGGGCGAGCCGGCAGATCCGGAGCATCGTCACGTCGCGTGCGCGTTCGTCGAGATCCGCGGCACGGACGATCTGCTCGAGCGCGAGGGCCCCGACGCGCTCGCGGCCGCGCTCGACGAGCGGATCACGGCGATCCAGGAGAGCTGCCTCAGCTTCGACGTCACGTTCGCGCAGACGGACGTCAGCAAGGAGGCGGTGAAGGCGATCCTGCTCGCGGGCGCGCCACGCAGCTCGGGCGGCGACGAGGAGGAGCTGATCCTGCGCGCCTGCCGCGCGATCGTCGAGCGTCGCGGGACGCTGCCCGTGCGCGTCGGCGTCAACGCGGGGCGCGTGTTCGCCGGGATCGTCGGCCCGCCCACACGGCGCACCTACACGTTCTACGGCGACGCGATCAACACGGC